>QFOL01000060.1 GCA_003241215.1 Agrobacterium fabrum
CCGCCTGACCGCAAGCTCCAGATCGGCCGGCGACATGCCACAGCCATTGTCGGTAATCCGCACCAGCCCCTTGCCGCCGCCCGCCGTGGCGATCTCGATCCGGGTTGCGCCGGCGTCGATGGCGTTTTCCACCAGTTCCTTCGTGGCGCTGGAGGGTCTTTCGATGACCTCGCCGGCGGCGATCTGGTTGATGAGGGTTTCTGAAAGCTGCTTGATGGCCATGATCGTCATTTTCGCGGATTCGCCGGGGCTTCGAAAGCAAAAAACTCAACTGCCGGACATTTGCACATGTTTTGCCGCCTGTTGGGCATTTGATCGTTTCCGTCAACATCCGGGTAAGCGTTAATCCGCCTTTAATCGGCCTTGATTATGGTGGGACGGCTTGAAATGACCGCAGGAACGGGGCCGCCTTCGCCGGGCGGTGTGTGACGTCGACTATGGGTGAGCGTCATCTTCCCCTCAAGACTGCTTCAAGTGGCAGACCCTGATGTCTCTTTTTCGGAATTTTTCGTTTCATCCCGGCATTTGCCCTGGGGCGATTCCAATAGAAACATAAGCCTGACCCCTGAAAAACAGGCGGGAGTTTGCAGTTGAGTGATTTGGCGTCCTCTGGCGCGGGCGTTCACACGGTGATGCTTGATGCCCTTTGCGACGCGCTTGGCGCGGCGATCGTCGTTTACGACCGTAACGATCACATTATTTTCGCGAGCCGGAAACTCCTCAGCTTCTTTCCGCTGGAAGAGGCCGTCATCGGTCCGGGCGCGCGGCTGCGCGACTATCTGAGCGCGCTTTACGATTGTTATCTGCTCGAGGCGGAAAGCCTCTCCGCCAATGCCCGTCAGCTCGGCCGGGAAGAATGGATCGGCGAGCGGCTGGCGCTGCACTGGAAGGAACGGTCGGAAAAAATCGAGCGGCTGAGGGGAGAACGCTTCCTGCGCTTCGTCATGAACCGCCTGCCGTCCGGCCTCGGCATCAGCGTGGTGGCTGATATTTCCGAACAGAAGAAACGCGAAGAGCAATGGCGCATCGACCTTGAGCGGGTGCAGCTCATTGAGGATATTCTCGACAATCTGCCGTTTCCGGTCTTCGTCAAGGATCGCAACCTGGCCTATGCCGCCGTCAACAGATCCGCCTGCGCGCTGGTCGAAACCAGCCCGGAGAGCATTCTCGGCCGCACCGTTTTCGATCTGCATTCGCGCAAGGTCGCCGGGCGGATCAATGCGGCCGATCGCATGGTGCTGGACAGCGGCACGCCGAGCATCATCCCTGAAAGGGTAAGACGCCTGAATGGCGAAGAGGTGCTGACGATCACCCGCAAGCAGCGTGTGGGCAGGCCCGGCCGGTATTTTCTGGTGACGACGATGGAGGACGTGACCGCGCTCGCCACCATCGATGCCAACGGCATGCCCGTCATCCCCTCGCTCGAACATGTCCCCTTCGTCGCTTCCGTTTATGGCAAGGATGAGGAGCCGGACAGCCGCGGCGGGCTTTTGAAGAGCAAGGCGGTGCTGATCGTTTCCGACAGCGGGCGTTTTGCGGAGGCTGCCGCCCGGCGGCTTGCCGCAGGCGGCATGGACCATGCGGCCGTGACGAGCGAGGACGAGCAACGGGCATTCATCGACGTCGCCGCCGCCGCCGGGGTGAAGATCGATGTTGTCGTCGTCGACGCCCAGATGAGCGTCGCATGCCTCGACATTGCCGCTGCGCACGATCTGCCCGTCGTCACCATCGAGGAAGAGGAGATCGACGCATCGCTGCTGCATCATCTCGCGGCCGGACTGAAATCCTTACCGAAGGAAAAAGCCGCCGACGAGGATTGGGAAATCATGACGGATGACCTGCCCGAAATCCTCAAGACCGGCGGCGTCTGCGAGATACTTCTTGTCGAGGATAACAGGGTCAACCAGATCGTCTTTTCGCAGATACTCGAAGGCCTGGGCCTGTCCTGGCGGCTTGCCACCTCGGGTGAGGAAGCCTTGCGTCTCTTTACGGAACAATCGCCCTCCGCCGTCCTGCTCGACACCACGCTAGGCGACATAGACGGCTTCGAGGTCGCGCGCCGCATGCGCAGCCTCGGCGGCGAAAAGCACATTCCCATCGTCGGCGTCATCACCCACGCATTCGAGGGCGATCTCGACAAATGCCTGGCATCAGGCATGGACGACATGCTGTTGAAACCTGTCAGCCCGGATATGGTCGAGGCGGTTTTCCTGCGGCTTTTCGGCAAGGATGGGTTGCGGTTGCAGGCCTGAAGCGTCCTTTGCTCGGAGGCTATGGCTTTTTTAATACTTGCCCTGCATTGTGAGCGCGGTCGACACAGGATTCACGAGATGCAGGAATGAAACGGGCAGAACCGCAAACGTTGCAGGTCAGCCAGAACGAGCTGCAGGCGATGGCCTACAGCGATCCGTTGACGGGGCTCGGCAATCGCTACCGTCTGCGGGACAAGATTCGTATGCTTGCCAGCGAGCGCTCCAGCGATCCGGCACCCTTTACGGTCGGCATCGCCAATATAGACGGCTTCAAACCCATCAACGATCTTTTCGGTGTGCAGGCGGGCGATGAAATCCTCTGCCAGGTCGCGCATCGGCTGAAGGCCTGCATTCCCGATGGCGCGATTGTGACGCGCCATGACGGCGACGAATTCGCCTTCGTGCTGCCGCTGGTCTTCGAACGCACCGGCGCCGAGCGCATCGGCAACATGATCAAGGACGTGCTTTCGGCCCCTTACGATCTCGGCGACCGCAATGTGCGCCTGTCCTCCTCCTTCGGTTTTGCCATCTATCCCTTTGCCGGCGATGAATTCGAGGATTTGCTGAAAAGCGCCGAGACGGCGCTCTATCGCTCCAAGAGACGTGGCCGCGGCCAGATCACGGTCTATTCGCGCGAGATCGCGCAGGAAATGAAGCGCGCCACGCAGCTGGAACAGGCGCTCAGAAACGCCATCATTACCGACGCCATCGACGTGCATTTCCAGCCTATCGTCAGGCTCGAAGAGGCGAAAGTCATCGGTTTCGAGGCGCTGGCCCGCTGGAACGATCCGGACCTCGGTTTCGTATCGCCCGCCGTTTTCGTGCCGCTGGCTGAAGAGCGCGGTTTTATCGATGCACTGTCGGAAGCCCTGCTCAGAAAGGCGGCGGAAGCGGCGCTGTTCTGGCCACGTGAACTCTTTCTGTCCTTCAATCTTTCGTCGGCGCAATTGATGGACCCCAGCACGGCGGACAATATTCTCTCCATCCTCTCGCGTGTCGGCCTTGACCCGCACCGGCTGGAGCTTGAAATCACCGAAACGGCTGTGATGACTTCCGCCGATACCGCCCAGCGCATCATCAGCGAATTGCAGAGCGCCGGCGTGCGCATTTCGCTCGATGATTTCGGCACCGGCCAGTCGAGCCTCGGCCGCCTGCGGGATTTCACCTTCGACAAGGTGAAGATCGACCGCGCCTTCGTCTCGCGCATCAGCAGCGACCGCCCTTCCGAACATATCATCAAGGCCATCGTCGCCATGTGCGAGGGGCTCGATCTCGAAGTCGTTGCCGAAGGGATCGAAGAACGGGCGGAAGAGGAAAAGCTGCGCGCACTCGGCTGCGCCATGGGGCAGGGCTATTTCTACGGCCGCCCCGCCGATGCCGCCGCGACCCAGCGGTATCTGCACGAGAATTATCGCGAGATATTGTCGGATATTTCCTGAAAACCGGGTGACCATGAATGTGGGGCTCTGGAACGCCATTACATTGAGCGTTCCAGGTGCTGTTTTTCCGAACCTGCGCCTTAGAGCCTGTAAAGCGGCTCGAACCGCCCCTTCACCTCAACCCCCAGCTCGAACGTCAACCCATGCTGCGGATTGGCGGCAATGGCGTCGTCATCGAGATGTTCGCGCGCCGAGGTGACGAGAAGGCGAGATGCGTCGGGGCCGATGAAGGCCGGGCAGGTCGTCTGTCCTGCGGGCACCTCATATCGGGCGATGTGATTACCGTCCATATCGTAGCGATCCACCGCACCCACGCCCCAGCGGGCGTTCCAGATATGCCCTTCGGCATCGCAGACCGATCCGTCAATGCCGCCCTTGATGCCGGTGGAATCGATGAAGACTTCAGCCTTGCCTGCGGGAAGGCCGGTCTCGGCATCGAGCGGCACCCGCATCAGCTTGTTCACCTTGGTATCGACGTAATATCCCGTTGCGCCATCGGGCGAGAAGCAGATCGAATTCGGAATGCTGATCTCGGCAAACAGCTTGGTCACGGTGCCCTTCGCGACATGATAGATGCTGCCCGCACCGGTCTCCGCCTTGCGGCCCATGGTGCCGATCCACAGCGCGCCGGAGGGGTGCATGCGCCCGTCATTGGAGCGGTTGCCGGGCAGGTCCATTTCCAGCTCGGCATGCAGCGTCAGCACGCCGGTTGCGGTGTCACGCAGGAAAAGCCCGTCATCGGAGGCGATCAACTGTTTGCTGTCGCTGACCTTGGCGAGCGCACTGCCCATGAAGGGCAGGGCGTGCATGGTCTTGCGGCCGGAGGAAAGATGCAGCTCATGCAGTTCCCGTTCGAGAATATTGAACCACCAGGCGGTGCCGGTCGCAGGGTCGAAGGTCGGGCCTTCGCCGAGCAGCATCGGAGTCTCGTCCAGAACGCGTCCGGCAAAGGGAAAAACAGTCGCCAAGCTCTTATCCTCCGATGTCTGCATCATAGGCTGAAAGTGTGACAGCGGCGCGTTCGCGCACCTCCGCTACCGTCATGCCCGGTTTGTAAAGGCTGGTGCCAAGCCCGAAAGCGACGATGCCGGCCGAGGTATATTCGGCAAAATTCCTGTCCGAGACGCCGCCGACGGCGGCAATGACCAGATCCTTCGGCAGGATCGTCCTGATGGCATTGATGCCGGCGGGGCCGATGATGCTGGCGGGGAAAAATTTCAGCCCGGTCGCGCCGGCCTTCGCGGCCACCAGCGCCTCGGTGGGGGTGAGAACACCCGGCATCGTCACCATGCCCTTGACGCGCGCGGCAACGATCACATCGGCATCGGCATTGGGGCTGACCATCAGCTTGCCGCCGGCCGCGTCCAGCGAGGCCACGTCTTCCACGCTGAGCACGGTGCCCGCGCCGATCAGGCAATCGGCAGGCGCCATCTTTGCGGCGATCTCGATCGAGCGGAACGGATCGGGTGAGTTGAGCGGGATTTCAATGGCCCGGAAGCCGGTTTCGATCAGCGCGCCGACGACGCCTTCGGTTTCCTCGGGTTTCAGACCGCGCAGGATGGCGATCAGCGGATATTTGATGGAAGGGAAGGGAATACGCATGGTCGATCTTTCTTCTTATGGCCAGATGGCATTTGCAGCGGCCAGCAATCCGCGCCGCACGGCTTCGTCGGCGTCAATGACCGTATAGTGGATATCAAGGGCGGTGAAGGCGCCCTCATAAAGCGCGCCGAGCGCACCGGAACCGATCAGCACCACCGGCGTCTCGCGCCGCGCTGTCGAATGCGCGCCGGCGATTTCCAGCCCGATCATGATGCCGGAAAGCTTGGCCTTGGCGTCGGTGGCGGTAAGGCCGTGCAGCAACTGGCCGGAGCGAAGGGTGAAAAAGCGATTGGTCGCGAGCTGCGGATTGGCATAGATGTCGCGCACCGCCGCCGTGAAGGCCGCATGCTTGCCGGTAAAGGCTTCGGCCTCGGCCACCGCATGGGAAAGGATCGTCTGTTTCGAGACGACTTCGAAGAGTTCGCCGGTCATGAACGTGGCAAAGCCGGTCACGCCGCCATCTTTGACGGTCACCCATTTGGAATGGGTGCCGGGCATGCAGACGAGCTTTTCACCGGCGTCCGAGGAAGCGAGAGCGCCGAGCAACTGCGTTTCCTCGCCGCGCATGACGTCGGGCGCGTTTTTGTCCCGCTGCGCCAGCCCCGGCAGAATCCGCACATCCCGCGCCTGGCCCGGCACGCGAACCGCGCCGTCGAGAACCGCCGAAAGCGATGTCGGCACATCGATGTAACCCGCCTCGACCCAGCCCTGCCGCGCGCCTGCCATGCCGCAGACGAGAACCGGCAAACCTTCCGGCGCGCCGATGGCGTCGAGATGCGATTGCAGTACATCGGCAAAACCGGTCCGCATGGCCGTGGTCATGCCTTCCGTGCTTCTGCGCTCCGCCAGCACCGCACCCGATCGGCTCATGAGCCAGAGCCGGAAACTGGTCGTACCCCAGTCGACGGCGATGAAAGCGGGTTCAGACATTATAGGAGGCCTCCGTCTACGATTATGGATTGCGCCGTGATGGCGCCCGATGCCGATGATGCGAGAAACAGGCACGGGCCCGCCAGATCGGCGGCGACGAGCGTGCGTTTCAGACATTGCCGCGCGGTGGTGGCGGCAATGCCCTCATCCGTCAGCCATAGTTCCTTCTGCCGCTCCGTCACGATCATGCCGGGCAGCAGCGTGTTGACGCGGATATTGTCCGGCCCCAGCCGGCCGGCAAGGCTTTTCGTCAGCCCGATGATGCCGGCCTTGGCCGCCGCATAGGAGGGCAGCTCGCCCATGTTGAGCAGAAACGAGATGGACGAAAAATTGACGATGGAGGCGTCCTTCGTCTGCCGGAGATAGGGCAGCGCTGCCTGAACCGTAAAGAACATCTGCTTGAGATTGACCGCCTGATTGGCGTCCCAATAGGCTTCCGTCACCGTGTCTATGTCGTGGCGGTCATCCCAGGCGGCGTTGTTGACCAGCACCTTGATGCCGCCGTTGGCGGAAGCCGCCGCCTCCACCGTCTTGCCGATCGCCGCAATATCGCGAAGGTCTGTCTTGAAGAAGTGGACCGGATGTTGCGCCGTTGTCGCAAGCCGTTTGACGAGCGCCAGGCTCGGCTCTTCGGCGATGTCGATGAACGAAACCTTCGCGCCCTGCATCGCAAAGGCTTCCACCAGCGACGCCCCGATGCCGGAACCGCCGCCGGTGATAAGCACGCCCGCATCCTTGAGGTCTGGAAATTGGGCTTGCTTCATCGGCGTTATCTCGTCCATTGAAAGGCTTGATTGTTCCATTATTTGGAACTAGATTTTACTAAATGGAATTATTCTCTTGGCGTCACGCTTATGTCAAGGCAGATGATGGTGGTGGTTGCCATGCCCGATAATAAAAAGCCCAATGGGCAAAAGCCTGAAACGGTTCCGGCGGCGCAACGGAAGGCCGGAGTTGAGACGGGCACGCTCGGCAAGGCCGTCTCGCTGCTGGAGTTGATCGCCTTTGCCGAAAAGCCGATGCGTTTTACCGATGTGGTCGAAGCCTGCGGCCAGCCGCGCGGCACGGTTCACCGCCAGCTCGCCCATCTCGTTGCCGAAGGCCTTGTCGATCACGCTGCCGACCAGACCTATGCCGTGGGGCTGAGGTTGCTGCAACTGGCCGCGAAAGCCTGGAGCGGCAACGACCTGCGCAGCGTCGCGGCCCCCCACCTGGCGGCCTTGCAGGAGATGACGCAGGAATCGGTGCATCTCGCCGTGCTGAACGGCAGACAGGTGACCTATCTGGACAAGATGGAGGGGCAGCACACATTGCGCATGCATTCGCAGGTCGGAAAAACCTCGCCAGCCTATTGCACCGGGGTGGGCAAGGCGGCGCTGTCGCTGCTGTCAGCCGATGATCTGGCGGAACTCGCCACAGGGCTGGACTTCCATCGCTTCACGGAAAATACGATCACCACGCCGGAAGCGCTGATGGCCGATGTGGCGGCCATCAGCGACAATGGCTACGGTTTCGACCTTCAGGAACACGAGATCGGAATTCACTGTGTCGCCGCACCGGTCCGGGCGCCCGGCCGCAATTTTCGGGCGGCGATTTCCGTCACCGGCCCAGCCTATCGCGTGGATGTCGAGCAGCTCCGCAAATGGGCCCCCCTGGTGCGCGAGACCGCCGACAGGATTTCCGACGATCTTGCCTGCAGATTATCCCCGGTTGCGGATGGTTGAGGAAAAAAACGGGGCGCGGCCCCGTGGATTTCCGCAGGTGGAACTGCCCTGCATGCACCCATTCCGATGCCTCCAACATTATTTTCGACTATTCTGAATTAAGTTTTCAACTTTTGTTTGCATGAATCGTTTTGGTGAGTAACATCCGCCACGATTTCCGGGCAAAGGCGGGTCTTTGCGGCGGCATTTTCTCATTCTCGAAGAACAGCTTTGATGCAGAAAACAGAGACGGCCGCCGTTCAGTCGATTGGTGTTGATTGCGTTCGCGAGATCGCCGATCTCAACACCCAATTCGATATATTCCGGTTTCTGAAGCGGCTGACGGAGGCCTGGGAATTCAGGGCCTTCATGGTGCTCGATCTGTCTTCGGAAGTGGCGAGCGAACTATCGCAATACACGATCATCACGAGCTGGCCGGCCGAGCTTCTGCAGCGTTACGATGAAGAGGGCCTGTTGCAGACCAGCCTGGTAATGGCGCAGTTGAAAAAAACCACCGTACCCTTTTCCGTCTCCGTGGATTTTCTGGCCGGAGGCGACGGAGAAACCGCCAAGAAAACCGTGATCAACCTCTTCGAACGGTTCGAGATGATCAATTCGGTGTGGTTTCCCGTTCACGACATCACCATGCGACGGGGGGCGGTATCCTTTTCCGGCAACAAGACCGCGCTGTCCGCCAGCCGGCTAGCGGAGCTTTTTTACATTTCCAGCCATGTCTTTGCCCGGCTGTCTGAAATACGCCGCCTCGATTTCAGGGTTCCCGAAACATTGAGCGAGCGGGAGATCGACTGTCTGAACTGGACCGCCGCCGGCAAGACCAGCGCCGAAATCGCTGAAATCATGATGCTGTCGGAACATACCATCAATCATTACCTGAACCGCGCGACGAAAAAACTCGATACGGTCAACCGCACCCAGGCTGTCGCAAAAGCGTTGCGAGTGGGGCTGATAAAATAGCGAAATCCTAATTTTATCATTGTGATAAACCGCTTCCTGGGCGATCCTTCCTTCGAATCACCGGAAAGGAGAAATCGTTTGCCGGAACGGCATAAGGTAAAAGCAGGATTTTCTCCGACTATCGACTGCGCCGTGCTGATAGCCGCTGCCGAAAAAGGCTTTGCTGCCGATGAAGGCATAGAACTCGAACTTTTCCGAAAACAGTCCGCGCGCGCCGTGCTTGCGGCGCTCGGCGAGGGTGGCGTCCATGCCGCGCATCTGCCGGCCCCGATCCCCGTCGGTTCCGCGGTCGGCCTCGACGATCTCCCGGCCGATATTGTCGGCGTTTTCACGCTCTCCCTTGGCGGATCGGCAACGACCGTTTCGCACGGATTTTATGACGAACTTTATCGCGAAGGGCTGAAGCTGCCGGATCCGGCGGCTTTCGGACGGGCGATGGCCCGTGTCTGCGCCGCACGCCGGGCTGCGGGCGAGAATCCGCCGGTCTTTGCCGTCGAGGATATTGTCTCCACGCCCTTTTATGCGCTGCGTTATCTGCTCGGAAGCTGCGGCGTGCTGCTTGGCCGGGATATGGAAATCGTCGAAGCCCTGCCGAAGGCGATGCCGGCGCTCCTGGAAAGCGGCAAGGTCGATGCGCTCTGTACCGCCGAACCGGCCGGCAGCGCCGTGGTGCTTGGCGGGGCGGGGCGGATCGTCACCACCGGGGCGCTGATCTGGCACAATGCGCCGGAAAAGATGCTGGCCGTGAAAAGAGGCTGGGCGGAGGAGAATGCCGCCCCGCTGGAGGGTTTGCTGCGTGCGCTTTACCGCGCCGGCGAATGGTGCGCCAATGCCGCCAATATCGAGGAGCTGGCCGGTATCCTTGCCGCCCCGCAATATATGGATGAGAACGGCGAGCACCTGCTGCCGGCGCTGACGGGCTATATCTCCACCTCGCAGAAGGACATGCAGCGTTTTCAGGAGTTTTTCGTAACGAGCGCCAAGGCCGCCAATTTCCCGTGGCAGAGCCAGGCCCTGTGGTTCTTCAGCCAGATGTTGCGCTGGGGCGAGGTTTCCGCCGATCAGCGGTTCAATGCGGCCCTGGTGGAGGCCGCACGCAACGCCTATCGGCCGGATATTTTCCGCAAGGCCATGAAGCCGCTTTTTGTGCCGGTGCCGGGCGCCAATCTGAAGCTGGAGGGCACGTTGCGTGAGCCGGTTCATGTCGGCGCATCCCGTACGGGCCTCGTGCTCGGTCCCGACTGTTTTTTCGACGGCCATGTTTTCGATCCGGAAACGCTCGAGATGGACGACGAAATCTGAAGCTGCAGCGTTAAATCGTCGCGAATGCGTCACGTTCGCGCTTTGGCATTGGCGAAGCGCTTCGGCTTGTCTATGGATGGCCGGAATATAGCCCTTACCCGGCCGGACGATAGAGCGGAGTGGAAATATGGCAGAGGTCAGCAGGAACCAGGTCGAAAAGGCGTTGGAAACCGTCATCTATCCGGGCAGCGGTCAAAACATCGTCGCGCTCGGCATGGTTTCGGAAATCTTCATCGCCGAGGCGAAAGCCTATTTCTCGATTACGGTGCCGGCCGACAAGGCGGCGGAAATGGAACCCTTGAGGCTTGCGGCCGAACGGGCGGCCAAAAGCGTGGAAGGCATTGCCGGCGCGGTCGTTGCGCTGACGGCCGACCGCAAGCCCGGCCAGCAGCAGCCCGCACCGGCGCGTCCCGCCGCCGCAACCGGTCGCCCGGCCGCGCAGCCGCGCTCGGCGAAGGTGGGTGTTCCGGGTGTCGGCGCCATCATCGCCGTGGCCTCGGGCAAGGGCGGGGTCGGCAAGTCGACGACCGCAGTCAATCTGGCGCTCGGCCTTCAGGCGCTCGGCCTCAGGGTCGGCATGCTCGATGCCGATATTTACGGTCCCTCACTGCCGCGACTGCTGAAAATTTCCGGCCGTCCGAAACAGCAGGAAGACCGCATCATCCTCCCCATGGAAAATTACGGGCTGAAAGTCATGTCCATGGGTTTTCTTGTGGATGAGGAGGCCGCGATGATCTGGCGCGGACCGATGGTGCAGTCCGCGCTGATGCAGATGCTGCGCGAAGTGGCCTGGGGCGAGCTGGATGTGCTGGTGTTGGACATGCCGCCCGGCACGGGCGATGCGCAGCTCACCATCGCCCAGCAGGTGCCGCTTGCCGGCGCCGTCATCGTCTCCACGCCGCAGGATCTGGCGTTGCTCGATGCGCGCAAGGGCATCACCATGTTCCGCAAGGTGGAAGTGCCGCTGCTCGGCGTCATCGAAAATATGAGCTATTTCATCGCGCCCGATACCGGCGCGCGCTACGATATTTTCGGTCACGGCGGTGCGAAGGCGGAAGCTGAAAGGATCGGCGTGCCGTTCCTCGGAGAGGTGCCGCTCACCATCTCCATCCGTGAATATTCGGATGCCGGAACGCCCGTCGTCGTGGCCGAGCCTGATGGCCCGCAGGCCGCGATCTATCGCGATATCGCCGAAAAGGTCTGGGCGCGGATCGGCGCAGGCGAGAGAAAGGCCGCGCCGAGAATCGTTTTCGAATAGCGCCCCGGCCTCGGCCAAAACCCGAACGGGCGCCGTCAGGCCTCGAATAGTCCTTTGAAAACAGAAGATTAATCGCCAGTATCGGGCGGTTTTTCCGGGGTTGAACTCCAGAAATGCTTCGCCTGCAATGCTGTCGCGAAAAAATATTGCTTGATTGCATCTCGCTTTGGGCGCATACGCCTGCGCCGTTTGGCTCTTGGTCCATCGGGCTGTCGGGATATGAGATCCCGCCGGCTGCGGTATTCCCTGAAGTGTCATCCAAAGGTTTGCCGACCGCAAACAGGATATGTTAAGCAGCATTGCGGCTGAAGCCTGCAATGTGGAGCGGAGAAACGGATTGATAAATGCCTATCGCGCCAATTGCGAGGCGATCAGCCTGTCGTGTGACGACGGCTCCGGACCGATTCCCGACGACATCGTCTGGATCGATCTCGTCAATCCTGACAGGGCGGAAGAGCAGCATGTGGAAATGCTGCTGGGGCTCGATCTGCCCACCCGAGAGGACCTGAAGGATATCGAGCCTTCCAGCCGGCTTTATATGGAAGACGGCAATGTCTTCATGACGGCCTCCCTGGTGTGGAAGGCGGATTCGGACGATCCGCGCCTGACCGATGTCGCCTTCATCCTGGCCGGCAAGCGTCTGGTGACGATCCGTTATGCCGAGCCGAAATCCTTCCATCTTTTTATTGCCGCCATCACCCGCGTGCCGCACGACATGCGCAGCGGCGCGGCGCTTCTGCTGAAGCTGCTCGAAACCATCGTCGACCGCACGGCGGAAATTCTCGAAAACTCGGTTGCCGGTATCGACAATCTCGCCGCCGATATTCTCGGCAGCCAGTCGCGGGCCAAGCGCAAGGCGCCGCGTTATCTCGAAGACCGCCTGACCAATATCGCCGGCTACCACCGCCTGATCTCGAAGGTTCGCGACAGCCTCGCCTCGCTGGCGCGCCTACAGACCTTCCTGTCCACCAGCGACCAGGTTCGCGAGGACAAGGGCGCACGTGAACAGGGTAAGTCGATTTCCCGCGATATCCAGTCCCTGACGGAGCACGCCTCCTTCGTTTCCGGCAATCTGACCTTCCTGCTGGACGCCTCGCTCGGTATCATCAACATCGAGCAGAACGGCATCATCAAGATTTTCTCCATTGCCTCGGTGGTGTTTTTGCC
The DNA here is from genome assembly GCA_003241215.1 of Agrobacterium fabrum. Classification (GTDB taxonomy): domain Bacteria; phylum Pseudomonadota; class Alphaproteobacteria; order Rhizobiales; family Rhizobiaceae; genus Agrobacterium; species Agrobacterium fabrum_A. The sequence goes on from QFOL01000060.1 coordinate 12,629, forward strand.
GCCGACCCTGGTGGCCTCGATTTATGGAATGAACTTTCAGCTCATGCCGGAGTTGAACTGGACATTTGGGTATCCTCTTGCGCTGGTCGTCATGCTGATGTCCGCAATCATCCCGTTTCTCTTTTTTCGTTGGAAGGGCTGGCTCTGAGGAGCCAGGATCATCATGTCCCAGATTGCTGACAAGGATCTTGCCGAGAAGCCGGATGCGGATGACGCGCACAAGAACAAGGGGCTTTACGCCGGGATACTTGGTTCCATTGGCGTCGTTTACGGCGATATCGGCACCAGCCCGCTTTATGCCTTCCGCGAGGCCCTGCGGCCGATCGCCTATGACGGCGTCACCGAAAACGAGGTCATCGGCCTGATCTCCCTGATGATCTGGTCTTTGACGATCATCGTGACGTTTAAATATATCACGCTTCTTCTGCGCGCCGACAATGACGGCGAGGGCGGCACGCTGTCGCTGCTGGCGCTGCTAATGAAAACGGCGGGCACCCATCGCGGTGTTCTCATCGTGCTCGGCCTCATCGGCGCGGCGCTGTTCCTGGGCGACGCCATGATCACGCCGGCGCTGTCGGTGCTGTCGGCGGTGGAGGGCCTGAAACTGGTCACGCCGGCGATGGATGATTTCGTCATCCCGATTTCAGTCGGCATTCTCATCGGCCTCTTCGCCATCCAGTCCCACGGCACGGGGACGGTGGCGAAATTTTTCGGGCCGATTACGGCTGTCTGGTTCATCGTCATGGGCCTTGCCGGACTTTTCCACATCGCCGACGATTTCAGCATCCTTTATGCCTTCAATCCGTGGCATGCCGTTGAATTTCTGTCGAATGAGGGTTTTTACGGCATTGTCGTTCTCGGCGCCGTGTTCCTGACGATCACCGGCGCAGAGGCGCTTTATGCCGATCTTGGCCATTTCGGCCGCCGTCCCATCCAGTGGGCGTGGTTCTGTCTGGTTTTCCCGGCGCTGACGCTGAACTATCTCGGGCAGGGCGCGCTGGTTCTGAAAGACCCGACGGCGATGGCCAATCCGTTCTACCTGATGTTCCCGCAATGGGCGATCCTGCCGGCCGTCATTCTGGCCACCGCCGCCACCATCATCGCCAGCCAGGCGGTCATAACAGGCGCGTTTTCGCTGGTGCGTCAGGCGATCCATCTCGGTTACCTGCCGCGCATGGAAATCCTCTTCACCTCGGAAACCAATACGGGGCAGATCTACCTTCCCGCCGTCAACACCATCCTGCTGTTCGGTGTCGTCGCGCTCGTCCTCACCTTCAAGAGTTCGGACGCGCTGGCCACCGCCTATGGCATCTCCGTCACCGGTGCGATGGTCGTCACCAGCCTGATGTTCTTCGAATTCGTGCGCAAGCGCTGGCAATGGTCGGTCTGGCTGGCCCTTGCCGTGCTGGCGCCGCTGCTGCTTTTGGAACTGGTGTTCCTCGGCGCCAACCTGCTCAAGATTCATGATGGCGGTTATGTGCCGGTGATGCTGGCGATCGCCTTCACCATCATCATGACCACCTGGCAGCGCGGCTCGAAGATCCTCTTCGCCAAGACCCGCCGCATCGATATACCGCTGAAGGCCTTCATCGCCTCGGTGGAAAAGGAAAGCGCCCATGCGCCGGTGCGTGTGCCCGGTACGGCGATCTTCCTGACCGGCGATCCGGAGGCCGTGCCGGCGGCGCTGCTGCACAATCTCAAGCATAACCATGTCCTGCATGACAAGAACGTCATCCTGACCATCCGCACCGAGGACCAGCCGCGTGTGCATCCGGGAGATCGCTATACGCTGACGAAGATGAGCGACCGTTTTGTCGTGGTCGAACTGCATTTCGGCTTCATGGAAACCCAGAACGTCACCCAGGCGCTGGGCTATCTGAGGCGCACCGGCTACAAGTTCGACATCATGTCGACCTCGTTCTATCTCGGCCGGCGCAAGCTGGTGCCGGATCCGAAATCGGGCATGCCGGGCTGGCAGAACCGCCTGTTCATCGCGCTCGCCGAAACGGCGGCCGATCCGTCGGATTATTTCCGCCTGCCGGCCAACCGCGTGGTGGAATTGGGTTCGCACGTCGTCGTCTGATCATTGGAAGATGGTTACACATTAACGTGAAACCGCGTCCGCGCGCGGCGTTAACCAAGCATCAAGGTTAATAAGAGATTCTCGAACACCTGTAGCAAATATGGTTGTCGGTGTTCGGAGTGCTGGTTTTGCGTTCGAAAAGAGTAATGCGTCCTCGGTCCCCCGTGTCCTTTCAGGGGTGGGCGTCAAAATGGACCTCGCCCGTCGTCTTCGGCCTCGCCGCCTGGCTCGTCTTTCCCTCTCTTACCGCGCGTGCGGATCTGGCCTCGCTTCTGGCCGGCCTGGACAATGGCGGCGAGCAATGGCGCATGGTGCTGACGGCCTCTCCCGCTGGCTCCGTTCACAATGCCTCGCTGGCTTTCGATGACCCCGCAGGGGAGGCCGCATTGCATGGCGGCGGCATGACCCTGCCGGATGGCAGCCGGGTCGCCTTTGTCACCAACAAGAAGGGTGAGCCGACGACGCCGGACAGCGAGCGCGTGAACCGCGCAGCCAAGAAGGGCCGCATCGTCGCAACCGAAATCATGCAGCCGCCGAAGGCCTTCACCGCCGGTTCCGTCCTGCAGCGCACCAGCATGCTGGATATCGAGCCGCTGAAACGCAGGGATCGCACCGCTTTCGTCAAGCCGAAACGCGGCAGCAACGACGTGGAACTCGCCTCCTTCTATTTCCGCCGCGACGAAAAGAAGGCGGACAAGAGCGTCTCGCCGATGCTGGCCGAGCTCGTCACCAACCGCACGCCGGATATTCTTGCGACGGCTTACGCACCGGCCGCGCCGGATTTCGCCCGTGAATCGCCGTTCGACGCCATTCTCAAAAAGCCGGAGGCGGGCCGTTTCGTGCCGCAGATCGGCGCCGAGGACCACGCATGGGCCGCGACCCCGCTGCCGGCCGAGGTGTTTTCCGCAGCCGAGCAGCAATGCCTGGCATCCGGCATCTATTTCGAGGCGCGCGGAGAATCGGTGAAGGGACAGGCGGCCGTGGCGCAGGTCATCCTCAACCGCGTGCGCAATCCCGCTTATCCGAAAACCATCTGCGGCGTCGTTTATCAGAACAAGGACTGGCGCAACCGCTGCCAGTTTTCCTTCGCCTGCGACAATATCAAGGACCGGGTGAATTCCGAACGCCACTGGAAAATGGCGCGCGAAGTGGCCATGGCCACCACCGCCGGCAAGATCTGGCTGAAGGAAGTGGGTTCGGCAACCCATTATCACGCCGTCTACGTGCGTCCCGCCTGGGGCCGCACGATGAAGAAGGTCGGCAGAATCGGATTGCACGTCTTTTACCGTACCTATGGTGGCGGCTGGAGCTGATACCACCGCCGATTTGTCGCATTTTGCGTGTCAAAAATGCCGATTCCTTTGCGAAACATCGCGGTCAAACGGCGGCTTGAGGTCAAGCTGTTGTTTTTGCATGATTAATTTGTGCTGCAACAACCATCGTCAGTGCCTTGACTAGAGAAGCCCCTAAAACTATGTTGCGCGCGACTTCAGAGCGGGCTGGAACAGGCTTAATCCGTCACCGTTTACAACTCCAAAGGGT
>QFOL01000397.1 GCA_003241215.1 Agrobacterium fabrum
GATGGATCCTCGGGTCAAGCCCGAGGATGACGTCGAGTATGGAGCAGCCTTCAGAAGCGGATGCCTAGAGGCTTTTACGATTTCTTCTCCGAGACGGCCTTGTAGACCTGATCGAGCAGGGTGGAGAGCGCCGTATAACCGCTGCTGACGATATAGGCCGCCTGCGGGTCGAGATAAACGATCTGCTTTTTCTTCCAGGCGTTGGTCTGGTGCACCAGCTCGTTGTCCAGCACCTGCGCGGCCGCCTTGCCGGGGTCGGTGGCGCGGCCGATGCCGGCGTCACGGTCGATCACGAACAGCCATTCGGGATTGACCTCGGCCAGATATTCGAAGGAGACGACATCGCCGCGGTCGAAGCGGTCGTCGATGTCGGCTGCGACCGGCTTGAAGCCGATTTCGGTATGCAGCCAGCCGGTGCGCGAGCTTGGACCGTAGACGCCGACCTTGCCGGCATTGGTGACGAGGATCATCGCCGTGCCGGAATTGGGTGCGATTTCCTTCAGCTTGGCGACTTTTTCATCGATGGCGGCGTCGAGCTTCCTGGCTTCTTCCTGCTTACCGAAGATATCGCCGAGCTTGGTGATATTGGCTTTGACGCTGCCGATGAATTCCTTGGAATCCACCGACATATCGATGGCGGGCGTGATCTTCGCAACGTCAGGATATTTCGCGCGCGAACGGCCGCCGACGATGACGAGATCGGCCTCGGCCGCATTGATCGCCTCGTAATCGGGCTCAAACAGCGTGCCGACCTTCAGATATTTGCCATCGGCATATTTCTGCAGATAGGTGGGCAGGTTGGAGCCGACGACACCGGCGGGCTCGACGCCGAGCGCATCGAGATTGTCGAGCGAGGGAATATCGAGAACCAGAACCTTCTTCGGCGCCGCCTTCAGCACGGTTTCGCCCTGCGCGTGCTTGATCGTCATTTCCTCAGCGCCTGCCGTCATCGCGCCGAGGCTGAAGGCCGCTGCCGCCAGCAGCCGAACGGGGAAGGTGAAGTTGATGGCCACGTATATGTCCCTTGCAATATGGTTCCGGACCGGCGGAAAGCGTCCCGCCGGGTTAACTTGATGTTCGCTATCAGCTTTATTGGCAAGGTCGGCGGAAATCAAAATTATGTTTTAGAACGGTTCTGAATTGCGGTGAGCGGGAAATGTGCGGACACTGAAACATTTGCTCTAACCTCTTCCTGGTCATCCTCGGGCTTGACCCGAGGATCCACTGCGGTGGGGTGATGGATCCTCGGGTCAAGCCCGAGGATGACGTTGAGGGTGAGGAGAGGCCGGGCCAATTTCGTGGGTGCCCTTTTATCCGTCTGTTTTACCATCAAGACAGCCGCGTCTCAATCCGGCGGCCAGTCGCCGACGATTTCGCGTCTCTCCAGCTTCAGCGACCGATCCGGCTGTATCCGGTAGGTCTCGATCGCCAGCCGCCCGTCGCCCATCACGAATTCATTGCTGAGCGTGCTGCCGACGGGAGACTTGGTCAATTTGGTGCTCGGCTGTCCGCCATAGGTGATGCTGCCGGGAATGGGTTCCACCTCGGGGGCTGCGGTGGCGCAGCCGGCAAGGGCCAGAACCATCATGATCGCGATCTTGCGCATGTCTTTCTCCTGCATTCGAGGCAGAATCATATCATGGCCGCATCTGCATCACACATCCCGTTGGCGTGAATAAAAAAGGCCCCGCATCCGGCAGGATACGGGGCCAGTTGCCTTGGGAGGCTCTTGGTTTCTCAGTCCTCGTTGGCGGCAAGCTGCGTCAGCACCTCGCCACGGCCGCGGATACGCATGATGAGCGGGATGATGAAGGCGGCGGCTGCCACGATGAAGAGGCCAACGGCAATCGGCGAGGTGAACAGCACGACCGGATCGCCCTGGCCGATGGCGAGCGCGCGGCGCAGCTGCTGTTCCGCAAGCGGACCGAGGATGAGGCCAACGACCGCAGGCGCAATCGGATAACCGAAGATGCGCATGATATAGCCGAGGATGCCGAAGGCGAGCAGCATGCCGAGTTCGAACACCGACGGGTTGGCGCCGATGGTGCCGAGCGTTGCAAACAGCAGGATGCCGGCATAAAGCCACGGCTTCGGAATGGTCAGCAGCTTCACCCAGAGACCGACGAGCGGCAGGTTCAGAACCAGCAGCATCAGGTTGGCGATGAACAGGCTGGCGATCAGGCCCCAGACGAGCTGCGGGTTGGTGGCAAACAGCAGCGGACCGGGCTGCAGGCCATATTGCTGGAAGCCGGCGAGCATGATGGCGGCGGTCGCCGTGGTCGGCAGGCCGAGCGTCAGCAGCGGCACCAGCGTGCCGGCGGCCGACGCATTGTTGGCGGCTTCCGGACCGGCAACGCCTTCGATGGCGCCTTCACCGAATTCTTCCGGATATTTGGTCAGTTTCTTTTCGGTCGCATAGGACAGGAAGGTGCCGATTTCAGCGCCGCCCGCCGGCATGGCGCCGATGGGGAAGCCGATCAGCGTGCCGCGCAGCCAGGCTTTCCAGGAACGTGCCCAGTCCTGCGCGCTCATCCAGACGGAGCCTTTCACGGCTTCGACCTTGTCCGGGCCGGTGCTGCCCTGGGCGACGATGAACAGCGTCTCGCCGATGGCGAACATGGCGACGGCAAGCGTCGTCACTTCCACGCCGTCCAGCAGGTCGGGAATACCGAAGCTCATGCGGGTCTGGCCGGTCAGCTGGTCGATGCCGACGATGGCGAGCGCGAAGCCGATGAACAGCGAGGTGAGGCCGCGCAGCGCCGAATCCCCGAAAGCGGAGGAAACGGTAACGAAGGCGAGCACCATCAGCGCGAAATATTCACGCGGGCCGAAGACCAGCGCCAGCTTGACGATGTATGGTGCGATGAAGGCGAGCGCGATGGTGGCGATGAGGCCGGCGACGAAGGAGCCGATGGCGGCGGTGGCCAGCGCCGGGCCGCCTCTGCCCTTGCGGGCCATCTTGTTGCCTTCGAGCGCCGTCACGATCGAGGCGCTTTCGCCAGGCGTGTTGAGCAGGATCGAAGTGGTCGATCCGCCATACATGCCGCCGTAATAAATGCCGGCGAACATGATGAGCGAACCGGCGGGGTCGAGCCTGTAGGTAACGGGCAGAAGCAGCGCCACGGTCAGCGCCGGGCCGATGCCGGGCAGAACGCCGACGGCGGTGCCGAGCGTGACGCCGATCAGCGCATAGAGCAGGTTCATGGGTTGGGCGGCAACCTCAAGACCGTGCAGCAGGAATTCAAAGGTACTCATGGACAGATGTCCCCCTGTC
>QFOL01000398.1 GCA_003241215.1 Agrobacterium fabrum
GATGCGGCGCAGGTCGAAACGCTGGCATCGTGACAGAACCGTGATCGGAACCTTGCGGATTTCCGTTGTGGCGAAGATGAACTTCACATGCTCCGGCGGCTCTTCCAGCGTCTTGAGCAGTCCGTTGAAAGCCTGCATCGACAGCATGTGCACTTCGTCGATAATATAGACCTTGTAACGCGCCGAGACCGGGCGATAACGCACCTGCTCGATGATTTCGCGAATATCGTCGATGCCGGTATGGGAGGCGGCGTCCATCTCGATCACGTCGACATGGCGACCTTCCATGATCGCCTGACAATGTTCACACGCCGCGGACGCCGGTCAGCATATAGGCCTGCGCGATACGCCCGGTCTCAAACGCGTTGGTCAGCGTGCGGACCATCGGCTCCTGGCCGACCATCAGATCGGAAAAATCCTTTGGGCGATATTTGCGCGCCAGTACCCGGTAGCCGGTCCCGACCTGGGATTCGCTTGATGTGGTGGGTACGGTGTCGCTCATTGCCTCGCCAGTTTGTTTTGCCAGTTTGTCTTGGGGCGCTGAACTGGCCCGGCGAAAGCTGAGCACGTCTTTTAAAAAAAGGTGGGAGGCTGGCACGGCGACCCGTGCCGGGCTCGTTAGGGCTGCTTCCTTCCGGACCTGACCCGGTTGGCGAGTGGCTCGTCCACCACCAACCTGGAGGACACCTTGGAGACATTCCGGCTGGACGACAGGCTGGCGCGCGACAGCGTGCTTGTGACGCGTTTGGGACTATGTGAACTGCGTTTGCAAAACGACAACCGCTGGCCCTGGCTGGTGCTGGTGCCGCAGCGAGACGGCGTCAGTGAATTGTTCGATCTCACCCCGCTTGATCAGGCCATGCTGACATTCGAGACCAATCTCGTCGCGTCTGCCTTGAAAGAAATCACCGGAGCCACCAAGATCAATGTCGGTGCTTTGGGCAATATCGTCCGGCAGCTTCATGTCCATATAATCGCCCGCAATGAAGGCGACACCTGCTGGCCGGGTCCCATCTGGGGTCACGGAACGCCTGTGCCCTATGCCGCGGGCGAAAAGTAAACTTTGATGAAAAAAATCTCCGGCGCGCTCTGATGATTTCCATGAAAATTTTTGAAACCACTGCCCCCCATCCCGAAGCAAGCCTGCTGACAGCCTTTTCCAAGAACGCCCTCGACCGTTTCGCCGAAAAGCGGTCGGAAGAGTGCGTCGCCGATGCGCTGAAGATCGATGGCACCCATATTTTCGCTTTCTCGGGCAACCGACTTGTCCTGAAGCATGACGAGCAGGTCATCGATCCCCTGTTTTCCGCCTATGAGCTGGCTGAACTGCAGCCGGATTTCGACAATGCCGTGCTGCTCGGATATCGCGAAACCGGCGAGCCGAGAATTGCGGTGCCGGTCGCCGTTGCCGAGGATCAGCTCGCGAGCCACTACAAGCTCGCCGACGCCCGCACGCTTTATCGCGACCATCTTCTCGATGAGGAATTGCTGAGCGAGGTCGCCCAGGCCGTCAGCCTTACCCACTGGAACGCCGACAATCGGTTTTGTGGAAAGTGCGGCGGCACCATGGAGCTGCGCATCGGCGGCTACAAGCGTATCTGCGCCGCCTGCAGCCATACCATTTTCCCGCGCACCGATCCCGTTGTCATAATGATGACCATCGATATCGAGCGCGACCTCTGCCTGCTTGGTCGCGGTGCGCATTTTGCGCCGGGCATGTATTCGTGCCTTGCCGGTTTTGTGGAGCCGGGTGAAACCATCGAGCAGGCCGTCCGGCGCGAAACGCATGAGGAATCCGGTGTTGAAGTCGGTCGCGTGCGTTATCACGCATCGCAGCCCTGGCCGATGCCGCATACGCTGATGATCGGCTGTTATGCCGAGGCACTGTCTTTCGATATTGCCCGCGATGAGATCGAACTGGAGGATTGCCGCTGGTTCACGCGGGCGGAAGTCGCCAAGATGCTGGAAACGTCAACGGGTGAGGGCTTTTCCGCGCCTCCCGGTGGCGCCATCGCGCATCGGCTGATGCGCGATTGGGTGGAATGGACGAAATAATCGGGTTCGGCAGGCTCAACCCTGGTTGAGCTTGCCGCGCATCGCATGGCCCTTGTAGACACCGAGAATGCGGACTTTTTCCGAGAAGAAGCGCAGCTCGTCCAGCGCATGCCGCACCGGCTCGTCATCGGGATGGCCTTCGATATCGGCATAAAACTGCGTCGCCACGAATTTGCCGCCGAGCTGGTAGCTTTCGAGCTTCGTCATGTTGATGCCGTTGGTCGCGAAACCGCCCATGGCCTTGTAGAGCGCGGCCGGGATGTTGCGAACATTGAAGACAAAGGTCGTCACGACGATTTCGTCGCTTGTGTGGCGCCTGGCCCAGTTTTCATCGCGGGAAAGCACCACGAAGCGCGTGACGTTGTTTTCCGAATCCTCGACATTTTCCGCGAGAATATCGAGACCGTAGAGGCTGGCGGCAAGACGCGGCGCAAGGGCCGCCATGCTGCGGTCGCCCTTTTCGGACACGAGCCTTGCGGAGCCCGCCGTATCGCCGGCGATGACGGGCTTCCAGCCGTTCGAACGGATGATCTTGCGGCACTGGCCAAGCGCATGGATGTGGCTATGGACGGTGCGGATTTCATCCTTTTTCACGCCCGGCATCACCATCAGCTGAAAGCGGATCGGCATGAAATATTCGCCGATGATGTGCAGGCGCGATTCCGGCAGCAGGTGATGAATATCTGCGACACGGCCGGCCAGCGTGTTCTCGATCGGGATCATGCCGAGATCGGCTTCGCCGTTTTCAATGGCGTTGAAGGCATCCTCGAATGTCGGGCACGGCAAAGGCTCCATATCCGGGAACATGTCGCGGCAGGCCATGTCGGAATTCGCGCCGAATTCGCCCTGGAAGGCAATGCGATTTGTGCTCAAGGTCATGGGACTGTCCGTTAGAGGGTTCTGCTTGCGAGAATTTTGCGGGCTTTTTCCAGATCGTGCGGCGTGTCGACGCCGAGCGGCACGGAACTGACGATTTCGGCGTCGATGCGCATCCCCGCTTCCAGCGCGCGCAGCTGTTCCAGCCGCTCGCGTTTTTCCAGCGGCGAGGGCGGCAGGCTCACGAATGTCTCCAGCGCGGCGCGGCGATAGGTATAAAGTCCGATGTGATGATAAAGCGGGCCGTCGCCATAGGGGGCGGTGGTGCGGGTGAAATAAAGCGCGCGCAACCGCGTCTCGGAAAGCGGGCTGCCCACCACTTTCACCACGTTCGGATTGGTCTTTTCCTCTTCGTCGGTGATTTCGACCGTCAGTGTCGCAATATCGACGGCGGCATTCTCCAGCGGGCGCAGCGAAGCGCGGATCGTCTCCGCTTCGATGGTCGGAAGGTCGCCCTGGACGTTGATGACATATTCCGCCTTGCCATAGGGGTCGGCCTTTTGCAGAGCCTCGAAAATGCGGTCCGAGCCGGACTGGTGGTCGTCGCGGGTCATCATCACGTCGAAGCCGGCATTTTTGACGGCCGAAAACACCTGTTCGTCATCGACCGCAACGACAATTCGCTCCGCACCGGCTTCCCGTGCCCGCAGGGCAACCTGCACGATCATCGGCTTGCCGCCAACGTCGGCGAGCGGCTTGCCGGGCAGGCGTGTGGACGCCATCCGCGCCGGTATGAGGACGACAGCTTTCTCGAATTCCCGATTCTTCATCCGACACCCTTCAAATCCCGCCCGAAAAGTGTCAAAACGTCACGGTGTGGGGAGCATTATTCAAGTTGCGCAGGCTGTGCAAAAGCCATAGCTTCAATTTCAAGATGCCCGTTATATCGAGCGGATGCGAGGGAGCGCGTTTAGATGAATTCTTATGTTAATATGGGCGTTGGGGCGTTTCTGGGTACAGTATTCGTCCTGATGTCGGTGTCGATTGCGTCCGAGGGCATTTTCCATGCGCCCGCGCCCGAAAAGGAAGGTTACGCCATCGTCGCGGAAGAAAGCAGCGGCGGAACGGGCGGCGGAGAAGCGGCGGCTGCGGCCACCCCGATCGCACAGTTGCTCGCCAGCGCGGACGCCGCCAAGGGCGAAGCGGTCTTCAAGAAATGTACGAGCTGTCATACCGGAGAGAGTGGTGGTGCAAACAAGGTCGGCCCCAATCTCTTCGATGTCGTCAACCGGCCGATCGCCAGCCACGAAGGTTTCAGCTACTCCGCAGCGATGAAGGATTTCTCCAAGGGTGGA
>QFOL01000061.1 GCA_003241215.1 Agrobacterium fabrum
GCCGACCGGCCAAATCACCACGGGATAAGCTTGCCATACTGCCGTTACCGGCTTGCGTCAATGCTTTCCTTTTGGTTTTGTCGCCGTAAAAAGGAATGATGACGATGACGAGAACCACGGGCATTTTGGCGGATGGCGCGATCAAGGCGCTGTTTGCGGGCGGCAAGCTGAAGAGCGAGGCCGATCTCGATACTGATCAGGTGCAGCCCGCCAGCCTCGATCTCAGGCTCGGCTCGAAGGCCTATCGCGTGCGCGCCAGTTTCATGCCCGGCCCCGGAAACCGCGTCATCGACAAGCTCAATCGTCTCAGCCTGCACGAGATCGACCTTACCCAGGGCGCGGTGCTGGAAACCGGTTGTGTCTATATCGTTCCCTTGATGGAAAGTCTTGTGCTGCCCGCGGACATGTCGGCCTCGGCCAATCCGAAAAGCTCGACCGGCCGTCTCGATATCTTCACCCGCGTCATGACTGACGGCGCGCAGGAATTCGACAAGATACCGGCGGGTTATGCCGGCCCGCTCTATCTGGAAATCAGCCCGCGCACCTTCCCCATCGTGGTGCGACGCGGCTCGCGCCTGTCGCAGATCCGCTTCCGCATCGGCCATTCGCTGCTCAACGAAAGTGAACTGCTGAAGCTGCACGAGATGGAAACGCTGGTTGCCAGCGACACGCCCAACGTGACCGGCGGCGGCATCGCGCTCTCGATCGACCTCAAGGGTTTCGGTGAAAACGGACTGATCGGTTATCGCGGCAAACATCACACGGCTGTGGTGGATGTCGACAGGAAGGCCCAGCACGACGTTCTCGATTTCTGGGAGCCGCTCTATGCGCGCGGCCGCGCGGAACTGATCCTCGACCCGGATGAATTCTATATTCTCGTCTCGCGCGAAGCCGTCCACGTTCCGCCGCTCTATGCGGCCGAAATGACACCCTTCGACCCGCTGGTGGGCGAATTCCGCGTGCACTACGCCGGCTTCTTCGATCCCGGCTTCGGCCATGCGCAGGCGGGCGGTACCGGCAGCCGCGCCGTGCTCGAAGTCCGCAGCCACGAGGTTCCCTTCATTCTCGAACACGGCCAGATCGTCGGTCGGCTGGTTTACGAGCATATGTTGCAGAAACCGGAAGGCCTCTATGGCACCGGCCTCGGCTCCAATTATCAGGCGCAGGGGCTGAAGCTCTCCAAGCATTTTCGCGCCGAATAACGAACCCGGCGGGTGCTTGACACCCGCTGCGAACTATCCGATGTCTTATGTGCGGCGCGGGTGTAGCTCAATGGTAGAGCAGCAGCTTCCCAAGCTGAATACGAGGGTTCGATTCCCTTCACCCGCTCCAGCGATGCCGCGATCCACGTGCCGGATATTGCGTCACAAGCCGAATGTGATCGGCATTGAGCTTGACGCTGAAGAGTGGGTAAATATCGAGGACCTGCTAGCAAGGCCCATATTCCCCTGATACCCGAACTTTTGCTTGAAGTTGTTGAGACCAGCGACAAGAAGCGCTTCGCCATTTCTGCGGATGGGCAATTTATCATCTGAGAGTCAACTGACGCAAAAATAGTAATAAATTAGATAACTTTATTATAAAGAGAATTTCTATCTTCAAAAAATTGATGTTCAAAAAATATTAGAAATAATGATTTATTATTCATAGTGACGAGTTTAATATTTGATTTTTTCTAGTGTATGGATCGATATTATGATCGAGAATATTATTTTAGGAATATTTTATATATCTGTGACGGCGTATTTTTTGGTGTCTATGGCAATATCAGAAGTTCGAGATATTATGTTTTATAAAAACAACAACTGGAACTTTGAACTTGATAGTCACCCGAAATGGAAGTCGTATGAAGGGGATTCAGATAAGCAGGTTTCAAACAGATCAAGAGTAATATTTTGCATGCCAACTGCGATTCTATTTTTGTCTTTACAGATGGTTGCAATAGTTTACGTAATTATAATAAATTATATGTGAATAATATTTTGTTCGAGGAGAATATCTTATAATAACTTGAAATATTTTTTTAGATTAGAATTTAAGTCTGCATTTTTACTTGGGATTATCGGTTTGATGGCGTGATATGTGACCTTTGAAGGAACGACGCGGCAGAACACCGCGTTGGGCTATTTGAAGTGTAATATCTGCAAAAATCTCGGTTCGACGGCCATCCGATGCCGTTCGGGTTGTGGATGGCGTAACGCTTCGGAAGTAAGAGCATTACCATAAAAGAATAGTACACAATTTTGCTTGACTGTGATTAAATTGCACGTAACAGTTGATGCAGTCGTAACATAGGGGAAGTGTTATGAGTCGCAAGCTTCTTTCGGAATTTCTGGGTACCTTTTGGCTCGTGTTCGGAGGCTGCGGCAGTGCTGTTTTTGCCGCCGGCTTTCCTGAGCTCGGCATTGGCTTCCTTGGTGTGGCCTTCGCTTTCGGTCTGACGGTGCTGACCATGGCCTATGCGGTTGGCGGCATTTCGGGCGGGCATTTCAATCCGGCGGTTTCCGTTGGCCTTTCCGTTGCCGGTAAATTCCCGGCGTCGAACCTCCTGCCCTATATCGTGGCGCAGGTTCTGGGGGCGATTGTCGCGGCCGCGGCGCTTTATGTCATTCTTACGGGCAAGGCGGGGGCGGAGATTGGCGGTTTTGCAGCCAATGGTTATGGTGAACATTCGCCGGGCGGATATTCTCTCGTTTCGGCGCTGCTGATCGAGGTCATCCTGACGGCGTTTTTCCTGATCGTCATTCTCGGGTCGACACATGGCAGGGTTCCGGCTGGTTTCGCGCCGATCGCCATCGGTCTCGCCTTAACCCTTATTCATCTGATTTCCATCCCGGTCACCAACACATCGGTCAATCCGGCCCGCTCGACGGGGCAGGCCCTGTTTGTCGGCGGATGGGCGCTGCAGCAGCTTTGGCTGTTCTGGCTCGCGCCGATCCTCGGCGGCGCCATTGGCGCCGTGATCTGGAAGATTTTCGGCGAGGAAGAGAAGGCCGGCCATGCCGGTTCTGCCCAGCCTGCGCAGACTTGAATAAGAGGGTTTTGTTTCTCCGAATGGTCGGAGAAACAAGTGAGGAGGATGACATGGATCTTGCTTCTATATTGGCCCAGATCGTCGGCGGTGCGGTGGGCGGCACGGCTGGCGGAAAGATAGTGAAGGATTCCGATCTCGGCTCGCTCGGTAACCTGATCGCGGGCGCCATTGGCGGCATCGGCGGCGGAACCGTGCTCGGATCGCTGCTCGGCGCGGCGGGAGATGCGGCAGCCGGCGGCGTGGATATCGGCGCTCTCGCCGGCCAGCTCGTTGGCGGCGGTGTCGGCGGCCTGATCGTGCAGATCATCGTCGGCCTGATCAAGAACAGGCTTGTCGCCAAATAGAGTTATCAGGCCGCTTCGGTGGCGACGTGAAACGCCTTGCCGTGGAAAAGGCCCGTTCGGCAAGGCATCTTGAATATTGATGCTTCGATAGCCCATCGTCATCGAAGCCAGAGCCGTCTTGCGAATTTCAGAAGTACCGTCTGGAACAGCAAGGCCTGTTCCGCGTATCGTGAAAAACCGCTCTCTGGTTCTGTCCCGGGTTCTGTCCCGTCAGGCCGGATTTTTGACGACTGGCACATGCGGTGTCTTGTTCCAGACGAAGGGCCTAGTTTTCAACTCCACCACGGCGCGCCAGGCCGCAACGGACATCATCAGCCAGTAGAGCGGGATTGCCGTCCAGCGGCGTCCGACCTGTTTTTTCTCGTAGGATATCATCCTGTTTCGGCCCATCAGCATGAAGATGGCGTAGCTTCCGAGGATATTCAGCGTATCGATGGTGAATAGAATGCCCTGCCAGGACAGCAGCATATCCTCGCCATTTTCGCGGATCGCCATGACCATGAAGGCGAAGGAAACGTACAGAAAGGGATGCGTCAGTGATGACAGGAGCATCCCGCCGATCAGCAGTTGAAAGACCAGATAGGCGCGCCATCCCATGTTGCGGGCGGTTGCAAAGGGTGCGCGTGTCATCACCAGCCAGCTTTGCAGCCATCCCTTGTACCACCGTGCACGCTGGCTCAACCAGACGGGAAGCGATGTCGGCGCATCCTCCAGCGTTTGCCGCCGGATGACGCCGCAACGATAACCGAGCCTGTGCAGCCTCAGGCCGATATCGGCATCTTCCGTCACATTATAGGGGTCCCATGCACCCGCCCGGCGCAACGCGGCGGTCCGGAAATGCGGCATTATGTAGCTGACACATGTCAGTCTCCCTGTCTGTCTAGGCGGCTGACAGCTATAACAGCGGCATGAGTATCAGGTTATCACGCACAGACACATTCGAGCACACGATCAACGGCCTCTTGAAGAAGCGGGCCGATCTGTTTGGTGAAGCTGAGAAGCTTCGAGACAGGATGGCAGAGATCAAGAATGACACCCACGCCATCGATCGAGTCCTGCAGTCGCTTGGCTATGAGGGTGACCTGGATGCAGCCATGCCGAGGCAGAAGCGCGATGTCATCTTCGGGCGTGGGGAACTCACCCGGGCGATCCTGTCGGAACTGCGGAACAATGACGCGCCGATGTCGAGCCGAGAGATTGCCCAGACCCTGATTGCCGTACGCGGCGAGGACGCCAGAGACCGGAAGTACCTGTCCGACCTCGTGAAGCGAGTTTCGAAAGCTCTGCGGCAGCAGCGCGAGGATGGCAACGTTAGGGCGCTAAAGGACAACCGCGGCAATGTCATGTGGGCGCGGAGGCTCGGGCCAATCGCCGGACCCGTCCGGGGAGACTAGGACACTGGTTTCTTGAGCTTGAGGTTCTCTGCGGCGATCAGCGCGGCGACATCTGCATAGGAGCGATCAATGTAGCTGCGATCAGCAAGCCATGTTGAGACCTCCGCCCAGTTCCAGAGTGGCCTATCTGATGCTTGTCTCGCGACTGGCAACGGGAACCCTTCGCCAGCTCCATTTGCCAAGGCATGCACGGTGCCCCAGGACAAGCCCGGCATGTGCCCCATTTCGGACAGAGTGATCAGCGTGTCAGGAGCAATCCCGAGAACCTCGCCGCCTGATGAGCGCACGACATCGCACGCGTCTTGGATCGCTTGGGCTACGAGTTCGGTCTCTCGAGTGAAGCCGATCATGACGAGCCTGTTCATCTCTTCAACATAGGGATCGGCAAGTCCATGCTTCGATAGGTTCGAGATGAACTCGTCCTCGTATGGATCGATCCCGAATGTGACGACGCTGAAGAAGTGAACCGGCATATTGAACCTCCGAATCTATCGTGATGCGGACGACATGCTGGATCAAGTGTGCGGCGGAGCTGTATCTGCCTGGATGGCTCGTTGCCAGTATCTTTGCCAGTTGCTCGATCTCGCAGAACTCAGCGAGGCGAAGGCCGCCAGTAGGAACTGCTCGCCATTGGACATCCGCCTTGTGTCCTCGCGCCACGCCATTTCCTTGGCGTATTCGTCGAGATACGGACCGGCGATGTGGTGGTGCTGGCCGATCTCGGCCCTCCGGATGCGCGAGAAGAAAGATTCGGCCTGATTGGTGCACGCACCATCATGGCTGTATGCCTTCTGGTGATTGATCCGCTTGATGTCGAACAGGATGTGCAACGGATCCCATCCCAGTGCCTCGTCAGCGTGAAGGGTGCTGTCCAACCGCACGCGGCGCTCGATGACGGATACCGCCTCGTTCTCCTTCCTGACCACGAACGGCAGCGTGCGGCCGTTACGCTCGCGCATGACGACCACGACCCGACGCTTGCCGTTCTGGTTCTTCGCCAGTCGGCGATCCCTCCGGTTCTCGACATAGTTCGTGGGCTTCACATGGCCGCCGAAGTAGGCCCCATCGACCTCGACGACACCCGTGGCCTCCCGATCCGCGGCATCCCGCCCGATCGCCTCCCTGATCTTGTGGCAGAGCACAAAGGCCGTCTTGTACTGGCAGTCGAGGTCTCGGGACATCTGCAGGGCGGAATATCCCTTGGCACCGTTCACGTAGAGTGCGATGGCCACGAGGTACGTCTTGATCGGGAGCTTGTGCGAGGCGAAGATCGTCTTGCTAGTGACGCTGAACTGCTTGCCGCATGCCTGGCAGGTGAAGATCCTGCGGGCCTTGTGCTTGTACGAAGCCTGGCATCCGCAATGCGTGCAGACTGGCTCACCTCCGGTCTCCGACCAGCGGATCATCTGGAAATGATCGTATGCCTCATCGTCAGTAAGCTGCGCCACCTTCATGATCGAAAGCGATCTGGCTTCCTTGGAAAGAAGAAAGTGCTGCCCTTGTGCCGTACCCATACCCTTGGACCCCGTTTGAGGCCGTGTAATTGGGCATTATTCTCGTCATTGCAAAGTGTAATTTGCGCCTGAAAACACCGTAATTGCTATCCATTTGGATTCAAACCTCTTTAATTTCAAGGATTCATAGTAAAAAGGATTCCTATTCTTGACATTTACTGTTAATTCCTCAGCGAGGCTCATCCCATCAGTGGCTCCAAATGACCGCGCACACTTGCGCTTGACGTCGGGCACGGTCCTGATAAGTATTGAGCGAACAGCGGGGATCGAACCCGCGCCAGCGCTAGTGGGTGACTAGGCCGTTCTGCCATTAAACTATGTTCGCATGGGGCGATGGTTGAACACAAAGGAACGTCGGTTTATCCGGCGTTTTTTTGTGTCGTCTTCCAGCCTTCGCCCATTCTCCTGATCTTGCCTTCCTTGCTCAGCCGCGCGATCTGCGTGTGCAGGCCGGACGTGATGTCCTTGCCGTATCGACGCTTGATCTCGTTGCCTACGTCGACCGGTCGGATCCCGGCCTCGCCAGCTTCCAGAATGATCTCGAGGATCATCTGCTTGTGGGTCTTGCCATCGTCGACGGTGGTGACCGTCACTGAGGCCGATTGCGGTGAGGTCGGTTCATCCGATCCGGCAGACCCGGTGCGCAACAGGCCAGCCTCCTTGATCATCTTCTTCAGAACCTCGATCTGCTTCCTGACGGCGGCGCGCTCCGCTTCCAGGCGCTCGATCTGTATCTGCGCATCCGAATCCATCCGTGTCAGGTCGTCGAGTTCACCAAAGAGCTTGTCAGCCAGCTTCGACTTGAGTCTTTGTTCTGTCTCTTTCGCGATGTCAGGTTCCATGTCTCGATCCTGTCAGTGTGACAAGGACCGGTTTACCAGGAGTCTGATGCCTGTCAACAGGATTCGATATGAATATAGGAAACTGACATCGCGAAAAATTTGGAGCGACCCGAAGGTTACTCGTACACTTCAAGCTCGATTCGGCCGCCAGATAGTTGAGTTATCACGAGCATTGCCTCGCCTTTCGGGCGCTGTTTATTGATGAAATCAAGAGCTTCCTGCCTAGTGGGGAATGACTCCTTAAAGAACCTCTGGCCAACGGATCCGCCTTTGGAGTGGCTGGTTGCAGATTTCAGTTTGAACGCCCCGAATTCCTCAACGAGGGGATAGCTTGTAAACGGCGCGTCAATCTTCAGCGAGCTGATGAGCTTCAACATTTGCGGTGTCCTTATCCATTGAACTGGTGTTGAAGCATCAAGAGAACCTGTCTTCCTGCAAGATTCGAGGCTTGCAGCGGTTTATGGGGACCTTTGATCTATGGGTAAAATTGATCTGAGAGTCGTCTACGTGCGTCAGCTACATAATGCCGCGGAAATGGTTGGAGGTGCCACCAAGCGGTATTGGCAGCTTCTGCGCAGCGAGAACGGGCAACAGGCAACGGAACAGGCCTGAATATTCCAATGCAAAACATGCGCTTAGCCAGGAGGATTGCGCATTGCTGATGATAAGCGGCGCCTGCAGGCATGCCACCTCGTCCGGCTGCTCGCGGAAGCTGGCATGGGCTTCGCGCAATTGCTGCGGATGCGGTCGGTCCTCGGCGTCGTAGACGGCAATGAATGTGCCGCGCGCGCCGGAAAGCGCATAGGTCAACGCCTTGGGTTTGGTACGCGGCAGGGAGGGAGGCACCCTTACAAGCTCGATATGTGGACCGGGATCTGCCCGCTGGATGGCTTCGATCGTTGCGTCGTCGTCCGCCTCGCAGACGAGCTTGATGTCGAGCCGGGATTTCGGCCAGTCCAGCCGTTCCAGCGCGCCGACAAGCTGTCCAACGACCGCTTCTTCTCGATAAAGCGCCACGAGCACGGTATAGACCGGCAGTTCTCCGTCATGCTGGAACGGCAGAACGGCTCCCGCCTCGCTTTCCCCGGGAGCGTGGATGAGCGCAAACAGCCTGAAAAGCAGCGTGGAGAGATAAAGCAGCGTCAGGGCGATGTGAATAAAGGCCAGCGCTGCCTGCGTATAAAACAGCAGCGAAAGAATGAGCAGGGTCACGAGCACGCCGCTCACGAAACCCTGCTGGCCGTGCAGCGTGATTCTGGCGGAATGCTGTGGCGCCGCGTTGAAAAGCTGATGACGCGTCTCAAGGCAGCGGCGTGTTTCACCGGCCTTCCAGATTGCGCTGCGCATGGCCTGCGGCGTGGTCACGGCTAGTTCGCCGAAAAGATGCGGGTGCTGATCGAGTATGCTTCTCAGCATTTCCATGCGTCCCAGCTCGGGCACGATCAGCAGCACTGCTTTGCCATTCAGCGGCGTCAGCCGTAGCAATCGCGGTTCGGCAAGTTGCAGGTCCAGATGAGTGACATCCGTTACCCGGCCGGGATCGATTTCTGAAAGAAACGGCAATCGCAAAAATCTGGCAAAGGCACCGTAATACGCATTCGTATCGACGAGACCGCTCGCCAGGAGTTCATCCTCGACGGTTGAGCCGTTTTTCAGGGCCTGTTCTTTGAAAGTGTTGATATAGGGCTTTCCAAATCCAAGCGAGGTGAGGAAGCGCGTTGGTCCGGGTGCATCCGGCTCGATGGCGGACTGGAATGGATTGCCGTCGATGGACGAAAATACAATTTTTCGCCCCGCTGGCGTCGTGCGAAACGA
This sequence comes from Agrobacterium fabrum, assembly GCA_003241215.1. Lineage (GTDB taxonomy): Bacteria > Pseudomonadota > Alphaproteobacteria > Rhizobiales > Rhizobiaceae > Agrobacterium > Agrobacterium fabrum_A. The sequence continues at coordinate 8,944 of QFOL01000061.1, forward strand.
TTCTCGTGTATATTGCCTAAAATGATCCATGCATCGCCGCCGCCGTCATGGTAATGCCCCACTTCCTGATATGGACAGTATAGATGAGAATGACGAATGTAACGCGGAATGTAGTTCTTGTTTTTACTTTAGTTTTTTCTTTACAATTTGTTGGTTTTTTAAGGGAAATTCATGCCGAGGGCCTCTCGGATGGAAACCGCATGCCGGTGCTTTTCGATGCGCAGGAGCGGTTTCCGGGAGGCGATCTTTCGTCCATTCCGCGGATCAGATTTCTGATGTCGGTTGATTTTCCGCCCTTCAATTTTACCGATCAGGAGGGCCGGCTGGCGGGTTTCCATGTCGATCTGGTCCGCGAAATCTGTGCTCAGCTGAAGGTGGAAAGCAAGTGCCAGGTGCAGGCCCTGCCATTTGACGAGCTGGAGGCGGCACTGGAAATGGGAGAGGGGGAAGCGGTGATTTCCGGCATCGCCACCACCGCCGACCTGCGCAAGAGTTTCACCTTCTCGCGCCCTTATCTGCTGTTGCCGGCCCGTCTTGCTGTCAACAAGGCCGCGAAATTTTCCGGATCCGGTGCCGACGCCCTGTCGGGAAAGAAGGTGGGTGTCGTTACGGGCTCGCGGCACGAACAGATGCTCAAGGCATTTTTTCCCAAAGCCATGGCTGAAGGTTTCGAGGGCTACGACCCCATGTATGAAGCCCTGAAGACGGGCAAGGTGGACGCCATTTTTGCCGACGGCCTGCGCCTGCCCTTCTGGGTTTCGGGCAGCGCTTCCGAGGGTTGCTGCGCTCTCTTCGGCGGGCCTTACATGTCGGACAGGTTTCTTGGTGAGGGCCTTTCCATCATGGCCGTCGATCCGGACAATGTGCTTGTGCCGGCCTTTGACCAGGCGCTTGCCGCGCTTTCCCGCAATGGCCGGCTGGAGGAAATCTACCGCCGTTATTTCCCCTACGGACTTTATTAGAGCAGTGACTGGCCGGATTGGGCTCCGGCCAGTGCGTTATTTGGCGGGTGCAAAAGCCTCGCCATCGCGGCGCAATCGCAGAAGCGCGATCCAAACGGCGGCGGCGATGGCGGTTTCCACGATGAAGTAGCTGCCGATCGTTCCTGAAATGCTGAAGGACCAGGTGAAGAGGGCGACCACGACGGAGCCGATGAGATTGCCGCTGTTCCATATCTTGGCGCGAATATCCTGTCGCCCGGAAGCGCCGAGTGCCTCAAGCGCCGTTGCGGCAACCGCCATCGGCAGCACCGCCCAGCAGAGAACACGGGTTATGACGGGCAGCGAGACATATTCGTCTCCAAACAGCAGGGGCAGGAAGGGTGCGATGATGAAGATCGCCAACGCGCTGCCGGCCGCGATGAAAAGAGCGGCCTTCAGGACATTATAGGCGCGTTCTATGGTCTTGCCGATGCCCTGCAGGGCGGCGGAGGCCGAACCCGGATAGATCAGGCGGTTGAGAGCTTCTACGGAGAGGTAGGAACTGTCGAGAATACGACGGGCGATGGAGTAGCTGCCCAGAACCTCGGCGCTGGCGATGGCGCCGAGAACGAGAATATCGGCATTGCCACGCACGGCCTTGAACAGGAACTGGGTGGAAAACAGGACGCCGATGCGGATTTCTTCGCGAACGATCCGAAACACCGGCCGGCCGAGCCTGCCGATCGCCTTGACCGAGATAACGGCGGCAATCGTGTGTGCGGCAAGGTTCCACAGGGCCCAGGCCTCGACTGTTTCCACCTTGAAGACAAGGCATGCGACCACGGCGGCAATCGTGCGGGCCACGGCAAACATGACTTCCAGCTTGTTGGCGGAGGCAAAATCGGAATGGGCGATGAAGCTCTGCGTGGAAAGCGAAATGACCTTCAGAAGAACGAGGTTCGTCACCAGGATCAGGAAAGTGGTGATGAGCGTGTGCAGCAGGGTTTCCGAGGTGGGGAAAAACACCGGGATCGTTATCATGCCGAGGATGGTCAGCACCACACCGGTGGCGGCGCTCAGGAGATAGCTGTGGCCGAGCATGACGGGAAACATGCTGCGATCCTGCGCCACGCGGCGGATGAGCGATTCCTGCGAGCCGATGCCGCAGATCTGCACACCGAGATTGGTGACGGCCGTGATGGAGGCGTAAAGCGCGAATTGTTCGACGCCGAGATGGCGGGCAAGCAGGGCAAATGTCAAAAGCTGGGCGGCGCTCGACATCAGCAGCGCCCCCCCGGATGCCATGTAGTTCAATCCCAGTCTCACCAGATGGCCGAACCGCGGCGTATTCAATGACACCTCATTCTCCATGTTTTTTCGACATTGCCGGGCAAATTCAAAGATAACCGCCCTGCCTTGCAATAGTTTGCGAACTGAAAAGGCCGGTGACCGGCCAGTAAACTGAATGCCAGTAATCCGAATGAATGACAGTTTCTCCTGTCTTAGCCGTCTTGAGGTAAGAGAGGGTTAAAGCAATTGCACAATAATGATGATAATCACCGTTTATGGTTATTTGGACATGGCCCGGTTTCCAAGGGTTTTGTTATTCATCACAGGGCAGGCCGATGATCCGATTTTCCGTTCCCGATGCAGGCGACCATGCCGCGTTTTGCTGACACGCAGTCGGTTTCTGCGGGAGGTAACGCCATGTCGCTTTCGGGTAGCCGTCGCGACGCGATTTTTTTCGTCGTCACGATGCTCTATATCTGGATTTCAGTCGCACCTTTCGAAAGTCTTGCGGTTCCAGCGGTGCCGCGCGCCGCCGCAAACCAGCTGACCGGTCTGGTGATCGCGCTGCTCCTGGGAGTATTTGCCCTGCGGCACCGGCTGACCGGGCTGCTGCTGCGACCGCGTCTGCCCATTTTGCTGTTGTTTTCCTGGCTGTTGATCTGCTCGGTGCTCGGTGAACAGTCCGGCACCTCGCTGCAACGCCTGATCTTCACGGCGCTTCTGTGCTTCATCACCAGCGTCCTGGTGGTCATGCCAAGGGACCGACGGCAATTCGACCGGATGATGGCTGTTTTCGCCATCATCCTGCTCGCGCTTTGTTATTTCGGGGTGATCTTCCTGCGTTCGCGCTCAATCCATCAACCTTTCGATCTCGATGAAAAAGCCCTTGCGGGCGACTGGCGCGGCATTTTCAACCACAAGAACGCCGCAGCGCCTGCCATGATCATCCTTTTCATGGTCGGGCTTTATCTGCGCAACGCCTGGTCTACGGTCGGCGGCATTGCAATCGCGCTGCTGGCGGGGTTCTTCCTCTGGAAAACCAACGGAAAAACCGCCGCCATGCTGTTACCCGTCACCATTGCGCTGGTCTGGCTCATGGAGAGACAGGCGGGACGCACATTGCTGATGATCGGTGGGCTTCTCACCTTCCTCAACATCGTCGCAGTCGGTTCCACCTATTTTCCAAGCATCCAGAATCTGGTCGAAAGTCTGGGGATCGATTCCACCTTCACCGGCCGGACCGACATATGGCGCCTGTCCTTCGACACCTTTGCGCAGTCGCCGATCTTCGGGCAGGGTTTCCAGGCGTTCTGGACAAGCGACCGGCTTTTATCGCAGGCCGATATTGCCGGAACCTGGGCAGTCACGGCTTTCCATGCCCATAATGGTTATGTCGAAAGCCTGCTGAATGGCGGCCTGCCGGCCTTTATCCTCACCATCATATGGCTCGTCATCATCCCCGCAAATGATTTCCGCACGGCGGTGGACAGGGGAACGGATCCGGGTCTGACTCGACTTTTCGGACGAATCTGGGTGTATGCCCTGCTTTCTTCGTGTCTTGAGAGTAATTTCTTTACCGGAACCGGGCCTATCTGGTCTTCTCTTCTGATCGCAATCTATTGTTTGAGGCATCAGGCTTACGACATACTTGAACAGGGGCAGTAACTTGTTGACAGGCCGGGGGGCTATGTATGACGCAGAAAATCGGGACGATCGCAGACCGGGTCAATAACCGGCTCGTGCGATATTTTCCGGGACCGGCGGTGCGGATCGAAACCTCCGGGCCGATCGTTTCCTTCACATTCGATGATGTGCCGGCGACTGCCTGGACAAATGGAGCCCGCATTCTCGAGGATGAGGGCGTTCGCGGGACATTTTACATTGCAGGCACTTTTATCGACGGGCACAACGAACAGCAGGAAATGATTTCCGCGAAAGGCTGCTCGGAGCTTGCCGCGGCTGGCCACGAGCTTGCCTGCCACACCTATTCCCATCGCAAGCTTTCGAGTTTTTCACGGCGCGGGCTTGCGGAAGACCTCGATCGCAATGACAGCGTGCTCGGCTTTTTCGACGGAAAACGCCACAGGCAGAATTTTTCCGTTCCTTTCGGCATGGCCTCACCGATCATGCAGCCGCTGTTGCGGCGTAGGTTCAGAACCGCGCGCGGCATCATGCCCGGCATTAACCGGGGCGGCATCGATCCGCATAATCTTGCCGCCGTGGAACTGCGCTCGGATCGAAATTATCTCGATGCCGCCGATCGCTGGCTTGATGAGGCTTTGCAAAATGGCGGCTGGCTCGTCATTTTTACCCATGATGTTTCGGCGACACCGAGTTTTTACGGTTGCCCGGAAGAGAGATTCCGGGGTCTTGTTCGCCGGGCGACATCCGGAGGGGCGAAAGTCATGACGGTGGACGCCGCCGCAAGCGCGCTCGGACTCTGAGCATGTTGCGGTAGATTACGGCAGCTTTTCAAAGGGCTTATTGGCTGGCCCAGATGATGCGGGCGATCCATTCCACATCGGCCATGTCGAAGCTGCGGTTCGGATGCTCGGGATTGAGTGAAAGAAGCTCGATATTCTTGGGGCTCTGCCGCGCCAGCACCTTGGCCATCACTTCACCGTCGCGGCTTTTCAGCACCACGCGGTCCCCGCGCCGCACCTGCGCGCCGGGCTCCACGATGAGGATGTCGCCGTCGCGGTAAAGCGGCATCATGCTCTCGCCCTGCACTTCGAGCGCGTAGACGCCCTGCTTGCGTTCGGGAGATGAGGGGAACTCCACCACATCCCAGCCCTGACCTGCCGGGAAACCGCCATCGTCGAAAAAGCCGCCGGAACCCGCCTGCGCGAAACCGAGCAGGGGAATGGCATTGTCCGCGCCGGAAGGCTGCATCGTCTGCGCCCTGCCGAAAGCATAACCGAAAAACTGGTCGACGCTTGCTCCCGTCGCCTCCAGCACCTTGGAGACGGATTCCGTCGAGGGCCAGCGCTTGCGGCCATCCGGGCCGAAGCGTTTCGATTTATTGAAGGATGTGGGGTCGAGACCGGCGCGTTTCGCCAAGGCCGAAGGCGTCAGCTGATGGCGTTCGGCAAGCGTATCGATGGCGCTCCAGATCGTCTCGTGTGAAAGCATGATAGAAAGCCCGCAAGTGGAGCCGATAGCGGAAAGCTCCTGTCGTTTACTGACCGGAATCTAGACCATATCCGGTCAGGAGTAAAGGAAGGAAAGGAATAAAATCCTCGCCTATGCCACCATGGCCGAGGTATTTATCTTGGCGAGCTGGATCACCGCCTGCGTGCGGCTATCGACCTTGAGCTTCAGCAGGATGGCGGAGACATGCGCCTTGATGGTGGCTTCGGAAACGTTGAGCTCATAAGCGATCTGCTTGTTCAGCAGCCCCTCCGCCAGCATGCCCAGAACCCGGCTCTGCTGCGGTGTCAGCGTTCTGAGCCGGCCGATGAGATCGGCCACATCAGGGTCCTGTTCCTTTTCACCCTGATGTCCCGCCGGTATCCAGACATCACCTTCCAGAACCGCGCGAATGCCGTCTCTGATATCGTCGATACCCGAGGATTTCGAGATGAAACCGGAAGCGCCAAGTTCGATCGAACGGCGAACGGTGGTCGCATCGTCCGTGGCCGAAACGATGACGATCGGCAGGCTGGAAAACTCCGCTCGCAGCGCCATCAGGCCGGAAAATCCGCTGACCCCCGGCATGGCGAGATCGAGAAGCATGAGATCGGCGTCGTTGCGCGCTGCGGCTGCACTCCGGGCAGCCTCGAAATCCCCGGCTTCAATGATCGTCTGCTGTCCGTCTAGGCCGGATACGGCCTGTTTCAGGGCGCCGCGAAAAAGCGGGTGATCGTCTGCAATGATAATGACAAGTTCCGACATTCTGGCCCCCTCCCAAGGGCGTTATGCGGTTCTTTCCAAGGTACTGGTACACTCCCTATGCCGGTGGTCGAAACACGCCCGGCTCCTCCGCCAAAGGTTGCGCCAATCGGTTCCGCATTACAAGGAAAAGCTTGTGGACAGGCGGCCTTTCAGGCCAGCCGCAATAAAAATGCCGTGGAAACTGTGGACAATCTGCAAGCTTTGCGGCAAATCCCGCTGAGTGGAAAGCCTTGGAGAGCCCCTATGCAGGAAACGCCCGCGATCATCTATAAAATCGTGCCGGAGACGTTATGGAATGCGGCCAGGGCGAAGGGCGTGTTCGAGGGCGCCGCCATCGACCTGACCGACGGCTTCATTCATTTCTCGACGGCGAAACAGGTGGCCGAGACCGCCGCGCGGCATTTCTCCGGCCAGGTCGACCTGCTTCTGATCGCGGTTGACGGCGCCGCCCTTGGCGACAAGCTGGTCTATGAACCGTCCAGGGGCGGCGACCTGTTCCCGCATCTCTATGCCCCGCTTCCCCTAAGCGCCGTGCTCTGGGAAACGCCGCTCTCGCTCGATCATGATGGCCAGCACCAGTTTCCGGAGATTTTGTGATGAGCGGATTATTTTCCTCTGTCGGCCGCAGGGGCCTGTTTCTGGTCGATCCGGAAAAGGCGCATGGGCTGTCCATCGCGGCGCTGAAAAGCGGCTTTCTGCCCACCTGCATGGTGCCGCACGATCCGCGGCTGCAGCAGACGGTTGCCGGTCTCGTTTTCCCCAATCCGCTCGGCATGGCGGCGGGTTACGACAAGAATGCGGAAGTGCCGGGACCGCTTCTCCGTCTCGGTTTCGGTTTTACCGAAATCGGCACCGTCACGCCCAAGGCGCAAGCGGGCAATCCCAAGCCGCGCATCTTTCGCCTGGTCGAAGACGAGGGCGTCATCAATCGCCTCGGGTTCAACAATGAAGGCCATGCCGCGGCACTGGAGCGCCTGAAGCAGGCAAAGCTGCGCGGCATTGTCGGTGTCAATATCGGCGCCAACAAGGATAGCGAGGACCGCATCGCCGACTATGTGCAGGGCATAGAGGCGTTTTATGCGGTCGCATCCTATTTCACCGTCAATATTTCCTCGCCCAATACGCCCGGCCTGCGTGACCTGCAG
>QFOL01000399.1 GCA_003241215.1 Agrobacterium fabrum
ACAGCTGCAGAAGCCTGATATCACAGAGCTGAAGCCACGCATCACCGTCTTCGGTGTCGGTGGCGGTGGTGGTAACGCTGTCAACAACATGATCACGGCCGGCCTCCAGGGCGTCGACTTCGTCGTCGCCAACACGGATGCGCAGGCGCTGACCATGACGAAGGCAGACCGGGTCATCCAGCTCGGCGTCAACGTCACCGAAGGCCTCGGCGCCGGCTCCCAGCCGGAAGTCGGCCGCGCCGCCGCTGAAGAATGCATCGACGAGATCATCGATCACCTGAACGGCACCCACATGTGCTTCGTCACCGCCGGCATGGGCGGCGGCACCGGCACGGGTGCGGCTCCTGTCGTCGCACAGGCCGCCCGCAACAAGGGCATCCTGACGGTCGGCGTCGTCACCAAGCCTTTCCACTTCGAAGGCGGCCGCCGCATGCGCCTTGCCGAACAGGGCATCGAGGAACTGCAGAAGTCCGTCGATACGCTGATCGTCATTCCGAACCAGAACCTCTTCCGTATTGCCAACGACAAGACGACCTTCGCCGACGCCTTCGCCATGGCCGACCAGGTTCTCTATTCGGGCGTTGCCTGCATCACCGACCTGATGGTGAAGGAAGGTCTCATCAACCTCGACTTCGCCGACGTTCGCTCGGTCATGCGTGAAATGGGCCGCGCGATGATGGGCACCGGCGAGGCTTCCGGTCCGGGCCGTGCGATGCAGGCTGCGGAAGCGGCAATCGCCAACCCGCTGCTCGACGAAACCTCGATGAAGGGCGCACAGGGCCTGCTGATCTCCATCACCGGTGGTCGCGATCTTACCCTGTTCGAAGTCGACGAAGCGGCCACCCGCATTCGCGAAGAAGTCGATCCGGACGCCAACATCATCCTCGGCGCCACCTTCGACGAAGCTCTGGAAGGTCTCATCCGCGTCTCCGTCGTTGCAACCGGCATTGACCGCGTTGCAGGCGTCGGCGAACAGAACGTCGCCGATATGCGCGCCGCAGCTGCCGTTGCCAAGCCGCTTATCCGTCCTTCCGCGGCCGTTGCTCCCGCTCCGGCCGCAGTTCAGCCTGCTCCAGCAGTATCGCAGGCACAGAAGGCCGTAGACCCGATCGCCCAGACCATCCGTTCGGCGGAAGCCGAAATGGAACGCGAACTCGGTTTCGCCGCACATCAGCAGCCGGCTCAGGATTTCCGTCCGCAGAGCAAGCTGTTCGCATCTTCTCCGGCTGAAGCACCGGCTCTCCGTCCGGCCCAGCCGGTTCAGCAGGCTGCGCCGGCTCCGGTTGCTCCGGCCCCGGTCTATCATGCGCCGGAACAGGTTGCCGCGCAGGCTCCGCGTCTGCAGCAGCCGCAGGCTCCTGTCTATCAGGAACCCGCACCGGTTGCCCGCCAGCCCGAGCCGGTACGCATGCCGAAGGTCGAAGACTTCCCGCCAGTCGTGAAGGCCGAGCTGGACCACCGCACCCACGCCGCTCCTGCCGCCCAGGAAGAGCGTGGCCCGATGGGTCTTCTGAAGCGCATCACCAACTCGCTCGGCCGTCGCGAAGAAGAAGAAGTTCCGTCCGACATGATGGATGCGCCGAGCATGGCTCCGCAGCAGCGTCGCGCCCCGCTTTCGCCGGAAGCAAGCCTCTACGCACCGCGTCGTGGCCAGCTTGACGACCACGGCCGCGCAACGCCTGCATCGTCCAGCCATCACGACGACGACCAGCTGGAAATTCCGGCCTTCCTGCGCCGCCAGTCCAACTAAAGGCGATTCCATCCGCCTCTTCGAACGCCCGGGTTTCACGATCCGGGCGTTTTGTTTATTTTAGTTATTAACGCTAAATTAATTCGCCTTTTCAATTGTTTACGCGTGTAACAATCCGAAACGAACAGTGATTTGTCGTGGCACGTACATGTGCGTATGTATGAGGCTGGGTAGAGGAAAATACGGACTTGGCCGGTTGCCAAAACCGGCTTGAAAAACTTGAACGGCGCCCAGGCGGCGCGGTTTGCAAAACAAGGCATAGACGCATGACTATCGGACTGCTCGGATTTCAGACAACTATCGCACATGCTGTTCAGCTCAAAGGCATTGGCGTGCATTCCGGCAATCCGGTCTCGATGACGTTCCAGCCTGCAGAAGCCGGAACGGGCATCGTCTTCCACCGCCTTCATGACAATGGCAGCGTCACCGAGTTGAAGGCGGTGTCTTCCAACGTCGGCAATACCGATCTGTGCACCGTGCTCGGCCGTTCGCTTTCCCAGTCGGTGGCGACGATCGAGCACGTCATGGCCGCCATCTACGCCATGGGCCTCGACAACCTCATCGTTGAAGTCGACGGTCCGGAAGCGCCGATCATGGACGGCAGCTCCGCACCTTTCATCGAGGCCATCGAATCGGTCGGTATCAAGAATCTCGGTGCGAAGCGCCGTTATATTCGCGTCACCAAGCCGGTGCGCATCGATTCGGGCGCCTCCTGGGCGGAGTTCCGTCCCTATGACGGCACGCGTTTCGAGGTCGACATCGATTTCGATACGCCGCTGATCGGCAAGCAGTCCTGGAAGGGCGACCTGACGGCGGATACGTTCAAGAACGAACTGTCGCGCGCCCGTACTTTCGGCTTCATGCGTGATGTGGAGCGCCTGTGGGCCGCCGGTTATGCGCTCGGCTCCTCGCTTGAGAACTCGGTCGTCATCTCCGACGACAACAGCGTCATCAACATGGAAGGCCTGCGTTACGCCAAGGACGAATTTGTCCGCCACAAGACGCTGGACGCCGTGGGCGACCTGGCGCTTGCCGGCGCGCAGTTCATCGGCTGTTACCGTTCCTATCGCGGCGGCCACAAGGTCAATGCGAATGCGCTGAAGGCGCTTTTGAGCGACCGCACCGCCTATGAGATCGTCGAAGCGCCGGCCGCCCGCAACCAGATGGTGCGCGCCCGCGAATTCGTTGCGGTCAACATGCCGGAATTTGCCCCCTGGTCTGCTTGAGTTCTTTCGCAGGCTATCAATTGACAGAAAAAGCCGCTCCCTTTGGGGCGGCTTTTTCGTGATGCGAACAAGAAGTTGCGTTATATCGCCTGATATTCATGCGATTGCACGGGCCGATGCCATAAAAATGCGTTAATGCGTCATCATTGCGTTGCCCTGCGGATGCTTTTATGGCTAGAACGCCAATGCAAAGCCGATGCTTATGTATTTGCGCGGGAAGTGGGAACTGTCGAATGAAGCATGTAGGGTCTGGTGCAATGAAGGGTACGATGCGGGGGATCGCCGTT
>QFOL01000062.1 GCA_003241215.1 Agrobacterium fabrum
TGTCTGTTCGCATGACTGTCCCTGAATAACTTTGCGTGGTCTTCCCGGCATCATGTCGTCATAAGGCCCGGATGTAAAATGGGTAGAATATTCGTCACGTTCATGTGCGCGTCGGAGGACGTTCTGTCCCGCCATGGAAGGCTTTGCCGGCCGTGCAGACGATCCCCCCGCCGCCGGACCCGTGGACCATCGCAGCAAATGTTGAACGATTGCTGAAATTATATTTTATTTTCTTCAAATTTTAGCACGCGTCGCTTTTGGTTTGCATCATTTCCGCAGCCACGAAAACAATACCTCCCCAAATCAACGGAATTCACGGGTAAATCACATTTTTTGTTGTAAAGCGCCGGGGGAATGCTCTAGCCTTGCACAAATCCAATTCCCCTGCGTCGTCCTCCCCGCATGAAAAATCTCACGATGGCGTGTTTGCGCAGCCGATATGAGTAGTTGCCAATGAACGCCGAACCGATGAATCCCTTTCGCGGGATTAGCCTGAAGCTGATTTCGGTCGGCTTTTTTCTTGTCATGCAGACCTGTATCAAGGCTGCGGGCGATGTGCCGGCCGGGCAGATCACCTTCTTCCGCTCCGCCTTCGCCATCATCCCGATCGTCGTCTATCTCGCCTGGCTGCATGCGCTGGCAAGCGCGCTGCACACCAATAATCTTTCCGGCCACTTCAAGCGCGGTTTTCTCGGCATCCTTTCCATGGCCTGCGGCTTTTACGGGCTGACGATGCTGCCGCTGCCGGAATTCATCGCCATCGGTTATGCCTCGCCGCTTCTTGCCGTCGTTTTTGCCGCCTTCATCCTGCATGAAAAGGTGCGTATCTATCGCTGGAGCGCGGTCTTCGTCGGCATGACGGGCGTGCTGGTGATTCTCTGGCCGAAGATGACGCTGCTGAGGGAAGGCGGCTTCGCTGCCGGCGAGGGGCTGGGGGCCATTGCCGTATTGTGCGGTGCGGCGCTCGGCGGGCTCGCGATGATCCAGGTGCGGCAGCTGGTGGAGACGGAAAAGACGCCAACCATCGTGCTCTATTTTTCGCTTACCGCTACCCTGCTGTCGCTTGTCAGCGTGCCCTTCGGCTGGAGCGCGCTGAGCATGACGCAGGCCATGCTCTTGATCACCAGCGGCATCTGCGGCGGCGTTGCGCAGATTTTCCTGACGGAGAGCTATCGCCATGCCGAAGTCTCCGTCATCGCCCCCTTCGAATACAGTTCCATCGTTTTCGGAATTGCGGTCTCCTACATTCTGTTCGGAGATATTCCCACGGTGACGATGCTGATCGGCACGGCGATCGTGATCCTCGCCGGCATCTTCATCATCTTTCGCGAGCATCAGCTGGGCCTGGCAAGACGGGCGGCCCGCAAGGCCTCGACGCCGCAGGGGTGACGGAACCCAAATCTGCGCGTCTTGCCTGTTTCCAGGACAAGCGCGCGGCATTCTCAGCCACCGAATTTCACGAAAAATGCTTCTCCTCCGTCATCCCGGCCTTGAGCCGGGATCCAGCCGACGCGCGTCTGCGCGGCGAGAAGAGTCTTTTCAGCCCAAGGACTTGGGCTGGCTGGATTCCGGCTCAAGGCCGGAATGACGGATTGGATGACGCATGGTGGAAGACAAGATTGAGAGTGCCGTTTTTCGTCTCAACCGGCGTTAACGGAAGAAGGGACGGCTGGGCGCGCACTACAACCTTGTGACTCGGTTCAAGACTTCGTCGCAGCCTTTCGAAAAAAACCACAAAAGCAAAAGGCGCCCTCCCGAAGAAAGACGCCAGCGCGCAATCATATCTGTGGACCAGCGCTAGACTGGCCTGAGTGCTTCTCAGCGCTCGCGGAAATCCGCGAAGACTGCCGAGGGACGCGTCACGCGGACCTGCTGCATGGCAGCGCGTGCGGTCATCTGTTCGTTTGCGGCTGCGCCGAAACGATGGTAGCCCTGACTGGAGCGAGGGCCGAGGCCCGCCAGGCGGAGCGTTTCAAAGCCGGAATGTACCGGACGGAAGCGAGTGGTCATTGCCTTGGTTCCTTAAACCGAATTCCTCCCAAGACATGATCGTTATATCGCAGCGCAGCATGGATTCGGCAAGCCGGCCAAATGCGCCGCTGTTATGCGTAATGTGCATGGCTTTTTTCATAATTCATTTACATTGACCAGGAATGAGGCAGTCAGCCTTGCGCGATCTTTGCCTGAAAAGCCAATAAATCCTGCCATGCCAATGACTTGCTGGCAGGCGCGTTCAACAGCTCCTGCGGATGAAGGCTGGCAAGGGCCGGCAGAATCAGGTGACCGGCTGCGACATCACGCCACTGTCCGCGCAGCGTATGGATGGTGCCGGCGCCGCCAAAGAAGAAACGTGCGGTAAAGTTGCCGAGAAGCAACAGGTGTTTCGGCTCGGCAAGGGCGATCTGACGCTCGATGAAAGGGCGGCAGATGTCCATCTCGGCCTGTGTCGGCGGGCGGTTGCCCGGCGGCCGCCAGGGCACGACATTGCCGAGCATGATGGCGCTGCGCTCAAGCCCGATGGCCGCCAGCATGCGCTCAAGCAAAAGCCCGGTCCTGCCGGCGAAGGGCAGGCCTTCACGATCGTCATCCGCGTCAGGCATCGGGCCGATGACCATGATGCCGGAGGTGGCATCGCCTTCGGTGAAAATCGTATTGCGCGCGCTGTTCTTGAGGTTGCAGCCGCTGAACCCTTCAAGCGCGGTTTTCAGCTCGGCAAGCGACCGCGCGCTTTCCGCTGCAAAACGCGCCGCCGCCACGGCCTGCTCGTCCGGCATGGCGACATTCTGCTGAATGGCGGGGGCCGCCGGTGCGCCGCGCGCCGGGGTGCTGCGCATCGCCGCCTGCCGCGCATCGCCGCGATCCGCAGATCTTTCAGCCTGCCGCGCCGATGTCGTCACATCCTGCGCGGGGGCGGATCGGGCAGGGCGAGCGGCGGCAAATTCGGCGAAACGGTCGACCGGCTGCTCTTCCAGCAACCAGTCGACGCCCGCATCCGCGTGGAAATGCAGGAGGGCGGCGAGTTCGGCCGGGGAGAGGTCGTGAGCGGCGATCATGGGCGGAAATTACCCCATGTTCCCCGCCCGGGGAACCCGCAAATCACACTGTCCAGCGCTGAATATCACCGCTTTCACCGATCATGGCCAGACCATGGGCAATCGAGAGCAGCTCGCCGCCGCTTTCGATCCGGTCGGCGTCGAAACGGCGGGTGAAAAGCTCCCGAACCGCTGGCACGAAGGAGGTGCCACCGGTGAGGAACACCTTGTCGATGGCTTCGGGCGCGACTTTCGTCTTTTCCAGAACCTCGTCGAGCGCTTCTTCTATCTTGGCGAGGTCTTCGGCGATCCAGCTGTCGAAATCGCTGCGCTTCACCATCTTGCGGCCGGCCTTGCCGAGCGGCGAGAAGTTGAACTCCGCTTCTTCCGCCGAGGACAGCGCCATCTTGGTGGCGGAAATCGCCTGATAGAGCGGGTAGCCCTCGTCATGTTCGACGAGATCGACGAAAAGTTCGAGCTTCTCCGGCTCCAGCGCCGAGCGCACCAGCGATTTCAGGTCGGTAAATTCCTTCGAGGTCTTGAAGATCGACAGCTGGTTCCAGCGGCCGAAATTCACGTAATAACCCGAGGGTACATCCAGAACCTTGTCGAAGCTCTTGAACTTGCTGCCCTTGCCGATCTCGGGCGAGACGAGATTGTCGATCATGCGGAAATCGAAATGATCGCCCGCAACGCCAACGCCGGAATGGCCGATGGGGGTGGCGGAAAGCTTGCCGGCATGGGTCTCGAAACGGATCAGCGAATAGTCTGTCGTGCCGCCGCCGAAATCCGCCACCAGCACATTGGCGTCCTTCTTCAGGCTCTGGGCGAAATAATAGGCGGCCGCCACCGGCTCATAGACATAGTGGATTTCCGGGAAGCCGGCCCGGGTGAGCGCTTCGTTGTAGCGGGCAAGGGCGAGGCTTTCGTCGGGATTACTGCCGGCGAAACGCACCGGCCGGCCGGCGATGACGGTCGAGACGTCCCCCGGCCACTCATCTCCCGCATAGGTCTTCAGCTTGCGCAGGAATACCTCCATCAGATCCTCGAAGCTCTGGCGCTTGGCGAAGATCAGCGTGCCCTGGAAGAGCGAAGAGGCCGCGAAGGTCTTGATCGACTGCAGGAAACGACAGTCGCCGGCATTGTCGATGAATTGCCGGATGGCGGCGTGGCCCGCTTCCACATGCAGGGCGGCCGCGCCGAGGCTCGCATCCTTCATGAAGGAGAGCGCCGTGCGCATGCTGTCATCCGTGCCGGCGCTGCTGGTGAAGCGCATGGAATGGCTGGCGCCGCCAGTGTCGGAAAGAGCCATGACCGTGTTGGTCGTGCCGAAATCGAGGCCGAGAGCCCGCTTTTGCGTCATCGCCATATCCTTGTTGCCGATAGGAAACTCACCCGGCCCGAGAGGCGGCCCGGTGGTGAAAATAAGGGACGCGCTTGGCGTCCCGATGTCTGAGGAGGGCGGTTGATTGCACAGGCGCGGCGGGATGGCAAGCGCCGTATCCGCGTTTATTGTGAAATTTTCATGAAGTAGTCATCGTGGATGGAAGGCAGCCCAGCTACCCGCATTAAATATTTTTTCGCACAAAACGAGTATAAGACTGAACTATAAAGTTAAAGAGCAGATCTATTTTATATTTGCTGCGTTCGCAGACGGAGCCCCGATGTCCCGAAAGCCGGCCCGTTCCACCCCCGAAAACGTACAGCCGGAGCGAAGCGCTCTCGTTCGCGGTGACGCCGACAGCTTCAACCGCCATCTCATGGATCTGGTGGAGGCATCGCAGCAGGGTTATGCGCTTTTCGACGACGGCGATGAACTGCGTTTCGCCAACACGGCGTTCCGCACGGCGCTTGGCATCGGGCCGAACGAATTTCCGACATGGATCGAGCTGATGCGCAGCGGTTACCGCAACGCCGCCGGCACCGCCATCGAGACCTCCGATTTCGAACTGTGGCTGCGCTCCGCCAAAACGAGGCGCGGCAAGCTGCCCTTCCGCACCATCGAGACCGGCCTCAATGACGGGCGCTGGATACTGACGACGGAAACGACGCTGCCGGGCGGCTGGATGCTGTGTGTCGTCACCGATATTTCCGAACTCGGCGTCGAACTGCGCGATCTTCGCCAGGAGCGGGACAGGGCGCTGAAATCCGCTCTCAGCGACGAGCTGACCGGGCTTGGAAACCGCCGTTACGTGATGGATATTCTCAATCACAGGCTTGGCCCCAACAAGGCCGAGGCGCTTGCCGTCATCATCATGGATATAGACCACTTCAAGTCGGTGAACGATCGCTTTGGCCACGCCTGCGGCGATCTGGTGCTGAAGGACTTCGCCGCCCGGCTTTCCGCCGCCGTCGCCCGCGACGATCTCGTGGGACGCATCGGCGGCGAGGAGTTCCTGCTGGTGCTCGGCGGTTCGCGAATGCTGAGCGTCGAGCCTGTCATGCAGGGGTTGCTGTCGTTGCTCGCCGAGGCGTCGCCGCTGCCCGACATGCCCGGTTTCCGATATAGCTGCTCGGCGGGCATTGCCTTTGCAAATCCGGGCGAGAGCGCGAGCGACGTCCTGCGGCGCGCCGACACCGCGCTTTACGAGGCCAAGAATACCGGCAGGAACCGCTACGTGATTTACGGGGCGGCCTCCTGACGGAATTCGTGTCTATTCGGCCTTAGTTCGACTTTGCCGCGCCGCCATCCACTCTCAGCATCGTGCCGGTGATGTAGCTGGCCGGCACCGAGCAGAGGAAAGCGCCGGCGGCGGCGAATTCTTCCACCGTGCCGAGGCGGCCGGCCGGAATGGTCTTGACGGAGGCCTCGCGGATTTCCTCGATGTTCTTGCCGAGACGTTTGGCGTTGGCGCCATCCAGCTCATCGATGCGGTCGGTATGGATGCGGCCGGGCAGGAGCAGGTTGGAGGTGATGCCGAAGGAGGCCACTTCGGAGGATAACGTCTTGCTCCAGCCGACCAGCGCGCCGCGCAGGGTGTTGGAAAGGGCCAGATTGGGGATGGGCTCGAACACACCGGAGGAGGCGACGGTCAGGATGCGGCCGAAACCCTGTTCCTTCATCTGCGGCAGCAGCGCGTTGGTGAGCGTGATGACCCGCAGCACCATGGACTGGAAGAAGGTATCGAGCTTGTCGGCCGTCATTTCCTGCGCCAGACCCGGCGTCGGACCGCCGGTATTGTTGACGAGAATATCGATGCCGCCGAGCTTTTCCTTGACGGCCTGAACCATGGCCTCGACGAAATTGTCGTCGGCAAGATCGCCCCATACCCAGTCGGCCTTGCCCTTGCCGAGCGCATTGATCGCCTTGCAATTCGCCTGCAGCTTCTCACCGCTGCGGCCGACGAGAAGCACATTGGCGCCTTCCTGCGCAAGCGCGGTGGCAATGCCCAGCCCAAGGCCGCGTGAAGAGGCGAGAATGAGGGCGCGTTTGCCGGAAATGCCGAGATCCATGGATTTTATCCTGTCTTGTGAGTGCTGTATGTGCTGTTTATAGGAAGGTGGCGTCCGGTTTTGAAGGAAAAATACACGTCATGACAGAACAATCCCTGCTCAAATTCTCCATCGCCGTCACGGTTCTCCTGGCGCTGTTCGGCATCGGTGCGGGCCTGTTCTCCGGCTCGTTCGCGGTGGTTTTCGATGGCGTTTATGCGCTGACCGATGCCTTCATGACGGTGCTGGCGCTGCTCGTCGCACGGTTGATCGCCGCTTCCGCAGCGCCGAGGCCGGGCGGACGGCTGGTGGAGCGTTTCACCATGGGCTTCTGGCATCTGGAGCCGATGGTGCTCGGGCTCAACGGCACGCTCCTGATGGGGGCGGCGATCTATGCGCTGATCAATGCCATCGACAGCCTGATGGATGGCGGCAGATCGATCGAGTTCGACTACGCCATCGTCGTCACCTTCGTCAGCTTCGCCGTCTCGCTGGCCATGGCATGGTTCGTCAAGCGGCAGAACCGCCGGCTGAAATCCGCCTTCGTGGCGCTGGACGCCAAAAGCTGGCTGATGAGCGCGCTCCTGAGCATGGCGCTCTTTGTCGCCTTCGTCATCGGTTATGGGCTGACGGGGACGTCGCAGGCGTGGCTCGCGCCCTATATCGACCCGGCCGTGCTGGCGCTGGTCTGCCTCGTCATCATTCCCATGCCGCTCGGCAATGTGAAACAGGCGCTGGCGGATATCCTTCTTGTGACCCCGCTGGAATTCAAGCAGCATGTGGACCGGGTGGCCGGCGAGATCGTGACAAAATTCGGATTTTCCTCGCACTATTCCTACGTCGCCCGTGTCGGCCGCGGCCGTCAGATCGAACTCTTCTTCATCGTCCCGAAAAACTGGCCGCCCCGGCGTCTGGAGGAATGGGATGCGATCCGCGACGAGATCGGCGATGCGCTGGGCGGCGAGGGGAGTGACCGCTGGCTGACGATCGTGTTCACGACGGATGAGGAATGGGCGGTTTGAGTGGGGTGTGGAGAGATTTGAACCGAGTCTGGTTTTGGAAAAAACGACTTATCCTGCGTCCATCACGCGAAATTGCCGCCCATTCATTAGATCCGCATTACCGCTGTTTGCTCAGAAGCAAAGATTAAGCGTCGTTCTTGGCATGGCGGGCGGCGACCCAGGAAAGGTTGGGAATGTCGCCTCCGCCAGTCTTCAAGACCTCCGTTCCGTGGAACATAATCCCGTATCCGTGCTCGTCTTCCCAGGTGCAGGCAAATTCTACTCCGAAATAGGGCAGTTGGCCCCTGACATCATGAATAACGATATAGAGGAGGCGGATTAGCTGGCGTATCGTTGGCTCGTCCCATAGTTCAGGAAGGACCTGCTTGCCCATCACCTGGCTCTCAATGTGCTGCAGGGTAGGCAGATCGGCAAGAATGGTCTTAATGATCGTGCGCTCAACCTCCTCGTCATTGGCAATCAGCCAGCGCGCGGTGTCAAGCATAACGGAGTTGGGCGAATCACCTGAGCCGTCGTCATTCTCCAGCGCAACGGACACTTCCCCGGGTTCAGCGAAATCGGGATACCCTCGGCGCGGATGGGGTAGAGCTACTAGTGAATGCCAGAGCGTCGAGGTTAGCGGCATTGGTAGCGCGGTCTGCCAATATCCGTCTCCTCCGTAGAGGGGAGGCAGCCCTTCAGCTTCAAACACTGTCTTGCCGGGTGCGATCTTATCCAGAAGCATATTTCACCTCTCGACGCGGTTTCGAGACAAAAGAATTTCCCATCCGAGTGAGGTATATAACGAGTAGCGTGATTTTTGCGCAACTCAAAATAGCAAGAAGCAGTAAAACCCGGTGGATGATGTGCATATCTTTGCGAAGATGTCCGGGACCCTGGCATGGGCTCTGCCGGGGCGCGATGTTCTCATGATTGGCCGCTGTTGGCGTGAAACAGACGCTCACACTGATATTTTGAACGCGCTTAGTCTTGGACTTTTTGCTGCTTAATTCTGATCGGGAACGTCCTCTAAATGCCCATAACCCTTGACGGTCTCCCCCTCCCGGTCATATTCTATATATTACGTGAACGTAAAAGTAATAAAATCAATCGTCAGGTTGTCTGACAATTGACTGGCGTGCGACATGTTTTGCCGCTATAGAAGCTCGACAAAGGTGTCCTGCTTTGCGAAGACAGGGCTGGTGAATGCGGTGCCGCGTCTGGCTTTTTGACCGGTGCGGGCGATGCGCCGGGAATGCCGGAAAGCGGATATAACAACAGCCGGATGGGACCGGCGATGCGGAGAGGACGAAATGACGGAAGCGATGGAATTGCCCGAACGCGAAGCGATGGAATTCGACGTTGTCATCGTCGGTGCGGGTCCTGCCGGCCTTGCCGCCGCGATCCGGCTGAAGCAGGTCGAGCCGGAGCTTTCGGTTGTCGTTCTCGAAAAGGGTGCCGAAGTCGGCGCGCATATTCTCTCAGGCGCCGTTGTCGATCCCATCGGCATCGACCGGCTGCTGCCGGGCTGGCGCGAAGAGGAGGGGCATCCTTTCAAGACTGAGGTGAAGGACGACCAGTTCCTGTTTCTGGGGCCGGCCGGCTCCATCCGCCTGCCGAATTTCATGATGCCGCCGCTGATGAACAATCACGGCAATTATATCGTCTCGCTTGGGCTGGTCTGTCGCTGGCTGGCGGAAAAGGCGGAAGCGCTCGGCGTCGAGATCTATCCGGGCTTTGCCGCAACCGAAGTGCTCTATAATGACGAAGGTGCGGTGATCGGCGTCGCCACCGGCGATATGGGCATCGAAAAGAATGGCGAGCCGGGCCCGAACTTCACCCGTGGCATGGAGCTGCACGGCAAATATGTGCTGATCGGCGAGGGCGTGCGCGGTTCGCTCGCCAAGCAGCTGATTTCCAAGTTCGATTTGTCCAGGGATCGCGAGCCGCAGAAATTCGGCATCGGCATCAAGGAACTGTGGCAGGTCAAGCCGGAGAAGCACAAACAGGGTCTGGTGCAGCATTCCTTCGGCTGGCCGCTCGGTTTCAAGACCGGCGGCGGTTCCTTCCTCTATCATCTCGAGGATAACCTCGTCGCCGTCGGTTTCGTGGTGCACCTCAATTACAAGAACCCCTATCTCTATCCTTTCGAGGAATTCCAGCGCTTCAAGACGCATCCGGCCATCCGCGAGACCTTCGAGGGCGGCAAGCGCATTTCCTATGGTGCGCGCGCCATCACCGAAGGCGGCTACCAGTCGGTGCCGAAGCTGACTTTCCCCGGCGGCGCGCTGATCGGCTGTTCCGCCGGTTTCGTCAACGTGCCGCGCATCAAGGGCAGCCATAATGCGGTGCTGTCGGGCATGCTGGCGGCAGAGAAGATCGCCGCGGCGATTTCCGCCGGCCGCGCCCATGACGACGTTGCCGAGATCGAGAATGAATGGCGCGACGGCGATATCGGCAAGGACCTGAAGCGGGTCAGGAACGTCAAGCCGCTGTGGTCGAAATTCGGCACGCTCATCGGTGTCGGCCTTGGCGGTCTCGACATGTGGACGAACCAGCTCTTCGGCTTCTCCTTCTTCGGCACGCTGAAGCATGGCAAGACGGATGCGGAGAGCCTTGAGCCGGCCGCAAAGCACAAGCCGATTGCCTATCCGAAACCGGATGGCGTGTTGACCTTCGACCGGCTGTCCTCGGTATTTTTGTCCTCGACCAACCATGAGGAGGACCAGCCGGTGCATCTTCAGGTGAAGGACATGGCGCTGCAAAAGTCGTCCGAGCACGATGTCTTTGCCGGCCCTTCGACGCGTTATTGTCCGGCCGGCGTTTACGAATGGGTGGAGAAGGACGGCGAAGAAGTCTACGTCATCAACGCCCAGAACTGCGTGCACTGCAAGACCTGCGATATCAAGGACCCCAACCAGAACATCAACTGGGTGCCGCCGCAGGGTGGCGAAGGGCCGGTTTACGCCAATATGTAAAGGGTAGCCGGCTCGGTCCTTCTCACGCGTCATGCTCGGGCCCGTCCCGAGCATCTACAACGGGTTGATTTCACGACACGTGGACGGATCCTCGGGACAGGCCCGAGGACGACGTGGAGCGTGGATCGCGGCGCGAAAGCCTCTCATAGCGCAAAACAGTTTGCCATGGCGCAGACGCGCGAGGGCTGCACGCGAGCGCAGGAAGGCGCGAGGCAAAAGCAGCGTTCAGGCCTGTTCCCCGTCAGTATTTGTGGATTGCTCTTCGATTTCTTACATATAGGATGTTGGGGTGTTGTAGCATCACGTCGCCCGTGGATTGCCGGGCAGGAATGCGGTAACGCCTTGAATGTGCATGTGGCTCAAGAGCTGTTGCGGTTGCGTCGTCGACCGGCGCAGGGAGTGTGAGAATGTCCGGCTTTCAAAGGCTGAATATCGTGCGGAAGACGAGATTTGGCGCTGCCGTGGCGGCGGCGGTGGTTGCGGTGGTTTCGCTCGGCGGCGGTCCGCTGGGGGCCGCAAGCTGCCGCACCGACGCCATGGCCGGCATCGACTGGCGTGAATGCAACAAGCGGCTGCTGATGCTGGGCGGCAGCAATCTCGATTCGGCAATGCTTTACGGCACGGATTTCACCTATACCGATCTGCGCGGCTCTTCGCTGAAAGGGGCCAATCTCGAGAAGGCCAAACTCATCCGCACGGCACTGGGCGAGGCGAACCTGCAGGGCGCCAATCTGACCAAGGTGGAAGCCTATCGCAGCGATTTTTCCGCTGCGGACGCCACCAATGCCAGATTCGTCAACGCGGAAATGCAGCGGACCAAATTCGAAAATACCAAGCTCGACGGCACGGATTTCACCAAGGCCGAACTCGGACGGGCCGATTTCGAGGGTGCGTCGCTGAACGGGTCAAAATTTTCCCTCACCAACCTGTCGCGCGCCCGCTTCGGCGGCGCGAAGATTGGCGGGCCGGTGGATTTCACCAGCGCCTTCCTGTTGCTGACCCGGATCGAAGGGGTCGATCTCTCTACGGCCACAGGCCTCGATCAGAAACAGGTCGACATTGCCTGCGGCGACGCCAAGACCAAATTGCCGAGCGGCCTCATCGCACCCGCCTCCTGGCCTTGCCCGGAAGATCCGGACGACGACTAAAATATCTTGAGGCGCAGTTCGGAAATGACCGGAGATATTATGAGCGACGCCGAAGTATCATTGGACAGCGATGTCTCGTTTCGGCGGGTATCTGCCTCCACCGTCGAGGATGTGTGCGAGCTGAGCGAAACCCTTTCCGAAGTCCAGCGCAATGTCGTCGCTGACAATGGCGCCTCCATAGCGCAGGCCCATTTTTCGGAGAATGCATGGTTCCGGGCCATTTACGCGGAAGAAACCTTGATCGGCTTTGTCATGCTTCATATCGGCGCGGATCATGATGACGGCATTGATTGCCATGGCGTATTTCTGTGGCGCTTTATGATCGCTGGCCCGTTCCAGAAAATGGGCTTCGGAAAAAGAAGTATCGATCTTCTGATCGAAGTTCTAAAAGCTAGGGGCTTTGAAGAGCTGTATACAAGCTACGGCCTTGGCGAGGGCAGCCCGGAAGGTTTTTATCGACGCCTCGGTTTCGTCCTCACAGGGGATGCCTATGGGGACGAAGTCGAGGCGGTTTTGCGCTTTGGTGTCTGATCCATCATCGCGTCGGTAGTCGGTAAAGGAGCGATCAGAAGCCCGAAAGCACGATCTTGCCCTTGGCCTTGTTGCTCTCGATCAGCGCATGCGCCTTGATGAGATTTGCGGCATTGATGGTGCCGAAAACCTCGGTCAGCGTCGTCTTGATCTTGCCGGCATCGACCAGTTTCGCAACGTGGTTCAGCAACTTGTGCTGTTCGATCATGTCTGGCGTCTCGAAGACAGCGCGGGCGAACATCATCTCCCAATGGATCGACACACATTTGCGCTTGAAGGCCATGATGTCGAAACCGCCGGCCGGATCGTCGATCAGCGCAAAACGGCCCTGCGGCGCGATGGCCGCCACGCTGTCGGCGGCATGAATGTCGCTATGGGTGGTGGAAAAGACGAAGCCCGGCGCACCGAGACCGAGTGCTTCCACCTGCGGGGCTATCGGCTTGCTGTGATCGATGACGTGATGCGCGCCGAGTTCCTTCACCCACGCAATCGTCTCGGGTCGTGAAGCGGTGGCGATGACGGTGAGATCGGTCAGCGCCCGCAGAAGCTGGACGGCGATGGAGCCGACCCCGCCCGCGCCGCCGATCACCAGAACGGCGTTGGCCGCGCCCGGAACCGGCTCCTTCACCCGCAGCCGGTCGAACAGCGTCTCGTAAGCGGTGATGGCGGTCAGCGGCAGGGCGGCGGCTTCCTCGAAATTCAGGGACTTCGGCTTTGCGCCGACAATGCGCTCGTCCACCAGATGGAACTCGCTGTTGGAGCCGGGGCGGTTGATGACGCCGGCGTAAAACACCTCGTCGCCCGGCTTGAACAGCGAGACCTTGTCGCCGACGATCTTCACCACGCCCGCCGCATCGAAGCCGAGCACGCGCGGTTCGCCGTTTTCCGGCGACTGGTTACGGCGAACCTTGGTATCGACAGGGTTCACCGAAACGGCCTTCACCTCCACCAGAATGTCGTGGCCTTTCGCCACCGGCTGGGGCAGGTCGATATCGATGAGGGCATCCCTGGCAGCGATGGGCTGGCTGGTCCTGTAACCGACGGCGCGCATGAACAGTCTCCTTTGCTTGTTTGCGTGCCTCCTACTTGATACATATGGGCAAGGATCGCAAGAATGCACATTTTGTGATGATACATACAAAAAGGATACTGTGATGTCGCGACCGCGCGCCAAGCTCACCGGCAACTTCCCCGGCTGCCCGGTGGAATCGGCCTTAAGTTTTCTCGATGGAAAATGGAAGGGCGTGATCCTCTATCACCTCATCAACGAGGGCACGCTGCGCTTCAACGAGCTGCGCCGCCATATTCCCAGCGTCACCCAGCGCATGCTGACCAAACAGCTGCGCGAGCTGGAAGAGGCCGGCCTGATTTCCCGCACCGTTTTTCCGGTGGTGCCGCCGCGCGTGGACTATGCGCTGACGCCGCTCGGCGAGACCATGAAGCCGGTCATCTCGGCGCTGAAAAGCTGGGGTGACGCCCATGTCGTTTGCAAGAACGGCGCGAAATATACACAGCTTCCGCAGGCTGAGGAGAAGGCCGCCTGAAAAATCACGGGTAAGACCACGTGCCGCTTTCAATGCTCGCGATGGTGCGATGCAACATGTATTTGCCCCGATTAATGCATAATGCTGCCATCGTGATTCGCAGCAGGGACATCAAAGCACATGAGCATGGGTTGGATGGAGGCCGGATTTCTCGGCCTTTTGCAAGGACTTACGGAATTTCTTCCGATTTCTTCAAGCGCGCATCTGAGGATTGCCGGGGAGTTCCTGCCCTCCGGCGCCGATCCCGGGGCCGCCTTCACCGCGATTACGCAAATCGGCACGGAAATGGCAGTGCTGGTCTATTTCTGGTCCGACATCATGCGCATCGCCGCCGCCTGGCTGCGGCAGAACCTGCGCCTTGGCCCCTATGACAAGGCCGATGCCCGGCTTGGCTGGCTGATCATCCTCGGTTCGGTGCCGATCGTCTTTCTTGGCCTGTTCTTCAAGGACGCCATCGAGCATTCGCTGCGCAACCTCTATATCACCGCCGTCATGCTCATCGTCTTCGGCATCGTTCTCGGCATCGCCGACAGGATCGGTGAAAAGCGCTACAAGCTCAACCAGCTGATCTGGCGCGACGGCATCCTGTTCGGGCTCGCGCAGGCCATGGCGCTCATCCCCGGCGTCTCGCGCTCGGGCGGCACCATCAGTGCCGGGCTGCTTTTGGGCTATACCCGCGAAGCGGCAGCGCGTTATTCCTTCCTGCTCGCCGTTCCCGCCGTCTTCGGCTCCGGTTTCTATCAGCTGTTCAAGAGCATCGGTGAAGACAACCCCGTCGGCTGGGGACCGACCGGGCTCGCGACCCTGATCGCCTTCGTGGTCGGTTATGCGGTGATCGTCGTCTTCCTCAAGCTCGTCTCCACCAAGAGCTACATGCCCTTCGTCTGGTACCGCGTGGTCATTGGCTTCATCCTGCTGGGGCTCCTGGGAACGGGCGTCATCAGCGCCGGCGGGTGAGGGGAGCCTCACTCTCCGTCATCCTCGGGCTTGCCCCGAGGATCCACAACCCGGCGCACCATGGATCCTCGGGTCAAGCCCGAGGATGACGATGGCGAGGTTTCGATTTGCAAAGTTAAGGCCCGCTCTTCCGAGCGGGCCTTTTGTCTTTCAAAGCAACGTGCCGCTCAGGATCACCAGCGCCACCGAGAAGTAGATGATGAGCCCGCTGACATCCACCAGCGTGGCGACGAAGGGGGCAGATGCGCTGGCGGGGTCGAGACGCAGGCGCTGCAGGATGAAGGGCAGCATGGAGCCGGCAAGCGAACCGAAGGTGACGATGCCGACAAGTGCCGAAAACACGGTGGCGCCCACCAGCAGCCAGTGTTCGCCGTAGTCGTAAAACCCGGCCTGCTGCCAGAGGCTCAGGCGCAGGAAGCCGATGGCGCCCAGAATGCAGCCGAGCGTCAGGCCCGTCGGGATTTCCCGCAGCAGTACCCGCCACCAGTCGGAAAGCTTGAGTTCGCCAAGCGCCAGCGCCCGGATGATGAGCGAGGTGGCCTGCGAACCGGAATTGCCGCCCGACGACATGATGAGGGGAATGAACAGTGTCAGCACCACGGCCTTTTCCAGCTCGCCCTCGAAATGCTGCATGGCGCTGGCCGTCAGCATTTCACCGAGGAAGAGGGCTGCGAGCCAGCCGGCGCGCTTGCGGATCATGTCCGGAAAGCCGATCGTCATATAGGGCTTGCCGAGTGCTTCCATACCGCCGAACTTGTGGGCGTCTTCCGTCGTGTCGGCGATCATGGTGTCGATCACGTCATCGACGGTGACGATGCCGAGAATATGCGAACGGTCATCGACGACGGGCAACGCCAGAAGGTCGTGCTTGCGGATCAGCCGGGCGACATCCTCCTGCGACATCAGGGGGCTGGCGCAGACGATGCCTTCCTTCGATGCGACTGAGAGGATGGAAGCACCGGCTTCGCCGGTCAGCAGGCGGCGCAGCGTCACGACGGTGGAGAGCGTTCCGTCCTCAGCCAGCACATAGATGGCATAGACCGTTTCACGCGACCGCTCGACGACGCGGATGTGCGAAAGGGTCTGTTCCACCGTCCAATTGTCCGGCACGCTGACGAATTCCGTGGTCATGATCGAGCCGGCGGTACGCGGCGGATAACCCATCAGGTGCTTGATGGAGAGCGCCGTCGTGCGGTCCAGCCGGGAAAACAGCTTTGCGCGCGGTTCTTCGGCCATTTCCGCCATGACGTCGGCCACCCGGTCATCGGACATCAGGTTGACGAGGCGGGCCGCCTGTTCGACCGGAATATCGGCGATGATGGCGGCGACGCCATGCAGTTCCGGCCGGTCGAGAATGGCGACGGCCTTTGCCTGCGGCATGGCGAGCAGGGCGGTTACGGCCTCGCCGACCTCAAGCGTGTTGAGGTGCTCGACGCGTTCGGCAATGGTGGTGGAACCGGCATTTCCGCTACGAAGAAGACGTGCGGCCTTGCTGGCCCTCTGGGAGAGGTTGTGGAAGTTCATGATTGCTCACCTTTCCGTCGATTCGCCGATCACGG
>QFOL01000400.1 GCA_003241215.1 Agrobacterium fabrum
GCTTTATTCTTATGGTAAATCAATTCTTGCGCGTTCTTCATTCTGGCGCTGATCCAGCCAGAAAGCGACCAGGAATAGTATATAAATGGTTGCCACGAGGCCGTGCATGACCGGCACCAGCGTGTTGGCGCCGAAGATATGCGGCCATACCTTATACATGGCGATCTGCGCACCCGCGCCCATGACCCATATGACGGCCCCCCAGGATGCGCCGAGCCAGAGGCCGAGCGCCGCGACCGGAAAAATCACCGCCAGCGCGCTGCCCGCCACGCGCCATGGCAGGTTCAGCATATCGAACCGCCCGTGGCCGCCAAGCGAATAGCCCGTCAGCATCGCCCAATATTGCAGGCCGAACCAGAAACAGGAGACCGCGACCAGCCTCATGAAGACCAGAAAGAGGATTTCCGTAAGCGGAAGCTTCGGCAGAGGTTGAGAATCAGGTTCCATGGCCGGAAGATACGGTCTCGATGGGCGGGCGACCAGCCCATATTGGATTTCACGGCTCGCCTTGTCAAAGCATCATCACCGGGCGAGGCAGCCGAAAGGGGGAAAACCGAGCGACAACCAAGGGGCAACATTGTCGCATTCGCATGGGCCATGCTTCATGTTATGCAGCTTTCCAAATTTGATCGAAGGACATTCTTACATGCAGGACAAAACGCATCTGGTCGACGAGATCACCGGCCATCGTCGCATGCGGCGCAATCGCAAGGCGGATTGGACGCGCCGTCTGGTGCAGGAAAGCCGCCTCACCGTCGACGATCTCATCTGGCCGGTCTTCATCGTGCCGGGCAGCAATATTCTCGATCCCATTCCGGCGATGCCCGGCGTCAACCGCATGAGCGTCGACAAACTGGTCGAAGCTGCGAAAGAGGCCGCCGATCTCGGCATTCCGGCAATCGCGACCTTCCCGAACATCGAGATGGAGCTGCGCGACGAGACCGGTTCCAACGTGCTCGAGGCGAACAATCTCATCAATCAGGCGACCATCGCCGTCAAGAAAGCCGTTCCGAATATCGGCATGATCACCGATGTCGCCCTCGATCCGTTCACCAGCCACGGCCATGACGGCATTCTGCGCGGCGACGAGATCGTCAACGACGAAACCGTCGACCAGGTCGTCAGGGCGGCGATCCTGCAGGCGGAAGCCGGCTCCGACATTATTTCCCCGTCAGAGATGATGGATGGCCGCATCGGCGCCATCCGCCGCGGTCTCGACGCCGCCGGACACCAGAATGTCGGCATCATGGCCTATGCGACAAAATTCTCGTCCGGATATTACGGCCCCTATCGCGAAGCCATCTCCACGGCCGGCCTGCTCAAGGGCGACAAGGCGAGCTATTACATCAGCCCTGCCAACAGCATGGAAGCGATCCGCGATGCGGCTCTCGACGTGGAGGAAGGCGCCGACATGCTGATGGTCAAGCCCGGCCTGCCCTATCTCGATATCTGCTGGCGGCTGAAGGAAAATTTCGGCCTGCCGACCTTCGCCTATCAGGTCTCGGGCGAATATAGCCAGATCAAGGCCGCGGCCATGAATGGCTGGATCGACGGCGAGCGGGTGATGATGGAAACGCTCCTCTGCTTCAAGCGTGCGGGCTGCGACGGCGTTCTCACCTATTTCGCCATCGAGGCCGCACGCAAACTCGCAAAGGGCTGAGGACGGACGCTTATTGTATTCGGTCGTTTGTTTCCCATATTGTCTGCTGACACGGCATGCATGCCGCGCTTTCAGACCCTCTCAGGAGAAAATGACCGATGAGCCTCGACCAGAACCCCACCGATATCGCACCGGATGACTGGCGCGCCTATAGCGGCGTCCTGAGCCGGCGCGTCTTCGCGTTTCTGATCGATTATGCGATCGTCCTCCTGCTGTGCATCCCGGCCGCGGTGATCGTCTTCTTTCTCGGCGTGATTACCTTCGGCCTCGGCTGGTTCCTCTTCCCGGCGCTGTTCGTCATCGTCGCGGTGCTTTATTTCGGCATGACGCTTGGCGGCTCCTCGCAGGCCACCCCTGGCATGCGGGCGATGGGAATTGCGATGGCGCGTATGGACGGGCAGCGAATCGATTTCCTGCTGTCGACCGTTCACATCGTGCTTTTCTGGGTCATCAACTCGGTTTTGACGCCGCTGATCCTGCTTGCCGGCCTATTTACCGAGCGCTCGCGCCTCGTTCACGACTTCCTGCTCGGCACCGTCATCGTCAGAACACGCTGATATCGCTGAAAGCCACGTAAACGTGGCTTTCATATCGGGCAAATACCTCATCCCGCAGTTGACGTTTTCCGTCATTTTGCCATTCTGTGACATTATGCATGTCGCTTGAAGCGCCGCCGCCGGCCCCGTGAAATCGCGGCGCGCTTTCATAACAGACGCAGGAGGCGATCACGGTTCGATGAACACGCAGGCGACGCCCTCTCCCCAATTCTATCTTACGGCGCCGGCCACATGCCCCTATCTGCCGAACCAGATGGAGCGGAAGGTCTTCACCCACCTGGTCGGCCCGCGCGCCTCGGAAATGAACGATCTTCTGACCCAGGGCGGTTTCAGGCGCTCACAGAACATCGCCTATCGCCCTGCCTGTGAAAACTGCCGCGCCTGCGTTTCCGTGCGTATCCTGACCGAACAGTTCCAGCCGACGAAATCGATGCGGCGCGTTCTTGCCGCCAACAGGGATGTCGTCGCCACGGTTCACGCCGCCGAGCCTTCCACCGAACAATTCGCCCTGTTTCGCCGCTATCTCGATCACCGCCACCAGTCGGGCGGCATGTCCGACATGTCGGCCCTGGACTATGCGATCATGGTGGAAGACACGCATGTGAACACCCGCATCATCGAATATCGCGTGCGCGAACCCGGCTCCGGCATCGATTCCAGCAAGCGCGGCGAGCTTCTGGCCGTAGCGCTCAGCGACGTGATGAGCGACGGCCTGTCGATGGTCTATTCCTTCTTCAATCCCGATCTCGAAAAGCGCTCGCTCGGCACCTTCATGATCATCGATCACATCACCCGCACCCGCGCGCTCGGCCTGCCGCATGTCTATCTCGGCTACTGGGTCGATGGTTCGGAAAAGATGGGATACAAGACCCGCTATCATCCGCAGGAACATCTGACGCCGCGCGGGTGGGAGGTTTATACGCCGGAAGAAAAATGAGCTGTCGTTAAAACCTCAGCGAATGCCGAGCTCTTGTAAGTAAGGCAGGAAAGACGTCCCGGCTTTGCCACCGGGAACGTCATTTACGTATCAGCCGCCAAAT
>QFOL01000063.1 GCA_003241215.1 Agrobacterium fabrum
GCAAGCGGCAGACCCTCTATCGTTTCCGTCATGGCGCTCCTTTCCTAAGAGCAATGCAGCATCGGGAATTCCGTGACAGGCATGTTCGGACACGGCATGATTGCCCATAGCACAAAGCATTAGCAAAGCACGAAAAAAACGTGATGATTTCATGCGCATAACGTCCAACAAATAGACAGAATAAGAGAACGATTATTATTTATTGTTGAACAATATTGACAATTTCGCGGAACACGACAAGATCGTCCGCATAAAGCATCCGCGAGGGGCGGATTGCGACAGGAGCGGAGAAAATCCATGGAGCAGCAAAAGCTCATCCCGACTGCCGATATCAAAATGTCAAAACGCGCATCCCTGATGGGAGCGATCTTCCTGATGGCGACATCCGCCATCGGTCCCGGTTTCATCACGCAGACAGCGACATTCACGACCCAGCTCGGCGCCGCCTTCGCCTTCGGCATTCTCGCCTCCATCCTCATCGACTTCGTCGTTCAGCTCAATATCTGGCGTATCGTGACACTGACGCGCATGCGCGCATCCGATATTGCCAACGCCGCCATTCCCGGCTCCGGTTATCTTCTGGCCATTCTCGTCATCGTTGGCGGCCTGTTCTTCAACATCGGCAATATTGGCGGCACCGGCCTTGGCCTGAACGCCATTTTCGGGCTCGATCCGAAAATCGGCGGCGCCATCAGCGCGATCTTTTCCATCGCCATCTTCGTTTCCAAGCGCGCGGGCCTTGCCGTCGACCGGTTCATCATTTTCGCCGGTATATTGATGATCGTGCTGACGCTTTATGTGGCCTTCGTTTCCGCACCGCCGGTGGGTGACGCCTTCCGCCAGACCTTCCTGCCCGATACGATCAATTTCGCCACCATCACCACCATCGTCGGCGGCACGGTCGGCGGCTACATCACCTATTCCGGCGCCCACCGGCTGCTGGACCGGGGCATGGTCGGCATTGAAAACCTGCCTGCCGTCAACCGCGCGGCGCTGACCGGCATCGCCGTCACCGGCGTCATGCGCTACGTGCTGTTCCTCGCCATTCTCGGCGTTGTCGCCAGCGGCGTCATCATCGACACCTCCAGCCAGGCCGCCAACCCTGCCGCACAGGCCTTCCGTTCGGCTGCGGGCGATCTCGGCTTCCGCCTCTTCGGCATCATCTTCTGGGCGGCGGCCATCACCAGCGTCATCGGCGCGGCCTATACGTCTGTTTCATTCCTGCCCGTCTTCAAGCAGGACATGAGCGAGCGCGCCCGCAACATGGCGACGGTGGTTTTCATTGCCATCTCACTCGTCTGCTACCTGCTGATCACGACGCCGCCGGCCGCCATGCTGGTCTTCGTTGGCGGTCTGAACGGCCTCATCCTGCCCATCGGCCTCAGCATCTTCCTGTTTGCCGCATGGAAACGCGAAGACCTGATGGGCGGCCATCGCTATTCGCGTGTTCTGCTGGGGCTTGGCGTTCTGACTTGCGCATTGACATGGTACATGGGCTACAAGTCCGCCGGCACCATCTTCGGCCTGCTCGGCCTGTAAGCAATAAACCAAAGGGAGGCAAACATGGCCGCTATCGATCTCAACAGCGATCTTGGCGAAAGCTACGGCGCTTGGCGCATGGGGGATGACGAAGCGATGCTCGCCATCGTTTCCAGCGCCAACATCGCCTGCGGATTTCACGCAGGCGATCCGGCCGGTATCTACCGCACCGTCAAGGCCGCCGTCGAAAAGGGCGTGGTCGTCGGCGCCCATGTCTCCTATCCCGACCGCGTCGGCTTCGGCCGCCGCGATCTGGACGCGACCTCGGAAGAACTGATTGCCGATGTCATCTACCAGATCGGCGCGCTGAAAGGCGTCGCCGCCGCTGCCGGCACCGCGGTGCGTTACGTCAAGCCGCATGGCGCGCTTTACAACCGCATCGCCAACGATGCGAAACAGGGGCAGGCCGTGATCGACGGCATCAAGGCGATTGACCCTTCGCTGGTGCTGATGGGCCTTGCCAATGCGCCCATTCTCGATCTTGCCCGCAAGGCCGGTCTTGCCGTTGTTGCCGAAGCCTTTGCGGATCGTGCCTATACGCCTGAAGGGCAGCTCGTTTCCCGCCGGGAAGCCGGTGCCGTGTTGCATGACGCGGCGAAAATCGCCGCCCGCATGGTGCAGCTTGCCCGCGAAGGCACGCTGGAGGCTATCGACGGCAGCATCATAAAAATCGAGGCGCAATCCATCTGCGTGCACGGCGACAGCCCCGGCGCGGTCGCCATCGCCCAGGAAATCCGCCGCCGTTTCGAGGCAGAAGGTATCGACATCCGCTCCTTCGCGTCCAAACGCTGAAAAGGGCAGCCGATGACGATACCGACATCCTATCTCAACCACACGGACGCGGAGGCCGCGCGAAAGGCTCGTGCGACCTATCGCGACGGCCTCGTCGCCCCAACTTCCGGCATTGCGCCCGGCTTCACGCAGGCGAACATGATCGTGCTGCCGCGCGACTGGGCCTTCGATTTCCTGCTTTACGCGCAGCGCAATCCAAAACCCTGCCCGGTGCTCGATGTCTCCGATCCCGGCTCGCCGACCACTCTTCTGGCCCCCGGCGCCGATCTCAGAACAGACCTGCCGCTTTACCGCATCTGGCGGGATGGCAAGCTTGCCGAGGAAACGGCCGATGCCACAGCCGCCTGGGCGGAGCGCGACGATCTTGTCGCCTTCCTGATCGGCTGCAGCTTCACCTTCGAAACGCCGATGGTGGAAGCAGGCATCGAAATCCGCCATATGACGGATAAAAGCAATGTGCCGATGTATCTCACCAACCGGCCCTGCCGTCCGGCCGGTCGGCTGAAGGGCAACATGGTCGTTTCCATGCGGCCGATCCCGGCGTCGCGCGTCGCCGATGCCGCGACGATTTCCGGGCGTTTTCCGGCCGTACACGGATCACCGGTACATGTCGGTGCGCCGGAAGAGATCGGCATCGCCGATCTGGCAAAACCCGACTTCGGTGACGCGGTGCGGATCGAGCCGGGCGAGGTTCCGGTGTTCTGGGCCTGCGGCGTCACACCCCAGGCTGCCGTCATGGCATCCGGTGTGCCCTTTGCGATCACCCATGCGCCGGGCCACATGTTCATTACCGATATTCCCGATTCCGCCTATCACGCGTGAGGATATGATGCGTTTTCTCCCCGTCAGCCTCACCACCATTCTTGTCGAACTCACCGATCTCGATGAAACCCTGGCGCTTTTCGCCTCGCTTCAGAACGATCCGGTCGAAGGCGTCGAAGAGACGGTGCCGGCTGCCCGCACCCTGATGATCCGCTTTCGCCCCGAGAAGATCGGTGCCGAGGCGCTGGCCGCGCGGCTGGCAAGCCGCGATCTCTCGGCAAAAATCGCGCCTTCGGACAATCTCGTTGAAATCCCCGTCCACTACAATGGCGAGGACCTCACCGATGTTGCCGAACTGACCGGCATGAGCGTCGAGGAGGTCATCCGCCGCCATACCGAAAGCGAATTCACCGTGGCCTTCTGCGGTTTCGCTCCCGGCTTCGGGTATCTGGTCGGCGGCGATCCGGCGCTGCATGTGCCGCGTCGGCAAAGCCCGCGCACCCGCATTCCGGCAGGTTCGGTGGCGCTGGCCGGCGCCTTCAGCGGCGTTTATCCGCAACACAGCCCCGGCGGCTGGCAGATCATCGGCACCACGCCGGTGAAGATGTGGGACATTGATCGCGATCCCGGTGCGCTTTTCCAGCCGGGTTACCGGGTGCGTTTCTTCGACATGGACAAGGCCGGCAAAACGGTCGACGTCCCCGTCTCGGCACCGCGCAACGCCGGGAAAGACCGGGCAAAAGCAGGCCCGCATTTCGAAGTGCTCGCCGCCCCCATGCCCGCCATCTTTCAGGATCTCGGCCGCTTCGGCCAGACCGGGCAGGGTGTATCGGCTTCCGGCGCGCTGGATCGCGGCGCGTTCAATGCCGCAAACCGCATCGTCGGCAATCCCGTCAACACGCCCTGTCTCGAACTGACGCTCGGCGGATTTTCCTTTAAGAGCACGAGCCGCGCCGTCATTGGCGTAACCGGTGCACCCTGCCCCGTCACCATCACCACGGCGGATCGCAGCTTCGCGGCCAAGACCCTTGGTCCGGTCTCTCTTGAGCCCGGTGATATCGTGACCTTCGGCCAGCCGCCGAAGGGCATGCGCTGTTATCTTGCCGTGCGCGGCGGTTTTGATATCGAGCCGGTGCTCGGCAGTTTCGCAACGGATACACTGGCTGTCGTCGGCCCGGAACCGGTGGGTGCGGGCGCCGTCCTGCCGCTCAAGGGCGAGACGTCCGGCCTCGCCAGCGTATCTATTGACGAAGTTTCGGCATTCGAACCGCCGGCAACCGGTGAAGTCGTGACGCTGGACGTCGTTCTCGGCCCCCGCGCCGACTGGTTCACGCAGAAGGGTATGGAGACGCTGACCAGCCAGCTCTGGCAGGTCACGCCACAGTCGAACCGCGTCGGCATCCGCCTTGCCGGCGAAGTGCCGGTCGAGCGCAGGGACAGCGCCGAATTGCCAAGCGAGGGCACCGCGACAGGGGCGATCCAGATTCCCCATAGCGGCCAGCCGGTTCTGTTCCTTGCCGATCACCCGCTGACGGGCGGTTATCCCGTCATCGGCGCTGTCGCCGAATATCATCTCGATCTTGCCGGGCAGATTCCCGTCAACGCCAAAATCAAATTCCGCCCGATCGGCCCCTTCGCCGAAATCGCGGCCAAGAACATAGAATTCCGAGGAGAAAAGCGATGAAAAAAGTGCTGATTGCCAATCGCGGCGAGATCGCGGTCCGCATCATCCGCGCATGTCGCGATTACGGCCTGCAATCGGTCGCCGTTTATGCCGATCCCGATCAGGATGCGCTTTTCGTCCGGCTTGCGGATGAGGCCTATGCGCTGGATGGCGTGCGTCCCGCCGAGACCTATCTCGATATCGCCAAGCTGATTGCGATTGCCAAACGCGCCGGCGCGGATGCCGTACATCCCGGTTATGGCTTCCTGTCCGAGCGGGCGGAATTTGCACGCGCCGTTCTCGATGCCGGCCTCAACTGGATCGGCCCCGACCCGCATGTCATCGAAGCCTTGGGTGACAAGGTCGAGGCGCGACGCATTGCCACCGGCGTTGGTGCGCCGCTGGTCGCCGGCAGTGACGGCCCCGTCGCTTCCGCCGCAGAAGTCACCGCGTTTGCGGAGCAACACGGCCTGCCTGTCGCCATCAAGGCGGCCCATGGCGGCGGTGGTCGCGGCCTAAAGGTTGCGTGGAAGATGGAAGAGATCGCCGATCTCTACGAATCCGCCGTGCGCGAGGCGACGGCCGCCTTTGGTCGCGGCGAATGTTTCCTTGAACGTTTCCTCGACCGCCCGCGCCATATCGAGGCGCAGGTTCTGGCCGACAAGCATGGTAATGTGCTCGTCCTCGGCACCCGCGACTGCTCGCTGCAGCGCCGGAACCAGAAGCTGATCGAAGAGGCTCCCGCCCCCTTCCTCTCCGCCGAACAGCGGCAGAAAATCCATGCGGCTGCCAAGGCTATCTGCGCCGCTGCCGGTTATTCCGGCGCCGGCACCGTCGAATTCCTGCTCGGCGTCGATGGTACGATTTCCTTCCTCGAGGTCAATACGCGCCTGCAGGTGGAACATCCCGTTACCGAAGAAACCACCGGTATCGATCTCGTTATCGAGCAGTTCCGCATCGCCGAAGGCCATAAGCTGCGGGTTCTCGAAACGCCGGAACCGCGTGGCCATTCGATGGAATTCCGCATCAATGCCGAAGATCCAGGCCGAGGTTTCCTGCCGACGCCCGGTTCGATCTCGGTTTTCGACGCCCCCTCCGGTCCCGGTATTCGCGTGGATACCGGCGTCGTCAGCGGCTCCAGCGTGCCGGGCGTGTTCGACTCGCTGATGGCAAAGCTGATCGTCACGGGTGCCGACCGTGATCAGGTTCTACGCCGCGCACGCCGCGCGCTCAAGGAGTTCCGTATCGAAGGCATCGCCACCGTCCTGCCGTTCCATCGCGCCGCGATCGAAACCGAAGACTTCATCGGCGCGGACGGTTTCAAGGTTCACACCCGCTGGATCGAAACCGATTTTGCCGCCATGCCTGAAGCCACGGAGCGCCCGGCGCCGGCCGACGACCCTTCCGTAACCCGCACTTTCCTGGAAATCGACGGCAAGCGCGTATCGGTCGGTCTGCCCAGCCTGCTGCTCTCCAGCCTCGGTGCGGTTAGCGGCAACAGCGCGGCTGTTCCCGGCGCGGCCGCCACCGGGCAAAAGGAAGGCGAAATCACCGCCCCGGTTTCCGGCACCCTGCAATCCTTCAAGGTAAAAGACGGCGACACGGTTTCGCAAGGCGATCTTCTGGCCGTCATGGAAGCCATGAAGATGGAAACGCAGATCGTCGCCACCAAGGCCGGCAAGGTCCGCCTGATCGTCAAGGAAGGCGATTACCTGCAGGCGGGCGCTGCCCTTATCGACATAGCCGGCTAATATACGGACGGCCAGCCGGCCTCACAATTGCAGATCGCGTATGACCGGCGGCGGAACCCTTTCGCCGCCGGGCCGTTTATGGCGCGACCTGCTAACGACTGTGAGGGAAATATGGCCGGACGCACCTTGCTTCAGTTCTTCCATTGGTATTATCCGGACGGAGGGAAATTATGGAGCGAGGTGGCCGAAAAGGCCGAAAGCCTTGCCAGAATGGGCATCACCGATATCTGGCTGCCGCCCGCCTACAAGGGCGCTGCCGGCGGTTATTCGGTGGGTTACGATACCTACGATCTCTTCGACCTTGGCGAATTCGACCAGAAGGGAACCGTCGCCACCAAATATGGCGATCGCGCCGCCCTCGAACATGCGGGCCGGACGCTGAAGGAAAACGGCATCCGCGTCATTCATGACGTCGTTCTCAATCACAAGATGGGTGCGGATGAAAAAGAGAAGGTGCGGGTTCGCCGCGTCAATCCCGAAGACCGTACCGAGATCGACGATGAAGACTTTCAGGCGCTCGCCTATACACGCTTCACCTTTCCCGGCCGCAACGGCAAATACTCCAAATTCATCTGGGACCTGAAGTGCTTCAGCGGTGTCGACCACATCGAGGAGCCGATCGAAGACGGCATATTCCGCCTCGTCAACGAATATGGCGATGGTGAATGGAATGAGGAAGTCGATCAGGAAAACGGCAATTTCGACTATCTGATGGGTGCGGATGTCGAGTTCAGGAACCGGGCGGTTTACGAGGAACTCAAATATTGGGGCCGCTGGCTCTCCGGGCAGGTGCAGGTGGATGGCTTCCGCCTCGATGCCGCCAAACATATTCCGGCGTGGTTTTTCCGCGACTGGGTCGGCCATATGCGCGAAACGGTCGATCCCGATCTTTTCGTCGTGGCGGAATATTGGCACCCCGATCTCGAGGCGCTGAAAAGCTATCTAGAACTCGTCGACAAGCAGCTGATGCTTTTCGATGTCGCCCTTCACCACCGTTTCCACGATGCCTCCAAACGGGGCGGCGATTTCGACATGCGCAGCATCTTCGATGGCTCACTGGTGTCGGCCGTTCCCGACCATGCCGTGACGCTGGTCGACAATCACGACACGCAGCCGCTGCAATCGCTCGAAGCGCCGGTGGAACCCTGGTTCAAACCTCTGGCCTATGCAATCATTCTGCTGCGCGAAGAGGGTGTTCCCTGCGTCTTTTATCCCGATCTGTTCGGCACGAGCTATACAGACGCCGGCAATGACGGCAACGAATATAAAATCGATA
This sequence comes from Agrobacterium fabrum, assembly GCA_003241215.1. Classification (GTDB taxonomy): domain Bacteria; phylum Pseudomonadota; class Alphaproteobacteria; order Rhizobiales; family Rhizobiaceae; genus Agrobacterium; species Agrobacterium fabrum_A. Next base: position 7,784 of record QFOL01000063.1, read on the forward strand.
TGCCCGCCATTGAATGCCTGCCGAAGCTCATCGAGGCCCGCAGCCGTTTCGCCAATGGCGCCCAGACGGATATTTTCGACGATGCCAACTGCATTGCTTTTGTTCGCCACGGCGCCGCCGATGCACCGGGCTGCGTGGTGGTGATGTCGAATGGAGAGCCGGCGGAAAAGCAGATCGATCTCGGAACCGATCACGCCGGCGCAGTCTGGCGCGACTTTCTCGGGCACCGCGAAGAACGGATTACCCTTGATGACAGCGGCAAGGGCGCCTTTCCCACCAATGGCGGCAGCGTCAGCGTCTGGGTTCCTGACGATACCGAGTGAGGAACAACCGCTGCTCACTCTGCAGGCACGAGACGGCGCGGCCCTGCGCCGTCGTCGGCGAGAACGTCATTGGGGTTTCGTAGAGGACAATCATCCAGCGAAAGACATCCGCAACCGATACAGCCGGTAAGCTGATCGCGCAGCATGATCAGGTTGTTGATGCGAAGCTGCAGCATTTCCCGCCAGGATTGGGAAAACCTGCGCCAATCGGCCGTCGTCGCCACCCGATCCTGCGGCAGATCGGCCATAGCATCCCTGATGATGCTGAGCTGGATACCGGCTCGCTGTGCGATGCGGATGATGGCGATACGCCGCAGGACGGCACGGTGATAACGCCGCTGGTTACCGGCGGTGCGCCAGCCTTCGATCAGCCCCTTCGCCTCGTAAAAATGGATGGTGGAAACGGCGATGCCGCTGCGGCGCGCAACCTCGCCTACCGTCAGGCTGTGTTTGAATACGGTATTTTCCATCTAGGCTCCTGCTTCCGGACCGATTTCCGCTCGGAAACCGCGGAAACAACGTAAAGAGCAGCCGGTATAATTCCTCAACCATAGTTGAGGTCAATAGGCGGTAGCCAAAAAAAGAGGCGCCCGAAGGCGCCTCCCAATTTCGTGAATATGGCCGTGGATCAGAACTTCGCCGTCATGCTGATCCAGAAACGGCGGCCTTCCATGACGGTGTTGAAATCGTCAGTGCCGACATCCTTGTCGAAGACATTGTAGATGGCGGCGTTGAGATCGACATTTTCCGCGACCGCATATTTCGCCCCGATATCCAGCGTGGTGTAGGCGTCATATTTACGCCCGGCCTTGCCGTTGATCGTCACAGGCGTGCCGTTGGTGCCGATGCGCGGGCCGGCATTGATTTCCGATCCGTGGTAGTTCAGCGAGGCCCAGGCTTCCAGACCATCGATCGGGGTCACCCAGTCGCCGCGCAGATTGGCCATATGCTCAGGCGTGCGCGCCAGCGGGAAACCTTCGTAGTCACCGGTTTTCTGCTCGGAATGCGTATAGGTGTAGTTGCCGCGCAGCGTCAGTTCCGGCGTCGCATACCAGGTCGCCGTCAGTTCCACACCCTGAATGACCGCGTCGTCGATATTGTAGTTATACCAGAGGCGATAGTTGCGGTCTTCGCTCCAGCGGGCAGGCGTTCCATCCGGATTGAGCACCAGCGCATTGGAAATCTTGTCCTTGAAATCGGTGTAGAAATAAGTGGCGCCGAGAGCGACGTCGCCATTGTCCCAGAGCGCGGCCACTTCATAGCTCGTGCTCTTTTCCGCTTCGAGGTTGGGATCGCCGATGATCACGCCGCAGGTGCCGCTCGGGCCATAGGTGCAACCGCCGCCACCCGTCGTATAGGCGTAACCCGGCGCAATCTGGCGGATTTCCGGGGCGCGGAAACCGGTGGAGATGCCGCCCTTGATGGTCAGTTCTTCGGTTGCGCTCCAGACGCCATACAGGCGCGGGCTGAAATGATTGCCGTATTTTTCGTGGTTATCGAGACGAAGACCGCCCGTCAGCGCGAAATTGTCGACAATGCGCCATTCATCCTCAAGGAAGAGCGCCCATTGCGTCGCCGAGAAGGTTTCATCGCGGCCGGTGCGGCGTCCCGGATTCTGGTCCGTCAGCCGCGCCTCGAAATATTGGCCGCCCGTGACCAGCGTGTGGTTGCCGAACAATTCGAATGGCGTGGTGAACTTGCCGTCGAGAACGGTGTTGCGCACCTCCGGCGAGCGCGGGTTTTCGGTCACGCGGCCGGTGCGGATATTTCTGGTGAAATTGGTGCGCTCCGCCCATTCCTGCTGGAACGAGAATTCGGACGTCGTCGGTCCCCAACGTCCGGTATGGGACAGCGACCAATGATCGCGCGTATTGGTATTATAGGTTCCATCGCTGTTGCGCGCCAGCGTCTCGCCAGGTTCGGCGTCGCGGCGCAGCCGCGTCTTGCCGCCTTCGAGGTAGATGTCGTGATCCTCATTCGGCGTGAAGGTCAGGCGGCCGTTGAAATCATATTCCTTGGCGCCGGTGGTGCCGTTCAGAATACCGTCTTCGCCGCGCGTGAAACCCCTGCCCCAGACCTGCAGACCGAGCTGGTCCTTCAGGATCGGCCCGTTGGCGTACCAGGAGACCTGACCGCTATTGCCGAATTTGGAATGCTGCTGAACCGTGCCCTCGGTCGTGACCGAGCCGGACCAGACATCGCCGACCTTGCGGGTGATGATGTTGATGACGCCGCCCATGGCATCCGAACCATAAAGCGAGGACATGGGGCCGCGTACCACTTCGATGCGCTCGATCGCCGAAACCGGCGGCACGAAGCTCTGTTCGAAGCCGGAATTGCCGTTGGTGCGGGCATCGCGCGTGCTCTGCCGCTTGCCATCAACCAGGATCAGCGTGTAGGCGCCGGGCAGACCACGGATGAAAACATCCTTTTCATTGGCGATGCCGGTGACGGACACGCCCTGAACTTCACGCAGGGCATCGGTCAGGTCGCGATAGGACCCTTTTTCCAGATCTTCCCGCGTCACAACCGTGATGCTGGCCGGAGCATCCTTCACATTCTGCTCGAAGCCGGATGCGGTGACGACGATCTGCTGAAGAACCGTGGTTCCCTCGGATGCCTGCTGCGCAAAAGCCGGCACGGCAAGGCCCAAAACCGTGCCCGCCATTGCCGCCGAAAGACCGGCCTTTATTATCGTCGCGGCCTGTTCGCGACCGCGGTACTTCAATTCCATGTTATGCCCCCGCATTTAACTTGAGAATTTAACCCCACTTATTTAGGAGGGGGTGCGGGCGCAATGCGTTTGTTTTCGAACAGTTCTAAATTCCAGAAATTGCAAAAAGGGCTCCCCGGATGAGCGGGGGAGTAAAAAAATCGCAAGATGACAACCGGCAAGAGAAAAGAAGAACCAGCTTCCACGGCAAGACCCGACAGGCTTGGACAGCTGAAATTACTTGTCGCTTTCGATGCGCTGTTGCGGGAAGGCAGCGTCAGCCGCGCCGCGGCGGGAATGGGACTGCCGACATCGTCGATGAGCCGCATCTTGCAGCAGCTCCGGGAAAGATACGGCGACCAGCTTTTTCTGCGCACTGGGCAAGGCCTGCGCCCCACCCCCTTTGCGGAGACGATGCGGCTGCGCATTCGTTCGCTGGCGGCGGAGGCCGAAAACCTGATCGATTATTCACAGGACAAGCGGGAAGCACCGGCCGCCCCCGAAAAAAGCGGGTGGGAGCAGCCGGTATTGATGAAGGCGCCACCGCTTTCGCTTCGTCCCAGCGTTCTTCTCGAAGGTCAGCCGACACCGGAAAATATTGCCGACCGCCTCGCCCGCATCGGACACAATGCCGATCCGCAGCACCGGCTTGCCAAATATATCGCAACCTCGGCGATGGGCATCGGCAACAGCCGGCCGCTCGCCCAGGACGAGGCGATGGATGCGCTGTCGATCATTCTCGAGGGCGATGCCGATCCCATACAGATCGGCGCGCTGCTTGCCACCATGCACTATCGCGGCGTGACCGCAGCCGAACTTGCCGGTTTCATCGAGGCGATGTGGCAACATATCGAAAGGGATCGGCAGCCGTCGGCGGCGGTGGATCTCGACTGGCCGGCCTATATGTCGCCGAAACATCGCGATGCGCCGTGGTTCCTGCATTCCGCCCGTCTGGTTTCCATGGCGGGATACAGCGTCCTGCTGCACGGCCACGTGGGTCAGGGAGACAATGGCGGCAAGCTCGAACTTGCCGCACAGGCCTGCGGCATTCCCCTTTGCCACTCGCTTTCACAGGCCGCCGAAGCCACATCCTCAGAGCGCATCGCCTATCTGCCGATCGGCGGCCTGTCCCTGCAGTTCCAGAGCCTGCTTGGCCTGCATGGCATTCTGGAGATGCGCCTGCCGCTCAACACCGTCGTCCACCTTCTCAACCCGCTTCGCGCCCGAAGCACTATCATCGGCGTCGCCCGGCCATCCTATCAGGAACTTCATCGGGACACGGCGCGGCTGCTTTCGGTGGAAAACCTCGCCATTCTCGGCAATACGCGGGATTTTGCGCAATTCACTCCTTTCCGCACAACCCGGATCTTCGGCCTTTCCAGAGGCAGGGATGTCGAATTTCTCATTCCCGCCCGCGAAGCGCCGCCCGCGGAAATGCCGACCATGTTCACCACCTTCGAATATTGGCGGGCGGTCTGGACGGGAGCGGCGAGGGACGAAAGGGCGGAAACCATCGTCATTTCCACCGCCGCCATCGCGCTGATGCTGGTCAATGACATGGAGCTGCCCTTTGAGGAAGCCTATGCCCGCAGCCTGTCGCTCTGGAACGACAGGGCCCGTAATCTGGTCACCGCCTGACGATTATATATCAGGCAGTGGCCACCGCCCTTTTCAGCGCCAGATATTCCCAGAGGGCGACAAGCAGCAGGATGCCGGTGCTGGCCAGCTGCAGAAAGAAAAGCGGAATGCCCGGCACCGGCAAAAGCAGGCAGAGCGCCGCCACGCCGGCAAAATGCGAGACCGGCCGCTGATAGGCCGCGGCGATCTTGACGCCGATATTGCCGGCCAGAAACAGAATGGGACCGCCGAGAATGGCGACCGCTTCCCGCATCGTTGCGCCGTCGCGCGCATGGGAAAGGCTGAAATCCTCACCCACGGCCGTCAGGATGATGCCGGCCACGATGGGCAAATGCCCGTAGTTGAAAAGATTGTGGGCGATCTTCGCCTTTTCGTCGGCATTTTCAGCTTTTTTTGACGCCTCCTCCTGCCCGTGATGGAAATAGATCCACCACATCGCGACGGTGCTGACAAAAGCCGAACAGAAGACGATGAATGTCAGACCCGAATTCATATATTCCGTCGCCGTGCGGCCCGTGGTCAGGATGGTTTCCCCGAGGCAGATGATGACGAAGAGCGCGCAGCGCTCGGCCAGATGCTCGCCGGAAAGATGCAGCCTGTCTTCGTCGCTCGAAGCCACGCCCGGCACCACGTAACGGCAGGCGGGACCGGCATATTCGATGGCGAGCGCGATGCCCCATAACAGAATGCGATCCGCCAGGTCGACGAGCCCCCCGGCAAGCCAGAACAGACTTGAAATGACAAGCCAGATCGTCACGCGCACGAACACCAGGAAAGATTGCCGGTCTTCACCCTTGAAGGCATAAAGCGCAAAAAGGCTCCGCCCCACCTGCATGGCGCTATAGATGAGCGCAAAGACCAGGCCCTGTTCCGCAAAGGCGTCCGGCAGCGCAATGGCCAGCAAAACCCCGCCGAACATCAGAGCAAACAGCAGCAGTCTGACGGGCTCCTTCTCCGTGTTCAGCAGATTGGTGATCCAGGCAGTATGTATCCATAACCACCACAGCGACAGGATCAGGATACCGGCTTCAAGCGCCGCCGTCGGCCCGAAATCCCTGGCAAGCGCGTGGGAAAGCTGGATCAACGCAAAGACAAAGACCAGATCGAAGAACAATTCGGGAAAACTGGCCTTTCCAGCGTTCTGACCCTCCTGCCTTATCCAGCTCTTCGCATCCGGTTTATCGCCGGAAGTCTCACTCCTGGTTTTCATTCCGCCCCTGCCAATTCAATATTGATCGTTCCGCCCGCCATATACTTCACCGCAGTGACAGGGCGTCTCCTCCAGACGAGGTTGCAGGGTTTATCCTCCGGCCCGGAAATTCCAGCATCCGTGCGCTGTCGGGATAAAATCGCGGACCCACCAACCGGACTTTCTTACCGGAGACATCGGTAATGTAGTTTGGGGCGGTGACTGCCGGCGATAATGAAGCGTCCTGGGCTTTGTCAGCCTCAAGCCTGCTGACTTCGACGGGTTGGGCGGCGACCGGCAAGGCCACCACGGCGGCGAGCGCAATTGCGAAAAAGGATGATCTGGAACACATGGGGCGAATATCCTGGCACGATTATCTGCGCCATAAACAGACCGCGCCGGCTTTGGTTCCCGCCCTTATGTGTCGCCCTCGAGATAGGAGCGATATTGGACATAGTCAGCGCTCGGTCGGCCATCGGCGATTTCGGGTGGCCTGCCCTCACCGCCGGGCAGATGGCCCGTCCTTTCAAGCCCCGCTCTCAGAAGTCTTTCAATGGCCCCGTGCCGGGGCAAGGCGTAATCGGCCATATAAAGAGCGACAGCCAGTTCGACATCGTCAGGAAAAATCATCGGCTCAGCAATCCGTTGAAGCAATCAACACAAACGCAGAAGCTTATCGAAGGTTCATTCCCACCCCGCGGTCGGGGCGAATTCACCTTCCCTCCCGGGCGGTCCGGTTTCAGCAGCTTCTAGTTCCGGTTCTTGCCCGGCGCATGTCCGATTTCCGGGGACGATCCAGTGTCAAAAGGCGCAACTTCCGACCTTTCTGGCAGCATTGCGAGCAAAAAGCACCGGGACTCAAGCGATTGAAACCAATCATGGAAAAACGCAAACGAAAGCTAATTGCCACTTTGCTTTCATTACCTTGCATTAACCATAGAACTCCCGCGGCCCCGGGTAACATCGGGTAGCCTGAAAGCGAATCTCTTGGTACTTGCGGAAGCAGCGTTAATGTAACTTCGGACCGGTTTTTCTGCAAGCGGTGACCATTTTCGGGGCTAGGAATTTGCTACTCCATGCCAGCCTCCATCTTGTCCTTGCGCCCGCGCAGCTGGGCCAGAAGCATTGTCTGCACATCGAAACCGCCATCCTGGGCCTTGCGCGTCAGATTGCGCAGGTATCCGCCGAGTGAACTTATCTGGTCCGCCTTCTGCAGCAGGCAGGCGAGAATGGCTGCGGTTCCCTGTCGGCCGAAGGTCGCGAGGGCGTCCTGATGAGCAGACTGGCTGATGTTGAACATGGTTTTGATGACCGAGGTTGCGACCTCCAGATCGCGCCAGCTGGTTACCGCGCCTCCTGGGGCATAGAGCGAAATATCCGGGCAAGCCTTCAAAACCAAAACAATATCAGGAACAAAAAATTGCTTATGAAGAACTGGCTTAGACGGCAACGGTGAGGGCTTTGGACCAACGGGGGCTGGCTGGCTGGGCTGGGTGGCTGTGATGCCGGCAGGTGCGACGGTTATCGCTTCACGCAAATTGCGCCGTTCAGATATGGATTCAGATTCTGAATTCTTTATGAGGCGCTCATTTTGGCAGTCATTGCCGCCCGTTTTTTCCAGTTTTTCAATATTTTCCAGATAGTTGGTCACCTCGGCACGCAGCGAGGCCAGAAAACCGGCGATTTCCTTGAGTTCCGCAGGCTTGGCGTTTCGGCCAAGAGAGCGTGCAATGGCATTGTAGCGGGTCTGGAATCCTTCGAAGATTTCGACGTCACCACGGGCGGAAATCATTTCGCAAAACTTCTGGATATCGCGGCGGCAGAGGCTGATGCTTTCACGGAGCCGCTGAAGGTCGAGCCTTTCGCGAATGATGCGTTCAGCCAGTTCCTCGATTTCTCTTTTGCGGGCAAGAAGCGGCGCCAGCGAGAAACCGTAAGCTTCGCTGATCTCCCCTCCTCTGTGTTTGCGGGCGTAACGTTTTCCGTTCGGGCTGTCCTTGCGAATGATGAGACCCGCCTCGACAAGGGCCGAAAGATGCCGGCGCAATGTCTGTTCCGCCATGCCATGCGCTCTCAGCGATAATTGCGCATTCGACGGGAACACGACCAGTCCGGCGTCGCTGGAAAGCTCGTTTTTCGGATAAAAGCTCAAAAGCGCATTCAGAACCGCAAGCGAGCGGTCGGTCACGCCGAGCAATGGCCTGGCTTCACAGACGGAACGATAGAGTTTCCATTTATCGACGGCTTCCGTCTTTTTGTTTTTCTGCGCGGCAAACTGGGTTGCGAGGACGCCAAACGACATCGCTCGCCGCCCAAAGGGCGTCGTTACACATGTACTGTCCATGTCTTTCACCTTTCACAAGGCAAAAGAAAATCGCTCACCGAAAAATTCGATGCCAAGACTCTTGACTATGATTCGCGGAAATGAGATTCTT
>QFOL01000401.1 GCA_003241215.1 Agrobacterium fabrum
GACCTCCGGGGTGGCCGCCTCGGAGGTCATCCAACTTCCCGAACAATAAAGCATAATTCCGACAGACAATTCCTGTGCTTGTCACAGGAATCCAGCCGACACGCGCCTGCGTGGCGGGAGGACTCTTTTCAGCCCAAGGACTTGGGCTGGCTAGATTCCTGTGACAAGCACAGGAATGAGGGAAGAAGAGCTTGGCTACGCGCCGCAAAAGGACGACGGCACATGAACCACCCTATCCCCACCCTCAGGACCGAACGCCTGACGCTGCGCCCGCTGGCGATCACGGACTTCCCCGCCTATCGGGATTTCATGGCGTCGCCACGCTCCATCGGTGTCGGCGGACCCTACGATCTCTGGAAAACATGGGGCGTGTTCTGCCACGATCAGGCCAACTGGCACTTCTTCGGCCACGGCGCACTGATGATCGAGCTTGGCGAAACGGGGCAATGTGTCGGCCAGGTCGGCATCAATCACGGTCCGCTGTTTCCGGAAAAGGAACTGGGCTGGCTGCTTTACGACGGCCATGAAGGGCGCGGTTATGCAGCGGAAGCCGCCTCGGCGCTGCGCGACTGGGCCTTCAAGACCCTGAACCTACCCACGCTTGTCAGCTACGTCTCGCCACAGAACCGCAAATCCGCGGCCGTCGCCGAACGAATCGGCGGCAGGCTCGACCCGGCGGCACCCCGTTCCGATCCCGAAGACCTCGTTTATCGGCACCATCCGGCAAATGCCGTTTGAAAAAGGGACGCCTCAGGACCATCCGGCCACGAGGCGTCCGGAAAACCCGACCTAGCGCATTTCCGCTTTCAGAAAGCCCAGGATAATCTCGGCGATCTGCGCATGGATGGCCGCGCGGTCCCTGCCGCCGCCATCCCGGCAGACGAAACCTTCGCCCGGTGAAAGCTCCTCGACGATCTTTTCGCCATTCGGCTTGCAAGACTGCATGAAGCTGAAATGGCTGGCATCCGGTATGTCGCGATAAACAGTCGTCGCCTTTGGCAGATGCCGGGCTATATACTCGGAATCGGCCTTGATGGCGGCGATCTCCGGTGTTTCCACACCCGCGGCCAGAACCAGAACCGGCACGCCGACGGCTTGCAGCGTCTCCGGCAGGAAACCTGCGGCCGGCCCGAGATCGAGTGCGATGGCGGCGCGGATGCGGGCATCCTTCAAATCCATCGAAAGACGCGGATCGGCCCTGCCGTCACCGACAACCCCGACTTTGGCGAGCAGCCGCGGAGCCTTGCATTGCGGCGGGCGCTTCTCCCCGCTGCAATCCTTCAGGGCAAGATCGGCGCTGTATCGCGCGCCAACCAGCTCCATTGCGGTCCAGCCGCCGAGGGAATGGCCGATTACGGCGATGCGCGTCGCGTCGATCCTGCCGGCGAATCGGTCATCGCCGAGCAATGCGGTCAGCGTTCTGCTGATGTCGCGCGGCCGCTTCCACAATGGAACGATCTCGGTCGCATTTTCTTCGGTGAACGATTCGCCGCCATGATCCGGGGCAGCCACGACATAACCTTCCCGAACAAGCTCACCGGCAATCCAGTTCAGATTGCGCCAGCTGCCGCCGAAACCGTGCGACAGCAATATGAGAGGACGGGAACCGTCAAGAAGGGAAGCGCCCGGTTGAACCTCAAGGCCGTAAAAGGCGGCATTTTCACCGACGATCTCGCTTTTGCCCAACGGCGCGGCCGGGTACCACAATGAAACGGTTAGCGTTCTCGAACCGGCCTCATCCGGCAATTCGATCTGTTTAAAACCGATGCCGCTTTCCGCCGTTGCTGACTGGACAGTGGAAAAAATGACGATGACCGCCAGAAGAAGATAGCGCATGGGATGCTCCGGAGTTGATATGGACCAACTCCTGGTTCAATCCGCCGCCCGCCGAGACCTCAAACAGGTTTCAGGTCGTCCTGAAACGCGATTCGAGACAGCAGCACCGGGCGCTGGAGAAGCCCGCGTCGAACTCTTACTGAAAATGCCTAGATATCCGTGATCCGCTCGAAAAGGCGAACGGGACTGTCGCGGAACGTCGTATCGCGAAATGGCCGGAAGCCGAATCGGGCGGCTATGGCCAGCGACGGGCTGTTCAGCGGATTGATCATGCAGACGGTTCGCTGCGAAATGCCGCTATCGTCGAACCATCGGATGGCCGCCTCCACCGCCTCGGTGGCGATGCCCTTGCCCGCCAACGCACCGTCGATTTTCCACATCGCCTCGGGCGCGCCGTCGAAATCGGCTCCGTTGCCGCGGCGCATATGGGCAAAGCCCACCTCGCCGACAATGCGCCCCGTGGCGCGCTCTTCCACCGCGAAGGGGCCGAAGCCGAAAACGGTCCAATGGCCGAGAAACCGTAAAAGCCGGGCGAAGGCGAATTCCGGATCCAGCGGGGCAAGCGATGTGACCCCTTCGATCGGCGGAACATCCGCGCCCCAGAACCTGCGATAAGACGCCTCATCCGCGATGGCATGCGGCCGCAGGACAAGGCGAGCGGTTGTCAGACGTGTCATGAACATGCTCCCCAAAACGAAAAAAAGGCCGGCGCGTCGACAGACGCGGTCCCGGCCCTTTCACAAATTCAGATCGGCGATTGAGCGGTCACTCGGCAACCGTCTTGGCGGTAAAGACGATGCGGTCGTCATGCACCTTATATTCCACCGCCATATTGGCCTCCTCGGCCAGAAGCAGCGTGTAATAGGGCTGAACGGAATGGGCGTCGACCGCCTCTTCCAGCCTGCCCTCGTAAATTTCCACGAATTTGGCCGGCACCCGCATCATCCGGCCCTTGACGGTGATTTCGAACCTGGCGTCGCCGTCGGGGCTTTCCAGCAGCACATCCACATTGCCGCCGCGCGGAATGGCGCCATAAGCCACGAGGAAAAGGTTGAGCAGAAGTTTGACACGATTCTTCGCAACGATGGCGCGCGGGCCGTTCCAGCTCACCTCCGCCTTCTTTTCGGCGGCGGCGAAATCCTGGGCGGCCTTTTCGGCCTCGCCGGTGTCGATGGACGCGCCGGCGGAGCCGGAAGCGCCGAAAGCAAGGCGGGCGAACTTCAGCCGCACGGATGCGTTAAGGGCTGACGTGCGGATGAGATCGAGCGCATCGTCATCCGTGCCGCCCTCGTCCAGAAGTTCGAGGCCGTTATTGATGGCGCCGACAGGAGAAATCACATCATGGCACACACGGCTGCACAGAAGAGCCGCCAGATCGGGACCGGACAGCGTGATA
>QFOL01000402.1 GCA_003241215.1 Agrobacterium fabrum
CCAGACCATAAGCATCAGCTTTGATAACAGCCGCCACCGCGCAAGCGGGCGCAGCCTTGCCGGCAAGCAGCCGATAGTTACCGACAATCGCATTGAGGTCGATTGTCAGTGAAGGATACATGGCTGTGCAGGCTTAACGCTTACGTATCGAGGAAGCTGCGCAGCTTGCGGCTGCGGCTTGGGTGCTTCAGCTTACGCAGAGCCTTGGCTTCGATCTGACGGATACGTTCCCGCGTTACGTTGAACTGCTGGCCGACTTCTTCCAGCGTGTGATCGGTGTTCATGCCGATACCGAAACGCATGCGCAGCACACGTTCTTCACGCGGTGTCAGGGTCGCCAGTACGCGGGTCGTGGTTTCGCGCAGGTTTGACAGGATCGCAGACTCAACCGGCAGAACCGCGTTTTTGTCTTCGATGAAGTCGCCCAGCGAGCTGTCTTCCTCGTCACCAATCGGGGTTTCGAGTGAAACCGGCTCTTTCGCGATTTTCAGCACTTTACGCACTTTATCAACCGGCATGTGCAGGCGCTCGGCCAGCTCTTCCGGCGTTGGTTCACGGCCGATCTCGTGGATCATCTGGCGCGAGGTACGGACGATCTTGTTGATCGTCTCGATCATATGCACCGGAATACGGATCGTGCGGGCCTGGTCGGCGATCGAACGGGTGATCGCCTGCCTGATCCACCAGGTCGCATAGGTCGAGAACTTGTAACCACGGCGATATTCGAACTTGTCGACCGCCTTCATCAGGCCGATATTGCCTTCCTGAATGAGATCGAGGAACTGCAGACCACGGTTGGTGTATTTCTTCGCAATCGAGATCACCAGACGCAGGTTGGCCTCGACCATTTCCTTCTTGGCGATACGCGCTTCGCGCTCGCCCTTCTGCACCATCGAAACGATGCGGCGGAATTCGGCGATGGAAATGCCGGTTTCCGTGGAGAGATTCTGGATTTCCTGACGGATCTCGCGGATCGTGTTGCTTTCCTCGCGGGCGAATTCCTTCCAGCCGCGGGCAGCCAGATTGGCAATCGACTTCATCCAGTTCGGATCGAGTTCCGCACCGTGATACTGCTCGAGAAAGCTGTCACGCTTGACGCCATAGGATTCGGCAAGGCGCAGCAGACGGCCTTCATTCTGCATCAGGCGTTTGGAAATGTCGTAGAGCTGCTCGACAAGGCTGTCGATACGGTTCTGGTTCAGCGACAGCGACTTGACGGCCGTGATCAGCTGATCCTTCAATTCCTTGTAACGACGTTCCTGACCGGAAGACAGGGTGCCGGTGCAGGCAAGGCGCGCCTCGACCTGCTGGTCCTGAAGCTTGCGCAGCTTCTTGTAGGTATCAGCGATGGTGTCGAGCGTTTCCATGACCTGCGGACGCAGTTCGGCTTCCATCGCGGCAAGCGAAAGATTGGACTCGTCGTCGTCCTCTTCTTCCTCTTCCGGCGGCAGGCCATCGCCGCCAACATCCGTCACATCCTCGTCGCCGGTCGGCGCGCGCAGCTTGCGGGTCTTTTCCTTCTCCTCGGCAGCCTTGCGGTCCGCTTCGATCTTTTCCGGGCTCTGGAACTGCGGCGCCGCCTTGGCTTCCGGACCGGAATAGGTGGTTTCGAGATCGATGATCTCGCGCAGCAGCGTCGTGCCTTCGTTGAGTTCGTCGCGCCAGATGATCAGCGCCTGGAACGTCAGCGGGCTTTCGCACAGGCCCGAAATCATCGTTTCGCGGCCGGCCTCGATGCGCTTGGCGATAGCGATTTCGCCTTCGCGCGACAGAAGCTCCACGGAACCCATTTCGCGCAGATACATACGCACCGGGTCGTCGGTACGGTCGGTCGGTTCTTTCTTCTTGGCGGTCGCAAGCGCGGTGCCGCCGGAAGGGGCCAGTTCCCCGCCTTCGGAATCGTCGCTGTCGGAATCGCTGTCGTCGTCGCTCGCCGTTGCTTCCTCGGCATCCTCGTCCTCGATGACATTGATGCCCATATCGGACAGCATCGCCATCGTGTCTTCGATCTGCTCGGAGGTCACTTCTTCGGACGGCAGGACGGAATTCAGCTCGTCCATCGTCACATAGCCGCGCTTCTTGGCGGCCTTGATCATTTTCTTGACCGCGTCATCCGAAAGGTCGTCTTGACCGCGTCATCCGAAAGGTCGAGAAGCGGGCCGTCCGTCGCACCGTCGCGTTCGTTTTCTGCTTCTTCGTTTTCTTTGACTTTGGTTGCCATCTATCTCGTCGCTTTCCCTGACGCTAACACCTGTTCCGCCGCATCGCCGTCCGCCCCTTGAGCATCCGGCGCATTGCCGCGAATCACTGTCAGACACCTAACGGAGTGATCTTTAATTGCCGATTAACCACGGCAGCCTCAGGCAGAATGCAAGCTCATGCAATTTCTATCCGCCAAGGCCCATTCCACCTTACTTTTCCTGAAATGGTGATTCCCGCTATTTCCCGCCCCGTCAAGCCTTTGAGAGCGAGACAGCCACGGAAATTCTTAAAAAGAGCCGCATTTTGCGGGTTATCACCAGACTATCCCCTATTTAGGACGCCTGCCGCAAAAGGCAACCCCACAGGCCTTTCAATTCTTGCCGACCCGATCAGCCATGACCGACAGCCGGCCCCTTCACCCGGCCGGACATGACCCCGAAACCATCGATGATCGCTTCCTGATTTTCCATGCGACCGATTTCCAGCTGCACCTCGGCCAGCGCCCGCACCAGCAGCGTGCCGCGTTCGTCATCCGTCGCCTCGGCGATTTCCCGCTCCAGCTCGCGTTTCTGCCACAGCAGGGATTTTGTCCGCTTATGCAGGGAAAGCGCCTGCACGTAACCCTCACGCGCATCCTCCATCGCCGCCTGCTCCGTCGCCGTCCACAGGCGGGCATTGCGCACCTGCTGGTCCATGGTCTTCAAAAGCGCTTCGAACCCCTGTTGCGACAGCCGCTCGACGAGCCCTGCCCGCGAAATCTCCGCTGCACTTTCCGCCGCATAGGTCAGCACCGTCGACCACAGGCGCTGCAGATCGCGGTTCTCGTAGTCGATGGCGGCGATCTCGTCATATTCCTCGAGCAGCAGTTCGGGATGGTTGACGATGGTGATGGCGAGAACGCTTTCCCGGAGCGAAGGCTTGGTCTGATAGCCCCTGACGAGGCCCGATTGCGCCAGCCGCTCGGAAATGCTGCTGGCCGGTGCGGCCATCGCCCCGCCCCGCCCCGGCGCATTGCGCTGGAAGCCACGTCCCGCCGGCTGCGCGCCACTGCGACGGAAATTGCCGTTCTGCGCCCCGCTTTGCTGGAAACGCGGTTGGAAAAAGCCGTTCAGCCTGTCGCGCATATCCTGCTGGTAAAAACGGCGCACCGTCTCATCGCCGATAACGGCCACAATCTGCCGCAACCGGCTTTCAAGCTGGGCGCGTTTTTCCGGCGTATCGAAAGTGACACCTGACGTCTCGCGGCTCCAGATCATCGCCGCCAGCGGCTTGGCTTCGGATAATACCCGGTCGAAAGGCGCACGCCCCTCCAGCCGCACGAGATCGTCCGGATCCTTGCCATCGGGCAGAAGCGCGAAGCTGACGGAACGATCTGGCTTGATATGCGGCAGGGCAAGATCGGCGGCACGGTTGGCGGCGCGAATGCCGGCGCCATCGCCATCGAAGCAGAGGATCGGCTGCGGTGACATTTTCCAGAGGAGATCGAGCTGGCTTTCGGTCAGCGCCGTGCCGAGCGGGGCGACGGCATTTTCCACACCCGCCTGATAAAGCGCGATGACATCCATATAACCTTCGACGGCGATGACCGAACCGCCTGCCGCCTGCGAGGCGCGCCTGGCGCGGGCGAAATTGTAGAGAACATTGCCTTTGTGAAAGAGCTCTGTTTCGTTGGAATTCAGATATTTCGCCACCGCATCCGCCGCCATGGCGCGGCCGCCGAAAGCAATCACCTTTTCCCGCGACGACAGGATCGGAAACATGATGCGGTCTCGGAACCGGTCATAGGAGACCGGCACATTCTCATGCACCACCAGCCCGCAGGCCTCCATCTGTTCCTTCGTTACGCCCTTGCTCGCCAGATGCTCTTTCAGCGCATTGCGGCTATCGGGCGCATAACCCAGTCGGAAAGTCTCGATGGTGCGCCCGGTCAACCCGCGATCGCGCAGGTAAGCCCGCGCCCGTGCACCGAGCGCCGTCTGCAACTGGTCCTGAAAGAACAGCGTCGCCATTTCCATGACGTCCTGCAGCGAGGTGCGCTCGCGCTCGCGCTTTTCCGCCTGCGGATCGGGCTGCGGCATGGAAATGCCGGCCATATCGGCAATCTGCTGCACGGCCTCCGGGAAACTCAGGCCCTCAAGCTCGGTCAGAAAGCGGAAGTGATCGCCGGAAACGCCGCAACCGAAACAATGATACCGCCCCTTGCGGTCCTCGCAGTGGAAGCTCGGGCTCTTCTCACCATGGAACGGGCAGCAGGCCCAATAATCCCCGCGCGACGTATTGGTCTTCTTCTTGTCCCAGGACACACGTCGGCCGATCACATCGGAGATGTGCACGCGGTCGCGTATCTCATCGAGGAAAGAGTTGGAAAAGCGCATGGGTTACCTGTTCGAGGCCAGTCTTTCATATAAGCGCAGAAAAGCCGCAATACAAAACGGGCAGGTAAATAATACCCACTATTCACAGGCGGCGTTGACATCGCAGGAGACGAAAAATGAGCGAAGAGCATATCGTCAGATATTCCCTGGAAGAAATACGCGCCAAGTGGGCTCGCGGCGAGAAAAGCAAGACCGATTGGGGGCGCGTCGAAGCCATGACCGACGAGGACATCGACCGCGCTACGCGCGACGATCCGGACTGGGCGGGCTTCGACGATATCGACTGGTCAAAGGCCACAGTGGTTTTCCCCACCAGCAAAGATTATCAAACCCACATGGAGGCGATCCAGCGCCACCATCTGCATGAGCAAAAGAAGCCGCAGGGTTGAAGCGTCCCGACAGAGAGGCCAACAGCGCCTTCGAGCGGGTTGAAGACAGCAAATCGCCATTGCGCCCGCTTCAGGCAAATTTATGGCACTGCAACATCACCAAAAATTATGTTTTTGTAATTTGAGCCGGCCGAAGCGGCGATGTAAAAACATCAGCGAAGGCAGTGATTGACCTCCGTATAATCTGCCGGCGCCCGCAGGCACGTCCCCCGAAAAAAGCCTGTGAAGGACCGCATTTTGATCCGCCGGAATGCGTTTTCGTCGACAGAAAAAAGGCAGGGCAGCTCACATCTGCCCTGCCTTTACTTTTTCGGCATTGCCGAATTTACTTCAGCAAGTCCTTCACGACGCCGGAGGCCTTCGCAAAGTCGATCTGGCCGGGATAGCGCTCCTTCAGCGCATTCATGCACTTGCCCATGTCACGCAGGCCGGAGGCGCCTGTCTCGCTGATGACGGCCTGGCAGAGTTCGCGCACCTTCTCGGCCGGAATTTCTTCCGGCATGAATTCCTTGATGATGACGATTTCTTCGCGCTCCTGAGCGGCAAGTTCGGGACGGCCCGCA
>QFOL01000403.1 GCA_003241215.1 Agrobacterium fabrum
GGGTAGTCAAATGACAGATATCGTGAAGCCGGACGTCCGTCCGGGCAATACGCATTTTTCCTCTGGTCCCTGCTCGAAGCGTCCCGGTTGGTCGCTAGAAGCTCTCTCCGATGCGCCGCTCGGTCGCTCGCATCGCGCCAAGGTTGGCAAAGCCAAGCTGAAGCAGGCCATCGATCTCACCCGTGAAGTTCTTGCTGTTCCTGCCGATTATCGCATCGGTATCGTTCCCGCATCCGACACCGGCGCCGTTGAAATGGCGCTCTGGTCGCTGCTCGGTGAACGCGGCGTCGATATGCTCGCCTGGGAAAGCTTCGGCGCGGGCTGGGTCACCGACGTCGTCAAGCAGCTGAAGCTGAAGGACGTCCGCAAATTCGAGGCCGATTACGGCCTGTTGCCGAACCTTGCCGAAGTCGATTTCGACCGCGACGTGGTCTTCACCTGGAACGGCACCACCTCTGGCGTTCGCGTTCCCAATGCCGATTTCATCCCGGCTGACCGCAAGGGTCTGACCATCTGCGACGCCACTTCGGCGGCCTTCGCACAGGAGATGGATTTTACGAAACTCGACGTCGTCACCTTCTCCTGGCAGAAGGTTCTGGGCGGTGAGGGCGGCCATGGCGTCATCATCCTTTCGCCCCGCGCTGTCGAGCGTCTCTTGAGCTACGCGCCGGCATGGCCGCTGCCGAAAATTTTCCGCATGGTCTCCGGCGGCAAGCTGATCGAAGGCATCTTCACCGGCGAAACCATCAACACGCCGTCCATGCTCTGCGTTGAAGATTACATCGACGCGCTGCTGTGGGCGAAGAGCCTCGGTGGCCTCAAGGCGCTGATCGGCCGTGCCGACGCCAATGCCAAGGTTATCTACGACTTCATCGAGAAGAACGACTGGATCGCCAATCTGGCCGTCAAGCCGGAAACCCGCTCCAACACCTCCGTCTGCCTGAAGATCGTCGATCCCGAGGTGCAGGCGCTGGATGCCGCCGCACAGGCCGATTTCGCCAAGGGCGTTGTCGCCCTGCTCGAAAAGGAAAATGTCGCCCTCGATATCGGCGCTTACCGTGACGCTCCGTCCGGCCTGCGCATCTGGGCCGGCGCGACCATCGAGACGGCGGATATGGAAGCCGTCATGCCCTGGCTCGCCTGGGCCTACCAGACGCAGAAGGCAGCACTTTCCAAGGCTGCCGCCTGATTTTGATACCGGCCCTGCGCTGATGCAGGGCCGCACATTCCCCGCTTGAGAGCATTTCCAGCAAAAGTGGACACCGGTTTTGCGTCCGGAAATGCGTAAAACAATAGATTCACCATTTTTCAAGGAGCCCGTGAACCATGGCACCTCGCGTACTCGTATCCGACGAACTGTCGGAAACCGCCGTCCAGATTTTCCGCGATCGTGGCGTCGAAGTCGATTTCCAGCCGAAACTCGGCAAGGACAAGGACAAGCTTGCCGAAATCATCGGCAACTACGATGGTCTTGCCATCCGCTCCGCCACCAAGGCGACCGAAAAGCTGATCGAGGCGGCGACCAACCTCAAGGTCATCGGCCGCGCCGGCATCGGCGTCGACAATGTCGATATTCCGGCTGCCTCGCGCCGCGGTATCATCGTCATGAACACGCCTTTCGGCAACTCCATCACGACAGCCGAACATGCGATTGCGCTGATGTTCGCCGTTGCGCGCCAGCTTCCGGCCGCTGACAGCTCCACGCAGGCCGGCAAGTGGGAAAAGTCGAAATTCATGGGTGTCGAAATCACCGGCAAGACGCTTGGCGTCATCGGTGCCGGCAACATCGGCTCCATCGTCTGCTCGCGTGCACTCGGTCTCAAGATGCATGTTCTTGCTTATGACCCCTTCCTGTCGCCGGAACGCGCGCAGGAAATGGGCGTCACCAAGGTTGAGCTGGACGAGCTTCTGGCCCAGGCCGATTTCATCACCCTGCACGTGCCGATGACCGACAAGACGCGCGGCATCCTCAATGCAGAGAACCTTGCCAAGACCAAGAAGGGCGTGCGTATCGTCAACTGCGCCCGTGGCGGTCTGGTGGATGAGGCGGCCCTTGCCGATGCCATCAAGTCCGGCCATGTCGCCGGCGCCGGTTTCGACGTGTTCGAAGTCGAGCCCGCGACTGAAAGCCCGCTTTTCGGCCTGCCGAATGTCGTCTGCACGCCGCATCTCGGCGCTTCGACCACGGAAGCGCAGGAAAACGTCGCCCTTCAGGTTGCCGAGCAGATGTCGGATTACCTCGTCAAGGGTGCGGTTTCCAACGCCATCAACATGCCGTCGATCACGGCTGAGGAAGCACCGCGCCTGAAGCCTTTCATCCGTCTGGCGGATGTTCTCGGCTCCTTCGTCGGTCAGGTGCAGGAAAGCGCCACCAAGGAAATCGAAATCCTTTATGACGGCGCAACCGCCAGCATGAACACGAAGGCATTGACCAGTGCATTGCTGGCCGGCCTGATCCGCAGCCAGGTTGCGGATGTGAACATGGTTTCGGCCCCGGTCATGATCAAGGAAAAGGGTATCATCCTTTCCGAGGTCAAGCGCGACAAGACCGGCGTTTACGACGGCTACATCAAGCTGACGGTCAAGACGGAAAACCAGATCCGCTCGGTTGCCGGCACGGTGTTCTCGGATGGCAAGCCGCGCTTCATCCAGATCAAGAACATCAACATGGATGCCGATGTCGGATCGCACATGATCTACATCACCAACACCGACGTTCCCGGCATGATCGGCTTCATGGGCACCACGCTCGGCGAGGCTGGCGTCAACATCGCCAACTTCCAGCTCGGCCGTGAAAAGGAAGGTGGCGACGCCATCGCGCTGCTTTATGTCGACGGCCCGGTGTCCGAAGCCGTGCTCGACAAGCTGCGCGCCAACCCGGCGATCCGCCAGGTCAAGCCGCTGACCTTCAACGTCGACTGATACACTTATCGTTCCTCCCAAGGGGACAATAAGGCCCGGCGCAGGGGAGACCCTGTGCCGGGTTTTTTGTTTTCCGGGCAGCCGGATTTGTCGCAATACGCGTGCGTCTCCCGCTTTGGTTGCATATCACAAAAAATTTAAGGCAGGTGCTCTAAAAATGATGATCATGAGTTGCTATATCGCCTGCTGAGATGCCGCTCATGGGAGGGCGGCCAACAGGAGATAACGATGTTTGCTGCCTTTCGGCGCTTCAAGGGTTTGTTCGCAGTCGCCGCGCTTGGTATCG
>QFOL01000064.1 GCA_003241215.1 Agrobacterium fabrum
GTTCTTCAAGGACCTGAAGTGCCCGGATAGCTCAGTTGGTAGAGCAGCGGATTGAAAATCCGCGTGTCGGTGGTTCAAATCCGCCTCCGGGCACCATTTATCTCAATGGCATTGTTGAATGAACTGATTGTGTGTTGGCGTGTCCATTCGCAGGGCGTGGGCAGTTCCATCATTGGCTGTTTCTATCATATGCTTTTGTCATTGCTTCGAAACAGTCTTGATCAGAGAGGAACGCCCTGTTCCTCCATTCTTGTGAGCAACAGTTGAAGAAGCGCGGTTGGGTCTTCGCCCATTGCGGCCGACAATTTTGCAAATTCAACGACGTCTATTCGTCTTTCAGAGCCCTCGGCCTTTGCGACATAGGACTGAGGCTTGCCCAACCGATCTGCGACCTGCTGTTGTGTCAGGCCCGCTTTTCGCCGCGTGTCGGTCAGTATCTCAACAAGGAGCCGGTACTCGGGTGTATGTGTAGACTTCGTCACGAGCTCCAGAACCCCGAAATTTTAGGAGCTCATGGATTAATCCTGATTTGGAATTATCCCATTATAGGATAATGTCTTGCGGAATAGCCATGGAGTGCAGTCATGGAACTATCCGTATCGAGCTGGTTTTCAATCGTGGTGATTGGAGCGTGTGGATTTTCCGCTTTTATATATGTCATTTGGCAGCAAGCTGTGCGACCCATGCTTGTCCCGCGCGCCGAGATAACGCGCGTCGCCGATGTCTTAAGCAAGACATATGGGAATGCTGCCGAGGAATTCGCGGTCATCGAGGAAGATCGCGCCTGGCGATATTCCCGGAATTTCGAACAGGGCAAATGGCGGCGGGTGCGCGCAGAGCTTCGCCGCCGTAGGGAGCCTTGGCCTACAAATGCTCCCGATTATCCGTATTCTGCTCCGCCCGGTCCCGATAAAGTGCTGCCCGTCCCAGCAGCATCAGGGAAACCGGGGTCGTCACCGTCATGAAGATGCCGATGAAGATTTCGTGGAAGGCGAAGCGGTCGCCGGAGACGGAGAAATAGATGATCGAGGCCATGACGATGCCGCCGGTGCCCCAGCTGGTGCCGAGTGTGGGTGCGTGCAGGCGCTCATAGAAGCTGTTGAGCCTGGCAAAACCGATGGTGCCGATCAGCGTCAGCGAGGCGCCCAGAAGGACAAAGAAGGCCACGGCAATGGCGGCCCAGAGGGGAAATTCGTGCGCCTCGCTCATTCGATCACCTCGCCGCGCATCAGGAATTTGGAAAGGGCGACGGTGGAGACGAAGCCGAGGATGGCGATCAGCAGCGACGCTTCGAAATAGATGTCGTTGCCGGTGCGCAGGCCGAAGGTCAGGAGAAGCAGCATGGCGTTGACATAAAGCGTATCCACGCCCAGCACGCGGTCCTGCGCGCGCGGGCCGATGGCGATGCGATAGACCGAGATCACCATGGCGATGGCGAGCATGAACTGCGCCAGCGAGAAGGACCAGAAAAGGATAATCGAACTCATTCGAATATCTCCATCAGCAGTTTTTCATAACGGTTCTTGATGAGGCTTATCCACGCCGCCTCATCCACATCGTCGAGAACGTGAAGCAGCAGCGTGCCCTGGCTGGAATTATATTCGAGCCATGCGCTTCCCGGTGTCGAGGTCAGGATCGTCGCCAGAACGGCAAGCGCCATGGGATCGCGAATATCAAGCGGTACGGCCAGGAAGCCGGATTTGCGGTCCCTCTCGCGCTTGAACAGGATGATCCTCACAACCGCGATATTGGACCTGACGATATCGTAGAGCACGATCAGGATCAGCT
Source organism: Agrobacterium fabrum (assembly GCA_003241215.1). Classification (GTDB taxonomy): domain Bacteria; phylum Pseudomonadota; class Alphaproteobacteria; order Rhizobiales; family Rhizobiaceae; genus Agrobacterium; species Agrobacterium fabrum_A. The sequence continues at coordinate 1,789 of QFOL01000064.1, forward strand.
GCACCAGCCTGTGCCAGTTGCGGATGCGCGGCTTGGCGGGCCTGAGCGACGCCATCGCCCAGGAGGCGACAAGCGCAACACCGGTGCCGAGCAGCAGATGCCCCGGCGAAAAGCTGTTGATCGTCATCCAGAAGAAGATCAGCGAGATCGTCAGCAGCGGGTAGGGCAGGAGACGGCTCATCATGGCTCCGCCTCCGGATTGCTTCCCGCCCTCGGTGCGGAAATGACGCCCTGAATATAGCTCGCCGGCAGGTCGAGAATACGCGCCGTCTCCTGCATGTAACGCATCACCGGCCCTGCCTGCACGGTCATGGCAAGCGTCAGGCCGAGCAGCAGCATCACGGGGGCGATTTCGATGACGAGCACGCGCGGCACGGTGCCTTCGATGGAAGCCCAGAAGGTGCGGATGCCGGCGCGCGTCATCGAGATAAGCGAGGCGAAACCGGCAAAGACGATCAGGAAGACCAGCCACCAGGACAACGTGGAAACGCTGTCATTGGCGCCAAGCCCGGAAGGATTGAGGATGGCCGTCAGCATCGAGAATTTGGCGATGAAGCCCGAAAGCGGCGGCAGGCCGGCCAGAAGAATGCCGCAGGCGGCAAAACAGGCGCCGAGCACCGCCATGGTGGCGGGCATGGTCACGCCGACTTCCTCTTCCTCCTCTTCCTCATCGCCCTCGCCATAGGCCTCCATGGTCACGGCAAGAACGTTCGCGCCGGCATCCTGTCCGCGTTCCACCAGCTCGATCAGCATGAAGAAGGCGCTGATGGTGAGGGTGGAGCTGACCATGTAATAAAGCGCGCCGGCCGCAACCGTCGGATTGCCGGTACCCATGGCGGCAAGCAGCGTTCCCGACGAGACGAGAACCGAAAAGCCGGCAAGCCGACCCAGCGCCTGCGACGCCAGAACGCCGATGGCCCCGAAGATGATGGTGGCGATGCCGCCGACCAGCAGCGCGTCATGGCCGAAACCGGCCGATTCCCCCGCCGTCTGCCCGAAAAGCAGGAAGGACAGGCGGGCGATGACATAAATGCCGACCTTGCTCATGATGGCGAAGAGCCCGCCCACCGGGGCCGACGCCGCGCCATAGGCGGAAGGCAGCCAGAAATTCAGCGGCCACATGCCGGCCTTGACCAGAAACGCGACGCCAAGGACTGCGGCCCCGGTTTCCAGCAGCATGCGCTGGTCCGGGTTGAGCCCCTCGATGCGGTGGGCGAGGTCGCCCATGTTCAGCGTGCCTGTCACGCCATAGATGAGGCTGACGCCGATCAGGAAGAACAGGGCGGCGACGAGGTTGATGGCGATATAATGCAGCCCGGCCTTGACGCGCTGCTGGCCCGAGCCGTGCAGCAACAGGCCGTAGGAGGCGGCCAGCATCACTTCGAAGAAGACGAAGAGATTGAAGAGATCGCCGGTCAGGAACGCACCGTTGACGCCCACCAGCATCATCTGGAACAGCGAATGGAAATGCGCGCCCGACCTGTGCCACTTCGCCATTGAATAGATCAAGGACGGAATGGCGAGCAGCGCCGTGAGCAGCACCATCAGGCCCGAAAGACGGTCCGCGACGAGCACGATGCCGAAAGGCGCCGGCCAGTTGCCAAGCAGATAGACGCCGCTCGATACCACGGCGGCGATCTCGGTATTGACCGTCGAGTTCACCTCGCGGAACAGCAATATGGCGACCACCAGCAACAGCACGGTCGAGGCAAGGCTGATGGCGGCTTTCGCCACGCGCTGGCGCTCGTCGAAGAACAGCAGCAGGGCTGCGGTAATCAGCGGCAGCAGAATGGGCGCGATAACAATGTGGAAGGGGAACGACATCATTTCGTCTCCCTCCCGTCCACATGGTCGGTGCCGGTGAGGCCGCGGGCGGCAAGCAGCACGACGAGGAACAATGCGGTGGTGGCAAAGCCGATGACGATGGCCGTCAGCACCAGCGCCTGCGGCACGGGATCGGCGAGCGTGGAACTGTCGACGCCGTTGACCAGCACCGGTGGCGCATTGGTCTTGATGCCGCCGACGCCGAAGATGAAGAGGTTGACGGCGTAAGACAGCAGCGAAAGCCCGACGATGACCTGATAGGTGCGCGGGCGCAGCACCAGCCACACGCCGGAGCCGGTCATGATGCCGATGCCGATTGCAAGAATGAGTTCCATTACACGTCCTCCGCTTTTGCGGCTTCAGGCGTGCGAACGCGGTAGTTACGCAACGATTGGTGTGCCAGTGCTATCAGGATAAGAACGGTGGAGCCGACGACCGTCGAAAAGACGCCGAGATCGAACAGCAGGGCGGATGCCGTCGGCATTTTGCCGATGTAGGGTATCTCCGTATATTGGAAATAGGAGGTCAGGAACGGGTAGCCGAAATACCAGGAGCCGATACCCGTCGCCGTCGCCATCAAGAGGCCAAAGCCCATCCAGCGTAGCGGCAGGATGCGGATGCGGTCTTCCGCCCAGCGCGCCCCGCCGGCGAGATATTGCAGCAGGAAGGCGATCGCCATGGTGATGCCGGCCGCAAAGCCGCCGCCCGGCAGGTCGTGGCCGCGCATGAACAGGAAGATCGAGAAGGTGATGATAACGGGGAACATCCATTGCATGACGATGGACGGCACATAGAGATAGTCGCGCACCGTATCGCCCTTGCTGCGGTCCGGCCGTTCGGCATCGAAGGCGTTCTGCATCTGCTGCTGTTCCGGCACCCCGATGCTTTCATGGGCGGGGCGGAAACGGCGCAGCAGCGCAAAGACAGTGAGGGCAACGATGGCCAGCACCGCGATTTCGCCGAAGGTGTCGAAGCCGCGGAAGTCGACGAGGATGACATTGACGACATTGGTGCCGCCGCCTTCGGTATAGGCGCGTTCGAGGAAATAGGTCGCAATCGCGTTCGGCACCGGCAGCGTCATCACGGCATAGGCGATGACGGACATGCCGATACCGCTGCCTGCGGCGAGCAGGAAGTCGCGGGCGCGGCGAAGCTGCGCGGGCAGCTCATCGCTGCTGTCGACCTTCTCGACGCGTTTCGGCAGCCATCTGAGGCCGAGCAGGATAAGAACCGTGGTGACGATCTCCACCAGAAGCTGGGTGATCGCCAGATCCGGCGCGGAAAGCCAGACGAAGGTGAGGCAGGTGACGAGGCCCGAGACGCCGAGCATGACGAGCGCGGCAAGGCGGTGATATTTTGCCTGCCACGCCGCACCCATGGCCGCGATCATGCCTATCAGCCAGAGGATGGCGAAAATCGGGTCGAAGGTCGTCACGCGCGGCAGCGAGAGGGAGAATTCCGAAAGGAAGAGAGGCGAGAAACCGGCAAGAAGCGCCACGAGGATGAGAAGTCTCAGCTGCGGCTGCAGACGCCGCGTGCCGAGCGTGCTTTCCAGCCACCGCGCCCACTTCCAGGACACGGTGACAAGAATGCGCTCGAAGATGCGCTGTCCCCGCAAATGCCGGAAGACCGGCGGACCGTCATCGCAGCGCGAAAAATAACCGCCGAGCAGGGCATAGATCGTGACGCCGCCGATCAACGCCGCGATACTCATGATCAGCGGCAGGTTGAAACCGTGCCAGATCGACAGGCTGTAAACCGGCGTTTGCGCACCGAGAACTGAAAGCACGGCCGAATGCAGGAACGGGCCGATGGAGAGGCTCGGAACGATGCCGACGATCAGGCAGGCGAAGACGAGGAATTCGATGGGGAAACGCATCCAGCGCGGCGGCTCGTGCGGATGCGGGTTCGGCAGATCGACAGGCTTGGGGCCGAAGAACACCGTGTGGATGAAACGCAGCGAATAGGCGACGGCGAATGCGCCCGACAGCGTCGCGACATAGGGCAGCGCCCGGTCCAGCAGCGAGTCGGCGTGGGTTTCGACGGCTTCGGCGAAGAACATTTCCTTGGAAAGGAAGCCGTTGAACAGCGGCACCCCGGCCATGGCCGCACTCGCCGCCATGGCGAGCGTCGCGGTTGCGGGCATATAGGTGTAAAGCCCGCTTAAGCGTCGCATGTCGCGCGTGCCGGTTTCATGGTCGATGATGCCGGCCGCCATAAAAAGCGACGCCTTGAAGGTGGCGTGGTTGACCATGTGGAAGATGGCCGCCACCGCCGCAAGCGGGCTGCCGAGGCTCAGAAGCGTGGTGATGAGGCCGAGATGGCTGATGGTGGAATAGGCGAGCAGCCCCTTCAGATCCTGCTGGAACATGGCGAAATAGGCGCCGAGCAGCAGGGTGATGATGCCGGCCGCGCCCACCAGCCAGAACCATTCCGGCGTGCCCGCCAGCACCGGCCAGAACCGCGCCAGCAGGAAAACCCCGGCCTTCACCATGGTGGCCGAATGCAGATAGGCGGAAACCGGCGTTGGCGCCGCCATGGCGTTGGGCAGCCAGAAATGGAACGGAAACTGCGCGCTCTTGGTCAGCGCGCCGCCAAGGATGAGGATGAGCGCCGGTACATACAGCGGGTGGGCGCGAATGGCCGCGCCTGCCTCGATGATTTTGTCGAGATCGTAACTTCCGGCCATATGGCCGAGGATCAGCAGGCCCGCCAACAGACTGAAACCGCCTATCCCGGTGACGGTCAGCGCCATGCGCGCGCCGTCGCGCGCACCGGCGTTCTGGTGCCAGTAGCCGATCAGCAGGAACGAGAAGATGCTGGTCATTTCCCAGAAGATCGACAGCAGGATGACGTTGCCGGAGAGCACCACGCCGAGCATCGAGCCCATGAAGGCGAGCAGGAAGGCGAAGAAGCGCGGTATCGGGTCTTCTGCCGACATGTAATAACGGGCGTAGAGCACCACGAGCAGGCCGATGCCGGTAATGAGCATCGTGAAGATCCAGGCAAACCCATCGAGCCGCAGGGTGAAATTCAGGCCGAGTTGCGGCAGCCATTCCACATCATATTTCAGCACGCCGCCGCCGCTGACATTCGTATAAAGAAAGATGCTGCTGACAAGGCCGAATAGGGCGACTGCGCCCGCAACGGAGGCGGGGCCTGCCGCCGCACCCTCGCGCGGCATGAAAGCCGTCAGAAGTGCGCCGACGAAGGGCAATGCGACAATGAATGGAAGAATGGTTGCAAGTGTCATATGCGGCGGCGGTTTTCTCTCTGGAATGGGAGTCTGCGGCGGGTTTCCGACGACTCCGATCCCTCAGGGTTCCCAAAGAACCCGATGATGATGACCGCCGGAATGACTAATACATAATATGCGGAGGCGCGCGTGGAACCACGCTGGCAAAGTCTCGGAAAGCTTGTGGCACGATGGCAACAGCAACGATCGAGGCTTTGGCGTTGTCGGTGATGCCCGGAGCGGGTGAAAGAAACTCGTGGTACGGGAACCCTAAGCCGGCCTTGCCGGCGTTACAGCCATAATCATTGCCGCTGTCGCAATCCTTCTCCCGAAGAGAAAGGGAACGGCTGAGATCGACGGTCTGCAATCGTTCGAGCCGGTTGGTCTTGGAAAGGGTCTTGACGCCGGCCGGCGCCTGAAAGCCGATCATGACGAGCAGGCTCGCGACCACGAGGCCGATCAGCACTTGCGGATGGCGGCTTGAACTGCGGCCTTTCTCCATCCATGGCAAGTTGGCATCTCCTTGATCGAAAAGGTCTCTTTAAAGCATCACCGTTGAGCGAATATCCTGTTGATTTGTTTTAGGGGAAGCCGGACATGCTTGTCCAGCGCGCATGCGGGAAAAACCGCCGGCAGCACCCGATTCCTTTTCGTTTTTGCCCGTTTGCGGCAAAGTAAGGGCGGCTTTCGCTAAAAGCTTTTGCAAATTTTACCGTTTGACGCCGGAGCTGACGTTTCTTAACTTTCAAGCAAGGAATTAACCATAAAGATTGGTGGTATTTCCACGGCGGAATGGGGCTCTCTCCCCTTCCAGGCATGACGCCGCACTGCCGTACCGGGGCCGATCCGGTATTTTCGTTTCTTGGTTCAAGAAGGTCTGGCAAGCGTCGATGCCGCATCGTCCGCGATGGGTATGTTCGTTCAAAAATCCCCTCAGGGTGCTGGCGTTCTGAACCTTGGCCAAATTGGCCGGGTTTGACCGGCCGTCATGTTGTTGGGGACGTCGGTTGGGGCAGGACTTGCCATCAGATCAAGCGCGCAGATCGGCAGGCGGAAGCCTGGCGGGACGGCTGCGCTTTGCCGGCCTCGATGAGACGCAATCCGATTTCCTGCGTAGTTATCGCGGCATGCTGGAGCCTTACGTCAAGGCCGGCCTGCGCGATGTGATGACCCGCTTCCAGTCCATGCCGGACTGCTCGCCGTCCTTCGAAAGCGAAAACCAGCTCGACCGTCTGCACGATCTGCAGTCCTCGCACTGGAGCGTGCTGACGGATGCGCGTTTCGATGCGCTTTATGCCGAGCGGGTGAAGGTTCTTTCCGACAATGCCAGCCGCATGGGTCTCGATCCGCGCTGGCAGATCGCCAGTCACGCGGTGGTTCTGGAGCATCTGCTGGGCGGCCTTGTGGCCGAACATGCGCCCCGCTCCATCCTGCCCGGTAGCCGCAAAAAGAACCGTGAGCTCGCGGACGCGGTAAAGAATGTCGTCCGTCTGGTGATGGTCGATACCGAGATTGCCGTGTCGCTGCGCTTTAATGAACTGCGCCTGCGTCATGGCCGCGAACTCCAGGAACAGCGCGACAATGACCGCTCGGAAGCGGCCAAGCTGCTGGGCACGGCACTGACGGCCTTTGCCGCTGGCGATTTGCAGGCCCGCATCGGCGATGATGTGCCCGACGCCTATCGGGACGTGGCGGAAACCTTCAATGCGGCGCTCGCGACGATCGGCGCGTCGCTGATATCGGCCCAGAACGGCGTCGGCGAGGCGGAGGCGTTGAGCGCGCGTTTTGCCGATATCGGCCGTTCCATTGCGGAGCGTTCGCACAAGCAGGCCGAAGCCCTTGCCGAGACCTCCCGTGCGCTTCAGGCGATGATTGCGCATGTCGCCGAAAACGGCGCCCGCATGTCGGCGACGGAAAAGGCGGTTTCCAGCGCCCGCGACGCGGCCGTCGAAAGCGGCAGGGCGATCGGCGAGGCAATCGACGCCATGGCGGATATCGAACAATCGGCCGAGCAGATCGGCAGGATCATCGGCACCATCGACGAGATTGCCTTCCAGACCAACCTTCTTGCCCTCAATGCCGGCATCGAGGCGGCGCGCGCGGGAGAAAGCGGTCGTGGTTTTGCGGTCGTGACGCAGGAGGTCCGGGCGCTCGCCCAGCGCTCCGCCGATGCCGCAAGGGAGATCAAGAGCCTTGTCGGTTCCACGAAAACGCAGGTCGAAGGCGGCGTGCGCATGGTCAACCGCACGCAGGAGGCAATCGGCGGGGTCGTCCGGCAGGTGTCCGGCATCAACGACATGATCGCCGAAGTTTCCCGGCACACCGCCGAGCATGCCGGAGAACTGCAGTCGGTCGCCGCCGATATCGACGAACAGCAACGGCAGGCCGGCCGTAGCGCCGCCGATCTGGGCGCGGGCGCCGCCGAAGCCGATGCGCTGCACACCGTCATTCTGGAACTCGGCCGCACCGTCCGCGAGTTCCGTATTGCCCGCCAGGAACATTTCGCTGCCGCCGCCAGCGCGGATCGGCAGCACTCATCATTTATGGCCCGTGGGGATAACCGCACGGATTACCGCCAGGATTACCAACAATTCAGACGCCAGGGAGTCATGTAATGGCAGCCAGAAAAGCAGCTGAGGCGACGCTGAAACTGTCACCGGTGCTGGATCTCAACGAAGCATCGGCCCTGCACGGCAAGCTGATGACGCTGAGAGGAGCACCGTTGTCGGTCGACGCGTCCGAGGTGGAACGCATCGGTGCGCTTTGCGCCCAGGTCCTGATGGCCGGTGCGAAGTCCTGGGAAGAGGATGGCAAGCCTTTCGGTTTCGCCAGGGTTTCCGATGCATTCGACAAGACCATGAAACTGATAGGCGTCGATATTGACCATTTGCTCCCCAAGGAGATGCAAAAGTGAAGAAAAAAGTTCTCACCGTGGATGATTCCCGGACGATCAGGAACATGCTCCTGGTCACGCTCAACAATGCCGGTTTTGAAACCATTCAGGCCGAAGACGGCATCGAGGGCCTCGAAGTGCTCGAGCAGAGCAACCCCGATGTCATCGTGACCGATATCAACATGCCCCGTCTCGACGGTTTCGGCTTCATCGAGGGTGTAAGGCGCAACGAAAAGTACCGCGCGATCCCGATCCTCGTTCTGACGACCGAAAGCGATGCAGAGAAGAAGAACCGCGCCCGTCAGGCCGGTGCAACCGGCTGGATCGTCAAGCCGTTCGATCCTGCAAAACTCATCGATGCCATTGAACGCGTAACCGCCTGATACGGGACATTTCACGATGGATATGAACGAAATCAAGGAAATCTTTTTCCAGGAGTGCGAGGAGCAGCTCGCTGAACTGGAATCGGGGCTTCTTAAATTGAATGACGGCGACCGCGATCCGGAAACCGTCAACGCCGTTTTCCGCGCCGTTCATTCCATCAAGGGCGGGGCCGGTGCCTTCGGTCTCGATGACCTCGTGGCCTTCGCCCACGTTTTTGAAACGACACTCGACTGCGTCCGCTCCAACAAGCTGGAGCCGACCCAGGATGTTCTGAAGGTCATGCTGCGTTCCGCCGACGTGCTGGCGGACCTCACCAATGCCGCCAGAGACGGCGGCAGCGTCGATGAAAGCCGCACCCGCGGCCTCGTCAAGGAACTGGAAGCGCTGGCAAACGGCGAAACCATACAGGTTTCCGCGCCGGTGGCAGCGCCAGCTGCCGTCAAGGCGCCGCAGCCGGTCGCACCCAAGCCGACGGATGAGAGCGGCTTCGAGCCGATCCCGTTCTCCTTCTCGGACTTCGCCGACGAAACCACGCCGCTGATGGAAGCGCCGTCCTTCCAGATCACCTTCAAGCCGCACGCATCGCTTTATTCGAAGGGCAACGAAGCTGCCCTTCTCCTGCGCGATCTTTCGCGCATCGGTGAAATGAGCATCAATTGCGACATGTCGGAGCTGCCTTCGCTCGACAAGCTCGATCCTGAAGCGTCCTATCTCTCCTGGACGGTTTCGATCACCACCGAAAAGGGTGAAGAGGGTATCCGCAGCGTCTTCGAATTCGCAGAATGGGATTGCGATCTCGAAATCACCCCCCTTCTGTCGGATGCTGCTGCGGATGAGGAAGAACTTCCGATGATCCCGGTTCCGTTCGATCTCTCGGCTCTCGATAGCGGACCGGAAGAGGAACCCGCCGTCGAAGCCATCGCAGCGGAAGCGTCCTACGCTGCCGCTGCCGTCGAAACGGCCGTCGTGACGACGCAGATCGCCCAGAGCGTCAATGCCGCCATCGAAAAGCGTGAAGCGGCGGCAGCGCCTGCCGCAGCCCAGGCGAACGCCAACGCAGCCGCCAATGCCAGCGCCGGCCAGACCATCCGCGTCGATCTCGACCGTGTCGACCGCCTGATCAACCTCGTCGGTGAGCTCGTCATCAATCAGGCGATGCTGTCGCAGAGCGTCATCGAAAACGACGCCAGCGGCACCTCCGCCGTCAATATGGGCCTCGATGAGCTGCAGCAGCTGACGCGCGAAATCCAGGACAGCGTTATGGCGATCCGCGCGCAGCCGGTGAAGCCGGTCTTCCAGCGCATGTCGCGTATCGTCCGCGAAGTCGCCGACATGATCGGCAAGCAGATCCGCCTCGTTACCGAAGGCGAGAACACCGAAGTCGACAAGACGGTCATCGACAAGCTGGCCGAGCCGCTGACCCATATGATCCGCAATGCTGTCGACCACGGCATCGAAACACCGGAAAAACGCGAAGCGGCGGGCAAGAACCCGGAAGGCACCATCAAGCTTTCGGCCAAGCACCGCTCAGGCCGTATCCTGATCGAGCTTCAGGACGATGGCGCCGGCATCAACCGTGAGCGCGTTCGTCAGAAGGCAATCGACAACGATCTCATCGCCGCCGATGCGAACCTGACCGATGAAGAAATCGACAATCTGATCTTCGCACCGGGCTTCTCCACCGCCGACAAGATTTCCGACATTTCCGGCCGTGGCGTCGGCATGGATGTGGTTAAGCGCTCCATTCAGGCGCTTGGCGGTCGCATCAGCATCTCCTCGCGCCCCGGCCTTGGCTCGACCTTCACCATGAGCCTGCCGCTGACGCTCGCCGTTCTCGACGGCATGGTGGTGACCGTTGCCGGCCAGACGCTGGTGGTGCCGCTGACGGCGATCGTCGAAACCCTGCAGCCGGAGGCGAAGAACATTCACTCCTTCGGTGCGAACCAGCGGCTGATTTCCATCCGCAACTCCTTCTGCCCGCTGGTCGATGTCGGCCGCGTGCTGAACTTCCGCCCGACCCAGGCCGATCCGGTCGAAGGTGTCGCCCTTCTGGTGGAATCGGAAGGCGGCGGCCAGCGCGCCCTGATGGTCGACGCGATCCAGGGCCAGCGCCAGGTTGTCATCAAGTCGTTGGAAGCCAACTATACCCATGTTCCGGGCATTGCCGCCGCCACTATCCTCGGTGACGGACGTGTTGCGCTCATCCTGGATGTCGACGCCATCGTCAGCGCTTCGCGCGGACAGCCACTGAAGCAGGAAATGTCGCTTGCGGCGACAGGTTGAAGGCGGGTCGTTCATGGCAGCACTTAATCTCAGCGACCAGCGCCAGTCTTCCGACGACGTTCTTGCCAGCGGCGAATACCCGCTGACGAGACGGGACCTGTCGGAAATCGCGGCGATGATCTACGCCGATGCGGGCATCTATCTCAACGACACCAAGGCGTCGCTGGTCTATTCCCGCCTGTCGAAACATATCCGCAATCTCGGCCTGTCGGGCTTCCGCGAATATTGCTCACTGGTGTCTTCGCCCGAGGGTGCGCAGGCGCGGCGCGAAATGCTGTCGCACCTGACGACGAATTTCACCCGCTTCTTCCGCGAGAACCATCATTTCGAACATCTGCGTGACGAGGTCCTGCCGGGCCTCATCGCCAGGGCGAAGAGCGGCGGGCGCGTTCGCATCTGGTCTGCCGCCTGTTCCGATGGGCAGGAACCCTATTCCATTGCGCTCACCGTGCTCGCCATGTTTCCGAATGCGGCGGATTATGATTTCAAGATCCTCGCGACGGATATCGACCCGAAGATTTTGGCGCAGGCCCGGGCAGGGGTTTATGATGACAATGCGCTGGAAACCGTGTCTCCCGCCATGCGCAAGCAATGGTTCACGGAAGTCGATGCCGGCGGTCGCCGCAAGTTCCGCATCGACGACAAGGTCAAGCGGCTCATCACCTTCAACGAATTGAACCTGATGACGCAATGGCCCTTCAAGGGCAATTTCGACGTGATCTTCTGCCGCAACGTCGTCATCTATTTCGACGAGCCGACGCAGATGCGCATCTGGTCGCGTTTTGCCGGGCTGCTGCCGGAAGGCGGTCATCTTTATATCGGCCATTCCGAGCGCGTGTCCGGCGACGCCAAGAACCTGTTCGACAATACGGGCATCACCACCTACCGCTACATCGGTCACGCTTCGGGGAGGAAGGCATGAGCGCACTCGCACGGGTCCTCGTCGTTGACGATTCCCCCACCATGCGCGGCCTGATTTCGGCCGTCCTGAAGGCCGATCCGGAAGTTGAGGTGGTCGGGCAGGCCGGCAACGCCATGGAAGCGCGCGCCGCCATCAAGCAGCTCAATCCGGATGTCGTGACGCTCGACATCGAGATGCCGGAGATGAACGGGCTGGAATTTCTCGAAAAGATCATGCGCCTGCGGCCCATGCCGGTCATCATGGTCTCGTCGCTGACCCATCGCGGCGCGGATGCTTCGCTGGCGGCGCTTGAAATCGGTGCCTTCGATTGCGTCGGCAAGCCGGCGCCCGGCGATGCCCGCCCCTTCGGCGATCTCGCCGACAAGGTGAAGGCCGCTGCCCGCTCGCAACACGCCGCTTACCGTGCGGCGCGCCCGGAAGCCGCAGCCGCGCCGCAGCCGGTGCCGGTCAGCGAATATCGGGCGGGTCGCAAGGTCGTGGCCATCGGCTCCTCCACCGGCGGCGTCGAAGCGCTGATCGCCGTGCTGCAGAAATTCCCGGCCAATTGCCCGCCGACCGTCATCACCCAGCACATGCCGCCGACCTTCACCAAGAGCTTCGCGGAAAGGCTGAACCGCATCTGCGCCCCCGTCGTGGAAGAGGCGACGGATGGTGCGCGCCTGCAGACCGGCAAGATCTATCTTGCGCCGGGCGGCGAACGCCATCTGCAGATCGCCAACCGGTCCGCACCCTGCTGCCGGCTCGTCGAGCGCGATCCCGTCAACGGCCACCGGCCCTCCGTCGATGTGCTGTTCGATTCCGTCGCCGAACTTGCCGGCCGTAACGCCGTCGGCGTCATTCTCACCGGCATGGGCCGCGATGGTGCGGCCGGGCTGCTGAAAATGCGCCATGCCGGTGCTCGTACCGTCGGCCAGAACGAAAAAACCTGTGTCGTCTACGGCATGCCCCGCGTGGCCTATGAGCTTGGCGCTGTGGAACAGCAATTGCCGCTGGCCTCCATCGGCGAAGAAATCCTGAAACTAACCACTGCCCGCAAAGAAGGTGCTGACTAATGTCTCTCGCAGAAAAGATAAAAGTTCTGATCGTCGACGATCAGGTGACCAGCCGGCTGCTCCTCAGCGATGCGCTGACACAGCTGGGCTTCAAGCAGATCACCGCCGCCGGCGACGGCGAGCAGGGAATGAAGATCATGGAGCAGCAGCCCCATCATCTCGTCATCTCCGATTTCAACATGCCGAAGATGGACGGTCTCGGTTTCCTGCACGCCGTCAGGGCCAACCCGACGACCAAGAAGGCCGCCTTCATCATCCTCACCGCGCAGGGCGACCGCGCGCTGGTGCAGAAGGCAGCCCAGCTCGGCGCCAACAACGTGCTGGCCAAGCCCTTCACGATTGACAAGATGCGCGCTGCCATCGAGGCGGTTTTCGGATCGCTGAAATGATTGAAGCTGCGGCCAAGCGCGTACATATCATTCAGGGCGAGTATAAGGTTGTCAGCGATCCCGACGTGGTCATGACGACGATACTCGGTTCGTGCGTGGCTGCCTGTCTGCGAGACCCCGTTGCCGGCCTGGGAGGCATGAACCACTTCCTGTTGCCGGGAACGGGAAATGTGACCGGTGGGGATGCGACGCGTTACGGCGTGCATCTCATGGAGCTTCTGATCAACGGCCTCCTGAAGCAGGGGGCGCGGCGCGACCGTCTGGAAGCCAAGGTTTTCGGCGGCGCGAAGACGATTGCCAGCTTTTCCAATGTCGGCGAGCAGAATGCCATCTTCGCCATGCAGTTTCTGAAGGATGAAGGCATTCCGGTCATAAGCTCCTCCACGGGCGGGGAACACGGTCGCAAGATCGAATTCTGGCCGGTCTCCGGGCGCGCGCGTCAGCATCCGCTCAGCGGCGCGGAAACCCAGAAGACGGTTGCCATGGAAACGCGTCCGGTGCCGGCGCCCAAGCCCGTCGCCAACGACATCGAATTTTTCTAGTCACGGAGTTTTCAATGCAGCTTGCAGAGCACACCGCCAACGCTCCGTTCGAAGAAGCCCTGCCGGACGTCCTGATGCGCGTGGTATCGGAACTGCACGATGTCGCCTATCTCATCGAGCGCATCGAGCCGCAATTGCTGGAGGTAACCAGCGGTCAACTGTCGAGCGATGGCGTCAAGCTGTTGCAGGGCATCGACCTTGCCGTGCAGAAAACCCGCGGTCTTGCCGAATTCATCGATACCGTTACCGGCTCCATCCCGGGACACTGGATCGTGGACGTCAGCACCGCGCTCAGCCTCGTCAAGCTTGCTGAAATGCAGAAGGCGCTCGGCGCGGCCTTCCGTCACGGTCATTCCCAGCCGCTCGACAAGGCCTCCGGCGACTTCGACCTGTTCTAGACATTTCGCAGCTTTCCCTGCTTCGCGGAATGCGGAGAAAGGCAACGCTCGCGCAAGCTTCGCACCCTATTGTCACCACGGGGCCAAAAGGTCTCGGACTCTATGAATGACGGTGCGGAACAGAATGAATCTGTTAAATCAAATCCCTCAGGTCTTGAAGAATGTCGCGGCGCTGTCTATGAATGACGGTGCGGAACAGAATGAATCTGTTAAATCAAATCCCTCAGGTCTTGAAGAATGTCGCGGCGCTGGGGCAGACGCGGCTGCTGATGCTGGGCGGCGTGGGCGTTGTCTCCATGGCCATTATCCTCGCAGCGGCGCTCTATGTGAACCGTCCTACCTACGAGACCCTTTATGTGGGACTTGAAAAGAGCGACCTCAACAAGATCAGCATTGCGCTCGCCGAATCGGGGCTGGATTTCCAGGTTGGAACCGATGGTTCCAGCCTTCAGGTCCCTGTCGGCCTCACCAGCAAGGCAAGGCTGCTTCTGGCCGAGCGCGGCCTGCCAGACAGCGCCAATGCCGGTTATGAGCTTTTCGACAATGTCGGTTCTCTCGGCCTGACCTCCTTCATGCAGGAAGTGACCCGCGTTCGCGCCCTTGAGGGCGAGATCAGCCGCTCCATCCAGCAGATCGACGGCATTGCGGCCGCACGCGTCCATATCGTCATGCCCGACGTCGGCAATTTCCGTCGTGGCGAACAGAAGCCCACCGCATCGGTCATGATCCGCGCAAGCGCGTCTGCCGGCCGCAAGGCGTCCGCTTCCATCCGCCATCTCGTCGCCTCGGCCGTTCCCGGCCTTGAAGTCGATGATGTGACGCTGCTCGATTCGACCGGCCAGCTTCTCGCCTCCGGCGACGATGTCACCAATGCCGCCATGAACCGCTCGCTGACGCTGGCGCAGAACGTGCAGCAGGAAATCGAAACCAATATCGACAAGGCGCTGGCGCCCTTCCTCGGCATGGACAATTTCCGCTCCAGCGTCACGGCCCAGCTCAATACCGACAGCCGCCAGATCCAGGAAACCGTCTACGATCCGGAATCGCGCGTCGAGCGTTCCGTGCGCACGGTAAAGGAAGACCAGAAGTCCCAGGAAACGCAGCCGGACACGGCCGCGACGGTGGAACAGAACGTACCGCAGGCCGCACCCCAGGGCGGCGGCAGCGGCCCGCAGTCCTCCGACCAGTCGGCCAAGAAGGAAGAGCAGACCAATTACGAGATCAACTCCAAGACGGTCGCCACGGTCAAGAACGGCTATACCGTCGAGAAGATTTCGGTTGCGGTCGTCGTCAACAAGGGCCGGATCGCCAAGATGGTCGGCGAACCCGCCGATCAGGCGAAGATCGACGCCTATCTTGCCGAAATGCAGAAGATCGTCACTTCGGCGGCGGGCATTTCTTCCGACCGTGGCGACATCGTCTCACTGACGGCGATGGACTTCCTCGAAACGCAGCTGCTTGACGAGGCCGCGACCGGGCCGGGCATCATGGAAGTGCTGAGCCGCAATTCCGCCGGCATCATCAACTCGCTCGCCTTTGTCGCCGTCGCCTTCCTCGTCATCTGGCTTGGCGTACGCCCGCTGGTCCGCACGGTGACCGGCAATGGTGCAGCCGCAGGCCAGCTCAGCCAGGAGGCTGCCGGTCTCGAACTGCCGGACTTCTCCCCCGGGATGGATGCGGGTGCAGGTGGTCTCATGGAAGGTTTCGGCGCGGATTTCGGCTTCGACAGCACCGACGATCTGCTGGCGGGCGGCGATGGCGAGGGCACATTCAACCGCCGGGTTCGCGAAGGGCCCGAACGCAGGCTTTCCCGCATGGTGGAAATCAGCGAGGAAAGAGCCGCCAAGATCCTGCGCAAATGGGCAGTGGAAAAAGCAGCGTGATTTTAAAAAAAAGGCCGGGTTTCCCCGGCCTTTTTCGCATTTTCGGTCTTTTTGCTATCGTTGGCCGCCCGTCCGTGGCAATCTCGTTTCAGGACAGTGTTTACAAAAAATTCAGCAACGATACAGTTTGCTGGGAATTGGCTGAGAATGCCGTTTATGGATTGAACAGCTTTTCAGTATGTTTTTTTA
>QFOL01000404.1 GCA_003241215.1 Agrobacterium fabrum
CCAGTATTTTGCGCTGAGGAACGAGAAGGCCGTGAACAGCGAGATGATGATCACCAGGATCCAGGCAAGCGCCGAGGCATAACCCATGCGGAAGAAACCGAAGGCTTCCTGGTAAAGATAGAGCGTGTAGAACAGAGTCGAATTGATCGGCCCGCCGGTGCCCTCGGAAATGATGAAGGCCGGCGTGAAGGCCTTGAAGGCATCGATCGTCTGGATCACGGCGTTGAAGAAGATGACGGGCGTCAGAAGCGGCAGCGTAATGCGGAAGAACTGCCGCACCTTGCTTGCGCCATCGATTTCGCCTTGCTCGCACCGTCGATTTCGGCGGCCTCATACATGTCCTGCGGGATTTGTCGCAGACCTGCGAGGAAGATGATCATCGGCGAACCGAACTGCCAGACGGACAGGATGACCAGCGTGTAGATCGAATAATCCGGATTGGAAATCCAGCTCGGCCCTTCATATCCGAAAGCCTGCCAGAGGATCATGTTGACGAGACCGTCAGAGGCGAAAAGCTGGCGCCAGAGCACGGCAATCGCGACGCTCGAACCGAGCAGCGACGGCAGATAGAAGATCGCCCGGTAGAGCGTCAAACCCTTGATGCCGCGGTTGAAGGCGAGCGCGACGAGCAGCGCGAAGATCAGCTTCAGCGGCACCGACAGCAGCACATAGGTGAAGGTCACCTGCATGGCGGCGGCAAATTTGGGGTCATCGGTGGCGATGCGCACGTAATTGGCCGCCCCCACCCAGTCCGGCGACTGCAACAGGTCGTAATTGGTGAAAGACAGGTAAAGCGACGCGAGCGCGGGACCGAGGGTGAGGCCAAAAAAGCCAATCAGCCAGGGCAGCAGAAACAGGTAGGCGTGAATGTTGCGGTCGAAAATCCGCTTCATGCCGCCCCGCTTCGGGAGAGCCGCGCCACGGCTCTCCTCCACAAGAGTTTCAGATCGAAAGGCCATATGCCATCACTTCCGTTTGATAACGGTTTCAGATTCCTTGACGAGGCGGTCACCGCCCTCTTCCGGCGTGATCTTGCCGAAGCCGATTTCCTCCGCCGTGCGTTTCAGGACGAAGGCGAATTCGCCCGCGCCAGGAGGGGGCGCCGGCGGCAGATCGCCGACGCCGGGGGTAATCTCGGCAATATAGTCCACCATGGTCTTGCTCACCTCGTCGAGCTTGCTGCTCAACTGGCTACGCATGGATTCCGAGGCCGGAACGCCGCGCTCGACGCCGAGAATATCGATGCCCTGCGGTTCGGCCACAAGGAAGTTGATGAAACCGACAGCCTGCTCGATGCCGGCGCTGCCATTGGCGACGCTGATGAGCATGGAGGGTTTCAGATAATGGCCGGAAGGGCCATCCTTCGTGCTCTTCGGATAGGAGCTTATGGCAAGCTTGGACTTGTTGAGCTTCTGGTAACCCACGAACTGGTTGGAGTGGGCGAATGCGGTTGCCGCCTTGCCCGTCGTCAAAGGGTTGGTTTCGATGTTGAGCTGGTCGAGCGCCTGCACATCGGCGGGCACACAGGCGCCGCTCTTGCGCAGATCCGCCCACAAGGTGAACCACTTGGTCGCATCGGCAGGATCGAAACCGATGCCGCCATCCTGCGTGTAAAGCGATTTGCCGTTCTGGCGCAGCCAGTTTTCGAAACTCGGTTCCACACCGCTGGCATCGGCCGTGGCGTAATAGCCGGGTTTCGGCTTGTTCTTGCTGAGCTTGGCGGCGTTTTCGGCAAATTCCTCCCAGGTCTGGCCGATCGCCGGCGGTGTCGCGCCGGATTTTTCCCAGGCCGCCTTGTCGAAGAAGATGGCACTTGAATTGACGCCGAGATTGATGCCGTAAAGCTTGCCATCGACCCGGCCGGAATCGATGTTCATCTTGCCGAAGTCCTCGATCTTCAGGCTCTTGCCGATATAATCGTCCAGCGGCGCCAGAGCGCCGCGGCGGCCATATTCGAAGATATAGCGATAATCCATCTGGATCAGGTCGGGCGCATTACGACCCGCAACCTGCGTGGCGAGGCGCGGCCAATAATCGCTCCAGCCTGCGAATTCGCCGGCGATATCGAGATCGGGCTTGACCTGCTTATAGGCCGATATGGCCTTGTTGGTACGATCCGCGCGCTCCTGCGACCCCCACCACAACATACGCAGCCGCGCAGCCTGAGCCTGCGCCGAATCGCCCCCCAATGTTGCAAGTGAAAGGGCCGCAAGGCCCGCAGAAAGCACAGTTCTCCTCTGAAGCATCACGGACATTGGCAACTCCTCCCTATTGACTGCCAAATTGATGATGAGCGTAAACGACTATTGCCGTTTTATAACTAATTGGTTACATGGGAACACTGATCGCCAACATTGTCAAGCGGGTGATGAAATGGAAGAAACGACGAAAAACCATCAGCCTGATCCGGCTCCGGAAAAAGCGCCTGCCCCCAAGCGCAAGCGCGCCACCACACAGGTGCGAAACCCGGAAAGAACGCGCGCCGCCATCCTTGAAGCTGCCCGTCGCGAAGTGGCCGCCAAGGGGCTGGCAGGGGCACGAATCGATGTCGTCGCCCGGCGCGCCGGCACCAACAAGCGGATGATCTACCATTATTTCGGCGACAAGGATGCGCTTTATCTCGCCGTTCTGGAAGACGCCTATCGCCATATCCGCCACACCGAAAGACGGCTTGACCTGGCCCGCAAGGCCCCTTCGGAGGGCTTGCGCGAGCTTGCGCTTTTCACCTGGCACTACTTCCTCGACCACCCTGAATTCCTGAGCATTCTCGCCACGGAAAACCTCAATAAAGCCCGCTATCTCAGGCAATCCCCGGCAATTACGGCGATGCATTCGAACTTCATTTCGGAGCTGGAAGACGTGCTGCGGCGCGGCAGCGACGCCGGCGAATTCCGTGACGGCCTCGATCCGATCGACGTCTACCTGACCATCGCTTCGCTCGGCGCCTTCTACCTGTCGAACCGGTTCACGCTGTCGACGATCTTCCAGCGCGACCTGACCGACCCTGCCGAGCTGGAGCGCTGGGGCCAGCATATCGTCGATACCCTGCTTGCTGCAGTGCGGCCGGTCTGAACCGGCCGAACCGAATTCCTCTTTAACAACAGCGACGACGCGCCATTCGCACCCGCGAAGCGCGTCGTTTTCTTTTGCGGCGCGGTGGAAACACGAAAACCCAACCGTCGTCAGACCATGAATTTTTCCTGTCAAAAACACCTTGACAGATCGCATCCTTCACGACCACAAATAACCAAATGGTTACAAATTGCCATGTTTGACGGAAGCGGCTTTCGGGAAGAGGCCGCCTTGGGAGGAAATTCATGAAACGTATCGGCGTCATCATGCACGGCATCACCGGCCGCATGGGTTACAACCAGCATCTCGTGCGCTCCGTTCTCGCC
>QFOL01000405.1 GCA_003241215.1 Agrobacterium fabrum
ATGCACCCACCAGGGCGATTGCGCCAGCGCCGCCGATGCAATGGCCGTCGCCACCACGGCGTAAACGACGACGAGGCAGATGATGACGATGGTGCCGATGAACGATCTGAAGCGAGGCTGCATGAAATCTTCCGTGATTGAATGTGTGCTGGGACTATACCGCCGCGACCGCATGCCGCAAACCCTGAGGCCTTGTTTTGTGGTGCCGGTTGGGGCTAATCAACATGACTGTATGAGGGAGACCTGAAAGATGCGTTCGAGCGGCATGAC
Organism: Agrobacterium fabrum; assembly: GCA_003241215.1. Classification (GTDB taxonomy): domain Bacteria; phylum Pseudomonadota; class Alphaproteobacteria; order Rhizobiales; family Rhizobiaceae; genus Agrobacterium; species Agrobacterium fabrum_A. The sequence continues at coordinate 271 of QFOL01000405.1, forward strand.
GATGGCAGATGGTTCTGCGGAAATGGTAGTGGAGGCTGCCCTGCAGAAACAGGAGAAGGACCGCCGCCTGCTGCGCATCTGGCTGCGTGTCGTACTTTTCACGCTCTTCTGTCTGGTCCTCGTCGGCGGCGCCACGCGGCTTACCGAATCCGGCCTGTCGATTACCGAATGGAAGCCGATCCACGGCGCCATTCCGCCGCTTTCCGTTGCCGAATGGGAAGAGGAGTTCCAGCTCTACAAGCGTATTCCCCAATATCAGGAAATCAACAAGGGCATGTCGCTCGATGAGTTCAAGACGATTTTCTGGTGGGAATGGGCGCATCGCCTGCTTGCCCGCGCCATTGGCCTCATCTTCGCCCTGCCGCTCGCCTTCTTCTGGCTGACGGGCCGCATCGAAAAGCGTCTGCGGCTGCCGCTCATCGGCCTTCTGGCGCTTGGAGGCTTTCAGGGCTTTATCGGCTGGTGGATGGTATCGTCAGGCCTCGTCAACCGCACGGATGTCTCGCAATATCGCCTTGCCACGCATCTGACCATCGCCTGCCTCATCTTTGCGGGCTGCATGTGGATTTTGCGCGGGCTGTCGCATCATTCCCCCGAGGCCGCCGACGAAAAGACGGGCAGGGGTTTTGCCGCGCTGCTGACGGTTCTCTGTCTCTTCCAGATCTATCTCGGCGCATTGGTGGCGGGGCTTAATGCCGGCCTTTCCTATAATACATGGCCGCTGATGGATGGCTCGCTGGTGCCGGGCGATCTCTTCCTGCAACAGCCCTGGTGGATCAACCTCTTTGAGAACCCCAAGACGGTGCAGTTCATCCACCGCCTTGGCGCCTACACGCTGTTTGCCGCCACGCTGTGGCATATGGTGTCTATGGCGCGCGCCTTGCCCGGCACGCCACACGCCCGCCGCGCGGTGCTGTTCTTCGTGCTCGTCTCCATTCAGGCGGCGCTCGGCATCACCACGCTTTTGATGCATGTGGATATTCACGTCGCGCTCGCCCATCAGGGCATGGCGTTGATCGTGCTTGGCCTTGCCGTCGCCCACTGGCGCGGTTTCATCGGTGAATATCCGACGCCCGTTGCGGTCGAAGTCAGGGACTGAGGTGGCTTAGAACTGTCCGAGCACCGTTTTGATGGTGGCCGCGACGGCGAGTTCGTTGTCGCGTTCCTCCGCATTGCCGTCCTCTTCATGCCACGCGGCAGAAAGGCAGCCATAGGCAAAGGCATATTGCAGCAATAGCCGTTCGTCCCGTTGCAGCGCCTTCGCAAAAATCGCCGCCATGGAGGCGATGCGCGCTTCGCTGCGGGTGAGGTCGAAACGGTCGAGCGGATTGGAGAACATGTTGGCGACATCGAGCGCCGCATCGCCGATCAGGCCGGCCGGGTCGATGATGATCCAGCCGCGGTCACTGCGCATGATGTTCTCGTGATGCAGATCGCCGTGCAGCGGCTTCACATCCCGTTGCCGGTCGATCAGTTCCTGCGCCAGCGTGGCCGCGTCGATATAGGGGCTGTCCACGCCGTCGATACGGTCCTGTTCGGCCTTGCGGAACAGGCTCTCGAAATAGAGCGGCAGCGTCAGCAGGCTTGACGGCGGCGTCTGCTGCGATGGCTGGTGATATCTGAGCAGGACATCGGCGGCGATTTCCGTCGTGGCATCGTCGTTGCCGTCGCGAAACAGCACGTCGCGCAGGGTCTCCGTGCCGGCATGTTCCATCAGCAGAATATCGTCGGAGCGGTCGAGCAGTTCCACGCAGCCGACGCCGGCGCGCCATTTGATGAAATCCGCGCCGCGAAGGCTGTCCTTCAATACTTTCTTTTTCAGAAGCTTGGCGACGGCAAGGGAACCGTCGCCGCGCGTAAGCTCGTAAACCACCCCGGCCGGCGTATCGGCAATACGCTTCGCGGCCTCGATATTCCACGAGGCCGGAAAAGAGGGCGTGGTGCGGTTCATGCGGAGAGCATCAGCTCCATGTTCTGCACGGCAGCACCGGAGGCGCCCTTGCCGAGATTGTCGAGCAGCGCGACGAGGTTGATGTGTTCGCCGCCAGGCGTACCGAAGACGAACAGTTTCATCGTGTCCTTGCCTGCCAGTTCCTCGGCGTCGATGCGCGCGAGCCCCTTGCTTTCGGCAAGCGGCACCACATTGACGATGTCCTGTCCCGCATAATGGGCGGTCAGCGCCGCATGGATCGTTTCGACGGTCGCGCCTTCCTTCAGGTCGGCGGCAAACAGCGGAACCTGCACGATCATGCCCTGCGGGAAACGCCCGACGGAGGGCGAAAACAGCGGTGCGCGGTCGAGCTGGCCATGAATGGTCATTTCCGGCACGTGCTTGTGCTTGAGCGTCAGGCCATAGAGGAAATTATTGGCGCTGATCGCGTCATCGCGGCTCTGGTCTTCCATCTGCGCGATCATCTGCTTGCCACCGCCGGTGTAACCGGAAACCGCATTGACGCTGACCGGATAACCGTCGGGCAGCAGGCCTGCGGCGCGCAGCGGGCGCAGAAGCGCGATTGCGCCGGTCGGGTAGCAGCCCGGATTGGCGACGAGACGGGCGGAACGAACTTTCTCGCCCTGTTCCTTATCCATTTCGGCAAAGCCATAGGCCCAGTCCTGATGGACGCGATAGGCGGTCGAGGTATCGATGATGCGGACATTGTTATTGCCGGCCACCATCGAGACCGCTTCCCGGGAAGCATCATCAGGCAGGCAGAGGATCGAAATGTCGGCATTGTTGAGCATATCCTCGCGCATCGCCGCATTGCGGCGCTCGGCTTCGGGTATGGACAGCAGCTCAATATCGCGGCGACCGGCAAGGCGCGTGCGGATCTGCAGACCCGTGGTGCCGTGTTCGCCATCGATGAAGATCTTCGCTGTCATGTCCTTGTCCTGACTT
>QFOL01000406.1 GCA_003241215.1 Agrobacterium fabrum
CATCAGGCTGGCAAGGCTGGCCGTCAGCTTGTTCTTGCCGCCAAGGGCGAGGATGCCAAGCTGGGAGGAGGCTTCAAGCTTGTGATCCAGCTGCCTGTAACCGATATTTTCTTCCGGCAGGTGCAGGAAAATATCGCCGGCATCGCTGCGGGTGCCACGCAACTCAAGAGCCCATTCCAGCTTTTCGGAAAAGCGTCTGGTCAAACCCAGCGACGCGATGGTGTTATGCTCATTGGCAAAACGGTAACGGGGAAGGCGAACCTCTTCCTGCTCGAGCGAGTAACGCAGTTCCGCCCCTTCAAGCGCGATCTTGCCCGTGAGCCCGAAGCCAGCGCGCAGCGAAATGGCGCTCAGCCGATTGGTGTCGGCGAAATAATTTCTGTCATAGGAGATGCCGGATTTGTAGATGATGGTGTGCTCATCGGCCTTTTCTCCCGCCCACCCGCGGCAGGCGCAGGCAAGCCCGAGAACAAGCGCGATATATCCCCCCCAGCCGCATTTGCATCTCCGGTCGCTAATTAAGCAATATCTTATATTTGGATGGTTAATAAAGTTTCCTGCCCGGTTTTACTGTCTCCGCCAAAATATTTGATTAAAATCGCCAGTATTAGTGTTAATCGTTTATTGTAATATTAGCCTTTGCTTGAATTAGAATCCTCTAAATATACAGTCCAGTTACGCCAGATGGCGTGATCAAACAAAAGAGGAGAGAGAAATGATTGCAAAGTTCGCTTGTGTAGCCGCTATTCTTACTGTCGCTTCCGTTGGTCAAGATGGCGTGATCAAACAAAAGAGGAGAGAGAAATGATTGCTAAGTTCGCTTGTGTAGCCGCTATTCTTACTGTCGCTTCCGTTGGTCAGGCCAATGCGGGCGGTCTTCTGGGGGGCATCCTGTCCGGCAACAGCAACAAGGGCGGCGCCCTTGTCGTTGTCTCGCCGAGCATCGATCTCGGTGTCAGCGGCATCCTGTCCAATAACGGGATCCTGAACGGCAACAAGACCGGCATTCTGAACGGCCTGCTGAACGGCAACAAGACGTCGGTCGATGTCATCGACAACAAGAACGACGGCGGCAAGAAGCGCCGGCACTAACTGGAACGTGGGGCGGGATGGCGAAACCGTCGGGCTCTTTCCATCCCGCTCCAACGGAACGGCTCGAAAATCATCTGGGATTTTCGACGCAGACGATGCGCGCAGCACATAGGCCGGCAATGATCTCCGAGTTGCGTATGTTTGACGCATGGCGTTTCCGGCAAGAACAAACGGCGCATCGCATGACTGGAAGAGGGCCTCGCGGCCCTCTTTTTTTGCCCGCGATGCGGATATGAACGACGCGTACAGAAGTGCAGGATGGCCACTACTCTTGGTGGTCTTTGTGACGTGGTGAGAGCCGTTTTTACATCGCGGCCGCCGACCTGTTGATGCTCGCGTTAATTCTAATTTATATTTGGTAAATATTGCAGATATTAATCGGAATACGTTTCGTGATGGCTATTTTATCTACGTTATTTACGCGATTTTAACCACGATGTTCTTCAATCTGTGGGTGCGTCAACCCCGTCAAGATGCTGCGCTTCCGGTCGCGAAATACTCGCAGCCCGCAGGAGACGGGATGTTATTTTCAAGGAGCTATCGCATGTTGAAACAGTCAATTCTCGCGCTCGGCCTGCTCGGCGTTTTCTCCGGCATGGCTGCTGCGGCTGACGCCGTCAGCGACATTCCGGCCGCGCCTGTTGTCAATGATGTTGCGCCTGCCTTTTCCTGGGATGGCGTCTATCTCGGCGCCTCCGCGGGTTATGGCTGGAACCGGGTGAAGTCGACCACCTTCGGTGTCACCACGAAACATGAATTTGACGGCGGCCGTTTTTCCGGTTTCGCCGGCTATAATTTCGAAGTTGCCCCCTCCGTCATTCTCGGTGTCGAGGCCGATCTCGGTTACGCCTGGGGCGACAAGACCATCGTTACCAGCGAGGTTTCCGCCGGCCTGAACGGTTCTGCACGCCTGCGCGCCGGTTACGCCATTGACCGCGCGCTGATCTATACCGCCGCCGGCTATACCGCGACGGACAGCGAAGTCAAAGCGCCGTTCGGCGAGGACAGCAAGGTGCTGCACGGCTGGACGGTCGGCGCGGGTGTCGATTATGCCTTCACCAACAACCTGTTTGGACGCGTCGAATATCGTTACAACGACTTCGGCAAGGCAACCTACCACACCGGCCCGATCACCTCGACCGGCGATGTCAGCGAACATGTCGTCAAGGTCGGTCTTGGCGTGAAGTTCTGAGCATTCCGTTTTCGACAGGGGGCGGCGCAGCCTTGCGACGCCCCGCGCACCTGATGCAGGGACCCCGCACCAGCCCACCGAGGACGGTGGAGAGGTTGTGCCGGATGCGAAAAACGCGCATTGCTTTTTAGCGCAGGCTTGAACAGCAGGGCGTTTTGGTGTGATGGTGGGATCCAATCCACTCCCGCTTGCCAGTCTCCAGTCGATTCCCATGCTACAGAAAAGCACTGCGCCGGGCGCTTTCGATCGCCAGGCCTATATGATCGCCCTGCTGGTTTTTATCGCCGGCAGCACCAATGCGGCCGTTGTGCCGTTTATCGGTTTCTACATCATCCAGGTGCTCGACCATCCGCCGGCGACCGTCGGTTTTTACAGCGTGACGGCGGCGCTGGCCTCGATTATCGCCAGCCGTGTTTATGGCGAACGTGTCGATGCCGGTGTGCGGGTGAGGCCGTTGCTGATACTTTCCGTGTTCGGTGCTTTTGTCGCCGCTGCTGCGGCGAGTTCCGGGCATATGGCGCTGCTGGTGGCGATAACGGCGACCGGCATGGGGCTTTCCAATGCCGCCAGCACGCTCATTTTCAGTTACGGCCGTTATCATGGCCGGGTGAAGGCGCTGGATACGGCCGCCTATAATGCCTTCCTGCGGACGATGGTGTCGCTGGCATGGATGCTGCTTCCCGCCGCCGCCTATCTGATCTTCGACCTTGCCGGCGCGAAGGCCGTGTTCGCCAATGCCATGCTGATGGCGGTCATCTGGGGCGGGCTTGCCCTTGCGGTGGTGCCGCGTGACCAGACCAGCCCGATGGAGCGACGGCCGGAGGGTAACGACGATACACGTCGCAACCTGCCGCTGCTTATGGCGGCGGCGGCCAGCTTCTGCATGTCTTTCGCCCATGCCCTGTGCGCCTCGGCGCTACCGATATTTCTGGTGCGCGAGGTCGGCCTGCCGGATTACGTGCCGGGCCTGTCGCTCAGTGTCAAATGCGCCATGGAGGTTCTGTTCATCCTGCTTGCGCCGCGGATGATGCGCCGCTTCAGCGCCCGCCTGCTGCTGGGCGTCTCGGCGGTAATGGCCATCGTCGCCTTCAACGTCATCGCTTCGGTCACCACATTGCCGGCCATGATCGCGGGTGCGGCGCTGGAAGGCGCTTATTACGGCCTCTGCGCCGGCACTTGTCTTACCTTCGTGCAGGGCTTTGCGCGCGGTCGCACGGCCCGGGCGACGGCGCTCTACATGAACTCCATCTTCCTCGCCGCGCTTTTTGCGGTGCCGCTGATGGGGTTCGTGTCGCAATATGCGAGTTTCGGCGTCTCGATCCGGCTCGCTTCGGTTGGTGCTGGCGCGGCGCTGCTGCTGTTGTTTCTGACGCGGCGGCAGGTGGCGGATTAGGGTATTGCAGGGGGCGGCAATCTTGCACAAAGGCTTGTCTGGCGGCGACATAGCGGACGACCCTCATTCCTGTGACAAGCACAGGAATTGTCTGTCGGAATTATGCTTTATTGTTCGGGAAGTTGGATGACCTCCGAGGCGGCCACCCCGGAGGTCATGCGATT
>QFOL01000407.1 GCA_003241215.1 Agrobacterium fabrum
CCTGCTCATCACGCTGGATCACGAAGTGGAAGTGCTGGAACACCAGTTCGCCCGCAACCGCGTGCAGCACATTCGCGGCACGGCGAGCTTCATCGACGCCAACACCATGAAAGTGGTGAAGAGCGACGGCGAGATCATGACCGTCACCGCCACCTCCATCCTGCTGACCATCGGCACCCGCCCCTACCGGCCGCCGCATATCCCCTTCGATGGCGAGGCGGTGCTCGATTCGGACGAGATTCTCGAGATCAAGGAACTGCCGCGCTCGATGATCGTGGTCGGCGCCGGCGTCATCGGCATCGAATATGCCACGATCTTCAGCGCGCTCGACACGCAGGTGACGGTGGTGGAGCCGCGCGAAACCATGCTGGAATTCATCGACAAGGAAATCGTCGAGGATTTCGCCTACCAGCTGCGCGACCGCAACATGAAGCTGATCTTCGGCCAGAAGGCGGAAAAGGTGGAGCGCGACGAAAGCGGCAAATGCCTGGTCTCGCTCGGCAATGGCCGCGTGCTGAAGGCCGAGACGGTGCTGTTTGCCGCCGGCCGGGTCGGAGCCACCGATACGCTCAACCTTTCGGCCTGCGGGCTGGAGGCCGACAGCCGCGGCCGCCTGAAGGTCGATCCCGAGACCTTCCAGACCTCGGTGCCGAACATCTATGCCGCCGGCGACATCATCGGTTTCCCGAGCCTTGCCTCCACCTCCATGGAACAGGGCCGCATCGCCGCCCGCCACGCCGTCGGCGCACCGGCCGGCGAACCGCCGCAATTCTTCCCCTATGGCATCTATGCCGTGCCTGAGATCTCCACCTGCGGCCTGACGGAAGAAGAAGTCATCGAACGCGGCATTCCCTATGAATGCGGCATCGCCCATTTCCGCGAAACCTCGCGCGGCCACATCATGGGCCTCGACAGCGGGCTGTTGAAGATGATCTTCTCGCTCAAGACCCGCCGCCTGCTCGGTGTCCACATCGTCGGCGAAGGCGCGACCGAACTGGTGCATATCGGCCAGGCGGTGCTGAACCTGAAGGGCACGGTGGAATATTTCGTCGAGAATACGTTCAACTATCCGACGCTTGCCGAAGCCTACAAGATTGCCGGGCTCGATGCGTGGAACCGTATGGGTGAGATCAAGAAGGATTGAGCGCTTGCGGCAAGCGGGCCATAACATCCCCTCCGTCATTCCGGCCTCGAGCCGGAATCCTTTCAGCCCAAGCCATTGGGCTAAAAGGATTTTTCCGACCGCCGAAATGCCAAACCTCTCCGTCGTCATCCTCGGGCCTGACCCGAGGATCCACAACCCGGCGCACCATGGATCCTCGGGTCAAGCCCGAGGATGACGGCGAATTTCATGCAGAACCGCCGCAGGCAGCCCGCCCCTTCACCACCGGATACTATACCGCGCGCTCACCCCCGGCCGGAAATGATCCGCATAACCCTGATCGAGCGTCCCGCGCACCGTCAGATTGTCGCCGATCTTCTGCTCCACCGCGACACCGCTGCTGAACTCGTTGAAGCTGTTACGGCTCGCCCCCGTCAGGATGAAGGCCGTGCCGGTTTCCGAACGGGAAAGGCGCAGCGACTGCGACACATCCAGCCCGTTCCATTGCTGCGCCGTGCCATCGTAACGCACGGTGAAATTGCGGTTCGCCTCGATATCCAGTTCCGGCGTGACGATGCGCTTCTGCTGCGAAGTCACGGAAACGCTGCTCGACCCCGTCAACGCATTGACGATCACACCAACATCGCGCGCAAGCGAGACGCCTGGCAATTGTTCGGCCAGCAGCGTGACATTGCCCCACAGGCGCACCGGCGCATCCACCACCTGCCCGGTCTTCGAAGCGCTCATGCCCATTTCCAGCCCCGCCCGGATCGGCATATCGACCGGCAGTTTTGCGCCGATACGGGCGGTATAGGACCGGTCAGAATTCTTCACCGGCTTCCAGATGAGTTCCGGCTCGTCGGCATGGGCGGCGGTTCCCGCCAGGGCATAAAGGGTGATGAAAAGGGCGGAACCCGTTCGTGGCGACATATCTTGTCCCCTGGCAAATTAAGGGCGCACCGGGAGAACCCGGCAGGCTCGGTAAAAGCTTAAGGCCAATGGTTTGGCAGCGATAAGGCCGTATGAGAGCGGCACATAATGCCCGAACGATCGCATGCAGCGGCCAGGGCAAATCATGCTGCGCAGGGTGCCAGATGAACGGGAGATGAACAAGAGCAGATGCAGCAAAAAATCATGCTGCACCGCATTGTGATCGAAACGAAGGTACGGAAGCGCCCCGCGCTGCTAGTTTCCTAGAGCTGAGTCAACGCAGCGGGCCAGAATATCATCGACCACCGTGTCCAAGGATCTCGATGAATCAATGACCGTCGCATTAACGGGAAGGTCCTCTTTCGTCGCATGGAGCCGCAGGACAAATTCACCTTCGGCCGGTTTTCCACCGAACTCGTCCTCGGCCCTCTCCATCAGCCGTCGTCGTAAGGTCGCGGCGTCGACATCCAGAACGAAGACCTGATCGAAGCGGTCTATGAAACGCCGAAAGTTCCGCGATCCGCCGCAGAAGAAGGTGACTACGTGACTTCGATCTGCCGCAAGCTCCTGCACTTTTTCGACATCCCAAAGATGATGCCGGTGTCGTAAGGCAATATCCCCATCGTCTTGAAACAGGGGGAAAGCGAGCGGCACGCCTGTTTCATGATCGCCCTTGTAGGCAAGTTCACGGTCGCCGTGGATGACATGATAGCCACGCCGCTGGAGTTCCGTTGCCACCGAAGTTTTACCGGTACCGGAAACACCCTCGATCAAATAGTTTCGGACACCCATGGCACGACCTTTCAATAGTCATCAGCCTCGCGGCGATATCGCTGCACCTTCCGGTTCGGCCGCCACGGTCTTTAACGATAGCGATCCAGAATAACGCAACGATGTCAAAAGTCTGAAACCGGGCAAACAGCACCGCCAGGAAACCAGACGCCCAAACAAAAAGGCCGCAGCTTTCGCTACGGCCCTTGTTCAATCAGCTTGCACTGAAGAAGATTATTCGGCGTCGCCTTCAGCGGCCTTCTTCTTGGCCGGAGCCTTCTTCTTCGGAGCGGCTTCTTCGCCTTCAGCGG
>QFOL01000408.1 GCA_003241215.1 Agrobacterium fabrum
GGCAATATGGCTATTATGTCTTCCCGCTTCTGGAGGGCGACCGTGTGATTGGACGTATCGACATGAAGGCGGATCGCAAGCGCGGCACGCTGGATGTTCGGCGTCTGTGGCTGGAGCCGGGCGTGCGTGCTTCGGCCGGTCGGCTGGAGAAGCTCGACGCGGAACTGGTGCGGCTTGCGAAATTTACGGGTGTTGAGAGTGTGAACTATCTGGAGGGCTGGCGGGAGGACGGATGAAGGTGTCTTTTCGTGGTGCCCGAATGTAGTGGCTAGCCGCCACACCCGACGTCATCCTCGCCCTTGAGGCGAGGATCCACAAGCCGCGGAAACAATGGCTTCCGTGCTCATGACTCCATGTGTCTGGAACATCTCAAGCATGTCACGTCGGGAACTGCAGGATGGATCCTCGGCGCAAGGCCGAGGATGACGCCGAGCGGGCGGAGAGCGCACCAACCGAAGCGCTCTCGCAAACCCCCAAAATCAGCAGATATCCGTCGCCGAAATCTTGATGCCGAATCCTTCGAGCCCGACATAGTGGCGCTCACGCGTCGTCAGCAGCTTGATGGAGCTGATGCCGAGGTCCTTCAAAATCTGCGCACCGAGGCCGATTTCCAGCCATTCGTTTTCGCGCGAACGGGCCTGTGCATGCGCCTCGTCCGGGTCGCGCGCCTTGCGCCGTCCGGTCACCTGACCGACACCGACGGAGCCCTCACGCAGATAAACGATGACGCCGCGGCCTTCTTCGGCGATCTTCTGCATATAGTGCCGCACCGGCTGGCGGTCGCCGAACACGTCGTCGGCGACATTTTCCGGGTGCAGGCGGACCGGAATGTCGATGCCATCGCGGATATCGCCGAAAATCACCGCCATGTGCTGCATCGGGTCCCAGGGCAGGGAATAGGTCTGCGCCTTGGCCGGTCCGAAGGGTGTCTCGATGGTGAAGGAGGATTCCATCTCCACCAGCGTTTCCTTGCGCTGGCGATAGGCGATGAGATCGGCGACCGAAACGTGTTTCATGCCGTGTTTTTCGGCGAAATCCAGCACCTGCGGGCCACGCATCACCGTGCCGTCGTCATTCACCAGCTCGCTGATGACGCCGATTGGCGGCAGGCCGGCGAGACGGCAGAGATCGACCGCCGCTTCGGTATGGCCGGAGCGCATCAGCACGCCGCCCTCGCGGGAAATCAGCGGGAAAATGTGGCCCGGCCGGGTGAAATCGGCAGCGCCGACATTGGGATTGGCAAGGTTGCGCACCGTCAGGGTGCGGTCATCGGCGGAGATGCCGGTCGTGGTGCCGTGCTTGAAATCGACGCTGACGGTGAAGGCTGTCGTATGTGCGCTGTCATTTTCCGCCACCATGGCGTTGAGGTTCAGCCGCTTGGCTTCCTCGCGCGGCATGGGCGCACAGACGATGCCGGAGGTGTGGCGCACGATCAGCGCCATTTTCTCCGGTGTGCAGTGCACCGCCGAAATGATCAGATCGCCTTCGTTCTCACGGTCGTCATCGTCGGTCACGACAACGATTTCACCGGCTTCGAAAGCGCGGATGGCGTCCACGACGCGTTTCTGGTCATAGGCCATGGCGATATCCCCTCACTTCAAACGGCCGGTCTGGCCGCGATCCCTCAGATAATGGTCGGCAACGGTGCAGGCGATCATCGCTTCGCCGATAGGCACGGCGCGGATGCCGACGCAGGGGTCATGGCGGCCCTTGGTGCGCACATCCACATTGTTGCCGTCGGTATCGATGGAAAGACGCTCCGTCAGAATGGAGGAGGTGGGCTTGATGGCGAAGCGGGCGATGACAGGCTCACCGGTCGCGATGCCGCCCAGAATGCCGCCGGCATGGTTGGAGAGGAAGATCGGCTTGCCGTCATTGCCCATGCGCATCTCATCGGCATTTTCTTCGCCGGAAAGCTCGGCGGAGGCGAAACCTTCGCCGATCTCCACGCCCTTGACGGCGTTGATCGACATCAGGCTGGAGGCGATATCCTGATCGAGCTTGGCATAGATCGGCGCGCCGATGCCGGCCGGAACGCCTTCCGCCACGACTTCGACGACGGCGCCGATGGAGGAGCCGGCCTTGCGGATGCCGTCGAGATACTCTTCCCACACAGGCACCATGGCGGCATCCGGGCAGAAGAACGGGTTCTGGTCGACCTGATCCCAGTCCCAGTTGTCGCGGTTGATTTTGTGCTTGCCGATCTGCACCAGCGCGCCGCGCACATTGAGGCTCGGCACCACCTTGCGGGCGATTGCGCCGGCGGCGACACGCGCTGCCGTCTCACGCGCGGAAGAACGTCCGCCGCCGCGATAGTCGCGAATGCCGTATTTCAGGTCATAGGTGAAATCCGCATGGCCGGGGCGGAAACGTTTGGCGATTTCGCCGTAATCCTTGGAGCGCTGGTCGGTATTTTCGATCAGCATGGAAATCGGCGTGCCGGTGGTTGTCATCGTCTCGCCGTCCTCATCCAGCATCACGCCGGAGAGAACCTTGACGATGTCATCCTCGCGGCGCTGGGTCACGAAACGGCTCTGGCCGGGTTTGCGCTTGTCCATCCAGTGCTGCACCTCGGCAAGGGTGAAACGAATGCCGGGCGGGCAGCCATCCACCACGCAGCCGAGCGCCGGCCCGTGGCTTTCTCCCCAGGTGGTAACGCGGAAAAGATGACCGAAACTGTTATGCGACATAGCTCTCAAAACCGGAAAACAGGGCGCCTGTGGACAGCGCCGTTTGAAACAAGCGGATTTGTCTTAGTGGAAAATCCGGGCAAGGCAAAAGCCTTTCTTTCTCAGTGGCCGGATAAGTGCGGTGCGCGCCACGGCAGGTCTCCGCCCTCATTCCTGCGGCAGGCACGGGGATAAGGCTGGGGGCGGCGATTCGCACCGGCCGGCAAGGTTTTCAGGATGACGAAAATGTAAAAGCGCCGCCGTTTTCCACGCTAACCCGGAGTTTTCCAATATTGCCGGGAAATGCGGTGTAAAAATCACTAACGGCTTGAACACGATCCCAAATCCGTTCATCAATTGGGCCGAAAATGTCATGGTTGCGGGCAATTTCCGCCACATTCGAAAGGCAATTCTTCATGCATGTAAGGTTTTCACGCAAATNNATTCTTCATGCATGTAAGGTTTTCACGCAAATCCACGAAAGCTAGATCGATGCGTATGATGATTGCCGCCCTTCTGGCCACCGCCAACCTCCTGATGCCCATCAACGGCTTCGCGCAGAGCGTCGACGTGGAAGGCACGATCAGCAAGATCGATGCGAACGGGCTGAGCATTACGCTCAACGACGGCAAGACCTATCGCGTGCCTGAGGAATTCAATTTCGAAGGCCTGAAGGCGGGCGTCAAGGTCGTGGTTTTCTACACGGAAGTGGATGGGAAACGCGTGGTCGACGATCTTCAGGTCGTCGAATAAGCGGCGATTGCGGCTCTGCCTGCCGATGAGGCGATTCTTTCCTCTGCCATTACGCTAAAACGCCTGATGAGCGGATGCCGCTTGTTTCTTCTCCCCGCCGGGGAGAAGTCCGCGGCAGCGGGATGAGGGGGCAAGGGTGCGGTCTATCGCTGGCGTTACCCCCTCATCCGACCCTTCGGGCCACCTTCTCCCCGGCGGGGAGAAGAAACGAGTGGCGACGTTTAGCCAAATAAAAGCGTATCAAAGAGGACGGTGCGGAGGCTTATGCTGCCTGAGCCCTCACGACACCCACTCCGCACTGTTCCTGTCGATCTCGACCTTCAAAATCCGGTCCTGCGGTATCTGCGTTCTTGACGCCTCGTCCTTGTCCATGCCCGATACCAGCCGGAAGATCGAGCGGATGACGCCGCCATGGCAGACGCAGACCGTTGGCGCCTCGACGGAAGAGAGCCATGCGCCGATGCGCCAGGACAGGATCTCATAACTTTCGGCATCCTGGCCGGGGGGAATGAAATCCCACTTGTTGGCCTTGCGCGCCTTCACCCGGTCGGGAAACTCTTTTTTCAGCTCCGGCAGGGTCTGCCCCTCCCAGTCGCCGAAGGAAACTTCGATCAGGCGGTCGTCGGTGCGGTAGGCAAGGGGGTCGAGACCCATCGCGCCGCGCATCAGTTCCATGGTTTCGCGCGTGCGCCCGAGCGGGCTTGCCACATAGTCGAAATCCGTGGCCTGCTCGCCGAGCAAATGGGCGAGCAGCCTGCCATTGCCGACCGCCTGCTGGCGGCCGAAATCGTTGAGCGGAATGTCTTTCTGGCCCTGAAGCCGGCGTATCGCATTCCAGTCCGTTTGTCCGTGCCGGATCACATAGACGAGCAAGGCGATACCCCTGTTTCAAGCATTTCCGCTGGCGGTCAGTCCTTCACCACCGAAATGTCGGGCGCATCCACGGCCTTCATGCCGATGGTGTGATAGCCGGAATCGACATGGTGGATTTCACCGGTCACGGCGGTCGAAAGATCGGACAGCAGGTAAAGCGCCGACTTGCCGACTTCCTCGATGGAAACCGTGCGCTTCAGCGGCGCGTTATATTCGTTCCACTTCAGAATATAACGGAAATCGCCGATGCCGGAAGCGGCAAGCGTCTTGATCGGGCCGGCGGAAACGGCGTTGACGCGGATGCCGCGATTGCCGAGGTCGACCGCGAGGTAACGCACGCTTGCCTCGAGAGCGGCCTTGGCCACGCCCATGACGTTGTAGTTCGGCATGACCTTCTCGGCACCGTAATAGGTGAGCGTGATGATCGAGCCGCCGTCATTCATGACCGGCTCCGCCCGCTTGGCGACAGCGGCCAGCGAGAAGACGGAAATGTCCATGGTGCGGTTGAAGTTGTCGCGGCTGGTGTCGAGGTAACGACCCGTCAGCTCGTCCTTGTCGGAAAACGCGATGGCGTGCACGACGAAGTCGATCTTGCCCCAGTGCTTTTCCAGCGCAGCAAAAACGGCGTCGATCGTCTCGAGATCGGTGACGTCACAGTGGCCGGCCATGAAGGCGCCGAGTTCCTGCGCCAGGGGCTCGACGCGCTTCTTCAGCGCATCGCCCTGCCAGGTGAGTGCGAGTTCCGCACCTGCGTCCGCGCAGGCCTTTGCAATGCCCCAAGCGATTGAACGATTATTGGCGACACCCATGATGAGGCCGCGTTTGCCAGCCATGAGGCCGGATGCCTGAGCCATTTTATGCTCCCTAGTACTTTTGATCGGTCCT
>QFOL01000065.1:0-15556 GCA_003241215.1 Agrobacterium fabrum
TAAAATTTTTATCATTTGGTAAAAATATTTGCCTGTTTATTCGGCACAAATGGAATGCGAGAGGTGCAGGAACGAGGCTGTCGCAAATGGGCCTGAAAGTGCGGCAAGGACTGCTTCGCACTCTTCGTCATCCTCCGGCTTGGCCCGAGGATCCATAACCCACTGTAACCAATGGATCCTCGGGTCAAGCCCGAGGATGACGTCGCGTGCGGAGCGCCGTCGACGGCGTGTTCCGAGCAAGGGCGTTTCCCGCCATTAAGCTATGCCAAAAATTCAACCCAACCGCTGCTGCGCATAGGCATGAACCGCCCGGAAGGCCGCTTCGGCGCCGGCGACGACGCGCTCTTCCTCTTCGACGGTCAGCGAAATTTCATCGAGCGCGGCGGTGAAGGTGCGCCAGTGCAGGCCGCGTCCTTCCGGCGCACCGGCCAGATGGCGCGCGCCGAATTCTTCGTTCAGCCCAAGCTTGGCCGCATCCTTCAGCAGGAAAGCAGCACCGAGATTGGAGCCTTCCACCACATAAAGCCAGCCCATGGCCTCGGGCAGATCGAACGGGGTTTTACCGGTGAAGCGTGGCTCCACCGTTTCGGGAATGGCAAGACCGAGATCGGCGAGATCCTGCTCGATCATGGAGAGGCGGCGGCGGCCCTTCAGGTCTGGCAGCAGGCCGTCAAGCGTTGCATTGGAGAAAAAGGCATCGAGGTCACGATGGAAGAGATATTGCGTTTCCACGAACTTGCCGAAATTCTCCCGGCTCTCGAAGGGCTTCGATGCCATGATGAAGGCATCGAGATCACTATGCGCACCCCGCGTCGCAGCCTTCAGGCGCTTGACGCGGCTTTGCTCGATCTCTGCTACAGGCGCTGCCGGTTCCGCAATGGTCATGATGATGGTCCCTTTATCCCTATATTCAGAGTGCCTGATAAAAATCTTTACTCCAACAGTCAAATTTTATTTTCGCATGTATTCGCGCGCCCTGCAAAGCGGGACAGGCCCTTGGCACCACGATAAAACAGTATCCGCCTTCATACGGCGCGGCCAGTCCATGCCACCTCCGCAGAACCGCCCTGCCGCTGAGCATCAAGGTAAACATCCGCCGCCGACCTACCAACAAGTCGCCCATCAATTACCTCTTTACAGCTAACATGTCAGTGCGCTATCAATTCGCGGTCACCTTGGAGGAGCATCTTAATTGACCCAGAAATTCGGCCTTTCGGCAGCCCTGACCACCCCCTTCAAAAAGGACGGCGCGGTCGATATCGATGCCATGATCACCCATGCCCGTCGCTGCCTTGAAAATGGCTGCGACAGCGTGACGCTCTTCGGCACAACGGGCGAAGGATGTTCCGTCGGCAGCCGCGAACGGCAGGTCATCCTCTCCCGCTTCATCGGGGCCGGTATTGCGCCGTCCCGCCTTGTCACCGGCGTTCTCGTGGATTCCATCGAGGATGCGACAGACCAGTCGGCGGAAGCCCTGAAAGCCGGCGCCCGCAATATTCTTCTCGCCCCGCCCTCCTATTTCAAGAATGTCAGCGACGACGGCCTGTTTGCCTGGTTCTCGTCGGTTTTTGCAAAGATCGGCAAGGATGCGCGTGACATCCTCGTCTACAACATCCCCTCCGTGACCATGGTGACACTGTCGGTCGAGCTGGTGGGAAGACTGAAAAAGGCATTCCCCGGCATCGTCACTGGCGTCAAGGACTCCTCCGGCAACTGGAGCCATACCGAACGCCTGTTGAAGGAGCACGGCGATCTCGCCATCCTGATCGGCGATGAGCGCGATCTGGCGAGAGGCGTGCGCCTCGGCGGTCAGGGCGCGATATCGGGCGTCGCCAATTTCCTGACTGAGGAAGTGCGCGCCATGGCCGTTGACGGCAAGGACGATGAGCGCGTCGTCGATCTTGTTGTGGAACTTCTGAAATTCCCGGTTACACCCGCCGTCAAGGTACTGGTATCACACACAACAGGGGAAACCATCTGGTCTGACGTGCGCGCCCCGCTCGTCGCCGTTTCACCGGAGGACCGGCGGCAGATCGAAGGCGCATTCGACGCGCTGTTTCGCAGGCAGGCCGCCTGAACCAACCTTGAAAGGCTGAGCATGGACGATACCGGCGAACAGACATTGCGGGAACGGGCGTATGAAAGCTTTACGCATCACCTTCTCTCGCGCGACGTTCGTCCGGGGCAATTCATCTCGCAACGCCGCCTCGTGGAATTGACGGGTCTGCCGCTGGGGGCAATCCGGGAGGCCATTCCACGGCTGGAGGCGGAGGGCCTGATCAAGACCGTGCCGCAGCGAGGGTTGCAGGTCGCCCATATCGACCTCAACCTCATCCGCGAGGCGTTCCAGTTCCGTATCTTCCTCGAAAAGGAGGCCGTGGCGCTCTTTACCCGTTCGGCTTCGGACGAGACCATCGCCAAGCTTTTAAAGCAGCATCGCGATATCGCCGAAGCGGCAGAAAAGGGCGAGGAATCGCCGGAACTGGACCAGCACGCGCAGCAGGTGGACTGGGGCATGCACGATGCCTTCATCGACGCGCTTGGCAATTCGATCATCTCGAACGCCTATCGGGTCAATTCCATCAAGATGCGCCTCATCAATCAGGAGCGCTTTCGTATTGCCGGCCATGTGAAGTCGGTGATGAAGGAGCATCTCGCCATTCTCGAAGCCATCGAGAGGCGATCCGTGGAAGAGGCCGTGGAACGGTTGACCGCCCATATCCGCAACGCAAGGGACAGGGCGCTGGCGGTGTAAGGCAACGCCGGCAGGGACTGAAGAGGGTCTGCGCTGGACTTGCAGGAAATAAGCAACAAGCCGGGGTGAGGAGAATTTCCGGCTAATCTGGAGGAGAACTGACATGACGCATTCATTGCTCAACCCCACGCGTCGCGCCTTTCTGGCAGGCACGGCGGCGCTTGGCGGCAGCGCGGTGCTCGGCATTCGCCCGGCATCGGCGGCGGTGAACTGGAAAAAACACGCGGGAACGACGCTCGAAGTCAACCTTGTCAAAAGCCCGCGCAGCGAAACGCTGATCAAATATCTCGGCGAATTCGAAGAGCTGACCGGCATCAAGGTCAATGCCGAAGCAACGCCGGAACAGCAGCAGCGCCAGAAGGTGGTTATTGAGCTTTCCTCCGGCAAGCCGAGCTTCGATGTGGTGCATCTGAGCTATCACGTCCAGAAGCGCCAGTTCGAAAAGGGCAAATGGCTCGCCGATATTAGCGGCTTCCTGAAGGACCCGTCGCTGACCGATCCGTCGCTTGTCGAGAAGGACTTCGCCGAAGCCGGCATGTTGTTTGCCAAGGATAGCGACGGCGTGCTGCGCTCGCTGCCCTTCTCGGTGGACTACTGGATCGTCTACTGGAACAAGGAACTCTTCGACGCCAAGGGCCTGAAATACCCTGAAACCTTCGAGGAACTGGTGACCGCGGCGGAAAAGATCACCGATCCTTCCACCAACACCTATGGTTTCGTCGCCCGTGGCCTGAAGAACGCCAATACCCCCGTCTGGACCTCCCTGATGCTGGGTTACGGCGCAAAGCCGATCGGTGCTGACGGAAAAATCGACACCGAATCCAAGGAAGCGGTGGAAGCGGCAGCGCTTTACCAGCGCCTGATGACCAAAGCCGCCCCTCCAGGCGTCTCCGGCTTTAACTGGGCGGAAGCGCAGTCGGCCTTCCTGCAAGGCAAGATCGGCATGTGGTTCGATGGCGTCGGCTTTGCACCGCCAATTGAGAACCCGGAAAAATCCCGCGTCGTCGGCAAGGTCGGTTACGGCGTCATGCCGAAGGGCCCGGCAACCCAGGCCGCCGGCACGTTTGGCGATGGTCTCGGCGTTGTCGAAGCCAGCACGAAGAAGGAAGCCGCTTACCTCTTCTGCCAATGGGCGATTTCGCATGAAATGGGCGCGCGTCTGCTGCAGGCCGGCGCCGGCGTTCCGTTCCGCCAATCGATCCTCGAAGACCAGAAGGTGCGCGAAGGCGTGAAGATGCCGGCTGCCTGGCTGGATGCCGTCGTCGGTTCCGGCAAGGTCTCGCAGCTTGCGCTTCCCGTCATCATTCCGGTGACGGAATTCCGCGACATCTACGGCGTCGGCCTCACCAACATGATCGGCGGGGCTGATCCGGCAGCCGAACTCAAGAAGGCGACGGAACAGTTCGCACCGGTTCTGGCGCGTAGCGAGGGATAATGGCCTCCGTGAGCATCGAAAATACCAAGACAGGCGCAAGCCGGAGCGAGGGGAGCAGGCCGGCAAGGCTTGCTCCCAACTACTGGCCCTTCGTCATACCGGCGCTTGTCGTCATTTCGGCTGTCATCGTTTTTCCGTGGGTGTTCACCCTCTGGATGAGCGCGCACCGCTGGACGCTCGGGCAGGAGCAGAGCTTTATCGGTTTCGAGAATTATATAAGGCTCGCCAGCGATATCAGGTTCTGGGAATCGCTCTGGCACACGCTCATCTATACCGTGCTGTCGGTCGTCGCTCCGCTCATCCTCGGAACATTGGCGGCGCTGGTTTTCGATGCGCAGTTTCCGCTGCGCGGTTTCCTGCGCGGCGTCTTCGTGATGCCGATGATGGCGACCCCGGTCGCCATCGCGCTCGTCTGGACCATGATGTTCCACCCGCAGCTCGGAGTCCTGAACTATCTGCTCTCCTTCATCGGCATCGGCCCGCTGGAATGGATCTACAACCAGTCCACCGTCATTCCTTCGCTGGTGCTGGTGGAGACCTGGCAATGGACGCCGCTGGTCATGCTGATCGTGCTCGGTGGTCTCGCTGCCGTGCCGCGCGAGCCCTATGAGAGCGCCGAAATCGACGGCGCCAATGCCTGGCAGAAGTTTCGTTATCTCACCATGCCGATGATCGCACCGTTCCTGATGATCGCCGTCATCATCCGCTCCATCGACGCCGTCAAAAGCTTCGACATCATCTATGCGATGACGCAAGGGGGGCCGGGAACGGCGTCGGAAACCATCAACATCTATCTCTACAACACGGCATTCGCCTATTACGACATCGGTTACGGCTCGGCCATGGCCGTCGTCTTCTTCATCATCATCGTGGCGCTTTCCTTCGTGCTTTTGATGGTGCGCCAGCGCTCGCAATGGAACGAGATGGAGGATCGCTGATGAGCCGCCAGATTCTGAAACGCAAGACGCTCGATCGCATCGGCCTGTTCTTCGTGGCACTGGTGATGATCTCGCCGGTCATCCTGTTCTTCATCTGGATGATCTCGCTGTCGCTGAAATATGAAATCGACAACGGCGCCTATCCGCCTATCCTCATTCCCGAACGTTTCGCCTGGTCGAACTATGTGAAGGTGTTCGAGGAGAATAATTTCTTCCTCTATTTCTGGAATTCGGTCCTCGTTACCGGTGCGGCCACCATTCTGGCGCTCGTCATCGGCGTGCCCGCCGGCTACGGCATCGCAAGGCTGAAGGCGGAAAAATCCGCCGTCGTCATCATGATCGCCCGCATGACGCCCGGCCTCTCCTTCCTCATTCCGCTGTTCCTGCTGTTCCAATGGCTGAACCTCTTGGGCACGCTCTGGCCGCAGATCATTATTCATCTTGTCGTGACGGTGCCGATCGTCGTCTGGATCATGATCGGTTATTTCGAGACCACGCCGAAGGAACTGGAAGAGGCGGCGAGCATCGACGGCGCATCCTCCTGGCAGGTGTTCCGGCTGGTGGCGCTGCCGATTGCCAAGCCCGGCATCGTCGTCTCCTTCATCCTCGCAGTCATCTTCTCGTGGAACAACTTCGTCTTCGGCATCGTCTTGGCCAGCCGTGAAACGCGCACCCTGCCGGTCGCGGTCTACAACATGCTCTCCTTCGAACAGGTCAGCTGGGGTCCGCTGGCCGCAGCCGCGCTCATCGTCACGCTGCCGGTGCTGCTGCTCACCATGTTCGCACAGAAACAGATCGTGGCGGGCCTGACCGCCGGCGCCGTCAAAGGCGGCTGAACCTAACGAAGGGCATTCCATGCCCTTACTCTTTTAACGCAGTTCCGGGCGCAAAACCGCGACGCACTTTTGCTGGAATTGCTCGTAACGGGAACCAAAAAAATGGCACCGGTCAATATTCTAAACGTCCAGAAGCGCTTCGGCGCGGTCAACATCATCCACGGCATCGATATCGACATCAAGGATGGCGAATTCGTCGTGCTCGTCGGCCCTTCCGGCTGCGGCAAATCCACCCTGCTGCGCATGATCGCCGGGCTGGAAGAGTTGAGCGACGGCGAAATCCACATCGGCGCGCGCGAGGTCAGCCACCTGCCCGCCCGCGACCGCGATATCGCCATGGTCTTCCAGAACTACGCGCTTTATCCGCACATGACGGTGAAAGACAATATGGGCTTCGCGCTGAAACTGAAGAAGGTGAGCGCCGAGGAAACCAGGGCGAAGGTCGACAGGGCCGCCGCCATTCTGGGACTGGAAAAGCTGCTGGACCGTTATCCGCGCCAGCTTTCCGGCGGCCAGCGCCAGCGTGTCGCCATGGGCCGCGCGCTGGTGCGCGATCCGCAGGTTTTCCTGTTCGACGAGCCGCTTTCCAACCTCGATGCCAAGCTGCGCGTGCAGATGCGCGGCGAGATCAAGGCCATGCACCAGCGCATCGGCACCACCACCATTTACGTCACCCACGATCAGGTGGAAGCCATGACCATGGCCGACAAGATCGTGGTGCTGCATGATGGCGTCATCGAGCAGATCGGCGCGCCGCTCGAGCTTTACGACAATCCCGCCAACCTTTTCGTCGCCGGTTTCATCGGCTCGCCCGCCATGAATTTCATTCGCGGCCGGGTGGAAGAAGGTGTGTTCCGCACGGCGAAAGGCCTCAGCCTGCCGCTGCCCGCCAATGCCGATATCGGCAAGCTCGGCGGCCGCGATCTCGTCTACGGCGTGCGGCCGGAACATATCCGCGCCGCCGAGACCGGTATCGAAGGCCGGGTCGAACTGGTCGAAGGAACCGGCTCGGAAATCTACGCCAAGCTCAATTGCAAGGGCGACGAGATCGCCTGCCTGTTCCGCGAGCGCCTCAATGTCCGCTTCGGCGATACGATCCACATTGCCATCGATCCTGCAACCGTGCATCTGTTCGACAAGAACAGCGGCAAGCGTATCTGACAGGTGACGGGAGTGAACAGCATGGCAGACAAACAGGGCGGCAAGCATGTGCTGTGCGTCGGAGCCGCCGTGCTTGATACCCTGTTTCGTGTGCATGACATGCCGAAGGGTGAGGGCAAGGTCCTGCCCTATGAGATGCTGCAGATCGCCGAAGGCATGGCATCGAGCGCCGCCTATGCCGTGCATCGCATGGGCGGCCGCGCCAGCCTGTGGGGTGCGGTGGGCGATGACGAGACCGGTACCCGCATCCTGCGCGATCTCGCCGAAAGCGGCATCGATGTTGCCGGCATGACCATCGCCGCCGGTGCGCGCTCCGCACTCTCGACGATCATCATCGATGACCGCGGCGAGCGGCTGATCGTGCCTTTTTACGATCATCGCCTGCATGAGAAAAAACGCTCCTGTACGCCGGAAGATATTGCCCCCTTTGATGCCGTTCTGGTTGATGTTCGCTGGCCGGAACTGGCGCTCGATGTGCTGACTGTGGCACGCACTCTGGGCAAACCAGCCATTCTGGATGGCGACGTTGCACCCGTCGAAACCCTTGAGAAGCTGGCCCCCGCCGCAACCCATATCGTCTTTTCCGAACCCGCCGCCGCCCGGCTGACGGGCATCGAAACTGTAAAAGACATGCTACCGGTGCTACACGCCCGCTATCCGCAAACCTTCATCGCCGTTACCGCCGGACCGGCGGGCTGCTGGTGGACAGAGGCCGGCGATCCGACCGTGCATTTCCAGACGACGATGCAGGTTAAGGCAGTGGATACGCTGGCGGCGGGCGATATCTTCCACGGCACCTTTGCGCTGGCGATGGCTGAGGATATGGACAGCCGTGCGGCCATCCGGCTCTCCTCCGTCGCCGCCGCGCTGAAATGCACGATCTTTGGCGGCCGCATCGGCGCACCCACGCGCGAAGAGACCGAGGAAGCCATGCGGCAATGGCTGAAGCGTGAAGGCGAACCCACGCTGCGCGCCTCCTGAGCGCATCCATTGCCCGCATAAAACTATTCCATTTTTGCGATGCCGTTTCGCGGAGAACTAGGCTAACGTTCGGACAGGCAAAGCTTTTCGCAAGCCGCGCCCGCTCCAATTTCAGCCTGCATTCCGCAAAAGTGATCGCCCGATGCATCAGACGACCCGCCCGAGACTTCGCGATATCGGTTTCCGGCCCGGCCATTTCGAGACCGGCCCGCTCAACGCCATCACCGATGTCGAAGGCGTGACCATCGGCCATTCGACCGTCATCGAAGGCGACACGATCCGCACCGGCGCAACCGCGATCCTTCCGCATGGCGGCAATCTGTTTCAGGACAAGGTGCCCGCCGCCTTCGCCGTCTATAACGGCTTCGGCAAGTTTGCCGGCTCGACCCAGATCGAGGAACTGGGCGAACTCGAAACACCAATCATTCTCACCAATACGCTGGCGACCGGCCGGGCCATCGAGGCGATCAATCGCCATATGCTGTCGCAGCCGGGTAATGAGAAGGTGGTGTCAATCAATGCCGTCGTCGGCGAAACCAACGATTCCCGCCTGAACGACATCCGCGCCGGCCGCCCGACCGTCGAGGAAATCTCAACCGCGCTCAAAAACGCGGCCACAGGCCCGGTGGCCGAGGGCGGCGTGGGTGCCGGAACCGGCACGGTGGCCTTTGGCATGAAGGGCGGCATCGGCACCGCATCCCGCATCGTCACCATCGCCGGGGCGACCTATACGCTCGGCGTTCTCGTACAGTCCAACTATGGCGGCCATCTGCTGATCTGCGGCAAGCCCTATGTCAGCCCGGAGCATAAGGACAAGGACGGCTCCATCGTCATCGTGGTCGCGACCGACGCGCCGCTGTCGTCCCGCAATCTGAAGCGTCTGGCCGCCAGAAGCTTCGGCGGGCTGGCCCGCACGGGCGCCGCACTCAGCAATGGTTCCGGCGACTACGCACTGGCATTCTCCACCGATGAGCGGCTGCGTCGCACGCCTGCGCGCCGCAAGGCCGTCGCAGACTATCCAGAACTTTCCAACGATGCGATTTCGCCGCTCTTCGAAGCCGCGATAGAGGCGACGGAGGAGGCGATCCTCAACTCGCTCTGCGCCGCAACCACGACAACCGGCTTTAATGCCGGCACCGGCAAGGCCTCCACGGTCGAGGCTATTTCCATCGACGCCCTTAAAACCCTTCTTTCAGCCTGACTTTTCCAGACGGAGTTTTCATGACTAGCCCATCCGGTCGCATCGTTTACGTCAACGGCGAATTCCTGCCCGAAGCGGACGCCCGCCTTTCCATCTTCGACCGCGGTTTCCTGTTCGGCGACGGCATTTATGAAGTCACCTCCGTTCTGGAAGGCAAGCTGATCGACAGCGACCTGCATATGGCTAGGCTGGAACGCAGCGCCCGCGAAATCGACGTGCCGCTGCCGGTCACCACGAAAGAGATCGTCGAGGCAGAGCGCCGCCTGATCGCAGACAACAACCTCGTCGAAGGCATGATATACCTGCAGCTGACGCGTGGTGCCGAAGACCGCAACTTCCTCTTCTCCGCCGATCTGAAGCCAACGCTGGTCATGTTCACCCAGGCCAAGAAGCTGATCGGCACTCCCGTCGAGGAAGCCGGCATCGCCGTCAAATCGGTTCCCGACCAGCGCTGGGAACGCCGCGACATCAAGACCGTCTGCCTGCTGCCACAGGTCATGGCAAAGCGCATCGCCAAGGCCGAAGGCTGCGACGAGGCCTGGATGATCGAGGATGGTTTCGTCACCGAAGGCGCTTCCTCAACCGCCTATATCATTACCGGCGACAAGAAGATCATCACCCGCGGCAACAGCAACAAGACCCTGCCCGGCTGCACCCGCCTCGCCGCCCTGCAACTGGCCAGGGAAGCCGGCTTCACGCTGGAAGAGCGGCCCTTCACGCTGGAAGAGGCGCTGAATGCCGATGAGGCCTGCCTGACCAGCGCCTCCAACTTCGTGGTTTCGGTCACGAAGATCGACGGCAAGCCGGTGGGTAACGGCAAGCCCGGCCCGCTCGTCAGCCGCCTGCGCGCGCTCTATCTGGAAAACGCCCGCCGCACCGCGATATGATCGAAAGCTTTTTGTTTGTCGCATTTCCGGACGGAAAACCGGGGCCACTTTTCCTGGAAATGCTCTAGCCTTCGAGAACCGCCCATATACGCTCGACAACTGGCCGGCGGTTCTCCCTGGAACGATAAAGCCGGATATCGACGGCAATATCGAAACTGTCATCGGCGGCGCGCACCAGCGCGCCGCTGTCCAGCTCCTGCCGCATCAGGCTTTCCGGCACCCAGGCGACACCCCAGCCGGCCATCGCCATCGCTTTCAGCCCCACCGACATACTGCCCTCATGCACCCGTTCGAATTGCGGCAGGCGCGCGCTCAGCAGATCGCGCAGCAACGGCCCGAAGAACGAAGCCTTTTCGTAATCCAGATAGGCGAAGGGTTTTCGCGCATTTTCCGTGAGCGCATGCAGCGGTGAGCCATTTTTCGCCGGTGCGGAAACGGGAATGATGTTTTCGGCGCCCAGCACGCGGAACTCGAAGGTCTGCGCATCGAGCAGCATCGGCACTTCGGGATGGGCATAGGTCAGAAGGAAATCGCTCTGCCCGTCCACCAGCGAATTGAGGTTTTCCTCCATGCTGCCGGAATCGGGCCGCAGAACCGAGAATAGCGGCCCGGCCGTCTCGTTCACCCGTTTCAGCCAGTCGGGAAAGAAGGTGAAAGACAATGTATGCAGCGCTGTCAGCCGGACCGTCTTCGCATCGGCCCCTTCTTCCTGCAGCAGGGTGCGCCGCGCATGGTAAAGCTGCTTCAGCGTCTCCTGCGCCACCGGCACGAACTTCACCCCCGCCTCGGTCAGCCGCGACGGATAGGAGGCGCGGTCAACCAGCGTAGCACCCACCCAGGCCTCCAGCTGCTTGATACGCCGGCTGAAAGCGGATTGCGTCACATGCCGCTCATCCGCCGCCTTCGAGAAATTGAGCGTTCCGGCCAGCGCCAGGAAATCCTCGAGCCATTTGACTTCCAAGGGCCTGTTCTCCCACAAAGATACTGTCCCGGCCTTCAACCGGAACATGGGGTCTTTATTAGGAGCAATAAGGGCTGATTGAAACCCTTTAGAAAGCTTCGGGCCGTTTAGGAAACTAACGAGGGGCCGCTTGCGTCACCCTCGAGCTTGACCCGAGGATCCACAACCACGCGCGACAATGGATCCTCGGGTCGCGCCCGAGGATGACGTCGAGTTTGTGGGGCGCAACGGGATCGGTTCAGACCGTTAGCGGCTTCTGGAATATTCGATCATCCGCGCCCGGCTGGAAACCAGCTCGATCCGGTCGTCACCCAGCCGGTTGAGGCAGACGCGCTTCGTCCACGGCCCATCAATCAGCGTGAAGAGGAAACGGCCATTGCCGAGCGCCTTCAGAGGCATGCTGCGACGCGTCGGGCCGATGCCCATCGTCAATGACGAGCCGCTGATCGAAAATTCGGCGCCCTCATCGGAGCGCCACGTTCCCGAAAGATCATCCGGCACGGCATGATCGCCGACCGGCAGGAAACGGCGGGCGGCGTGACCGGCCTCACCGACAATGGCATCACCGTCTAACCTGAGGCGCATCGGAGAAGATGCGGAGCGGGAAGAAACCCAGCCATCGGCATCTTCATAAAACGTATCGTCGCCATCGATGAAAGTGGATGTGCTGCCCTTGATCTCCAGCCACCACGGTCCGCTTTCGGTCACGTAAAGACCATCAGGAAGGTTGGTGGCGGGCTTGGGCAAAGGCAGGCCGGTCAAAGCCGCCATGCTTTCCAGCGCGATCTTGAAACCGTTGGTATCCTCGCGGTTGGACACCACGACAAAGCCCGTGCCGTTTTCAGGGTCGAGCAGGAAGTAAGTCTTGTAGCCGGGATGCGAACCGCCATGACCGACAAACCGGCGGTCGCCCAGATGCGACCAGCGCAGACCCAGGCCATATTCGCTCATCCGCCCGTCGGCAAGCTGCCGCTCGGCGGAAAGTCTGTCAAGAACACCCGCAAAATTGCCCTCGCCCCGCATCAACCCCTGCAGCCAGCGGGTCAGCGCTTCGGCACTGCCGGCAAGACTGCCCGACGCGGAAATATGCAGACCGGCGGCCGAAAGCTGCCAGTTGTCTTCAGCCTTCCAGTAACCCGGCACCAGCCCATCGACAGGATCGTTCCAGACATCCGGCGCCTTGAGAAACACGCCGAACGGCCCGGCAATCTGCGTCTGCACGAAATCGTCGAAACGGAAACCCCGGCGCTCCAGCGCCGCTTCCACCAGACGGTAACCGGTATTGGAATAGGACACCTCGCTGCCGGCAGCGAAATTCAGCCGCGTCAGCCGTGACAGGTATTCGAGAAGCGGGCCGGCCTTCGTCTCGGTGTAGACGGAAAGACCGAGCAGTGAGAGGCATTCGCGCGTATCCGGCAGCCCGCCACTCATATCCAGCGCCTGCCCCACCGTCACCTCGCGGAGCGGCGATTGCAGCTCCGGCAGATGTTTGCCGAGTGGGTCGTCAAGCCCGATAAGATCGGAATGGGCAAGCACCATGGCGCAGAAGGCATGTTTGGTAACGGAGGCATAACGCACCACGCTCTGCGGGGTGAAGGGTGCGAATGTCGAAAGGCTCTCGACACCGCCCGCATGGGCGAAGCGAACGCCGCCGAGATCGAAACCGATGACCGCCCCGCCCGGCTCATTGCCCGCCCATTGCGAAACGAAGTTCTCTGAAAGGGTTGAAGCGGCGTTCCAGTCGAATTGCTGTGGCATGGTTCGGTCTCTTGTGTCTTCATTAAAAGCCGGGCGGACGCAGGAAGCGACACGGTATATATTCGACGTCATCCTCGGGCTTGACCCGAGGATCCACCTCTCCCGGCTGCATGGATCCTCGCCTCAGGGGCGAGGATGACGGAGGAAAGCTTGTGCCGTCTCTCCATCATCCCAAACAAACTTAGGCCGGCTCTTCCAGCCGGATGCTGAGGCTGCGCAGCTCTTCCGTGTGCGGATGTTTCGTGCGGCCCTCACGGAGATCGCCGGCACTCAGCTGCTCCACCATTTCCCCGTTCAGCATCACGCCAACCTGCGGGCACAGATGCGCAATGACCGCGAGATTGTGGCTGACGAGAATATAGGTGAGGTTGCGTGCCGCACGCAGGTCCTGCAACAGGTTCAGGATTTCCGCCTGCACCGACACATCGAGCGCCGAAGTCGGTTCATCGAGCAGCAGCACCTGCGGGTCCGCGATCAGCGCACGGGCAATCGCCACGCGCTGGCGCTGGCCGCCGGAAAGCTGGTGCGGAAAACGGAAGCGCACGGCCTGCGGCAGCGCCACATCCGAGAGCGCTTGCTGGATGCGCTTTTCGATATTGTCCATGCCGTGCACCAGCGGCAATTCGCTGAGAATACGGTCGATGGTCTGGCGCGGATGCAGCGAGCCATAGGGATCCTGAAACACCATCTGCACCTGCCGGAAGAATTCCGGCGTGCGCTTCAACGGTGCGTCCTTGCCGGCAAAGGCAATGCGGCCTTCCCAGCTTTCGTTGAGGCCGGCCATGGCCCGCAGGATGGTGGACTTACCCGAGCCGCTTTCGCCGACGATGCCGAAGCTGCCGCCCTTTTCCACCGAAAAGGACACGCCCTTCACCACTTCACGGTCGCCGAACTTGATACGGAGATTATCGACATCGATCATTGGCTGGACCACGCTGCATCACGGTTAAGGACGGGAAGACGCTCGCGCGGATGCGTCAGCGAGGGAATGCAGTTCAGAAGTCCCTTTGTATAGGGATGTTCGGCTTTCAGGAGTTCGGACGCCTTCAGCTCTTCCATCACCCGGCCGGAATACATGACGGCGACGCGGTCGCAGAAATGCGAAACCAGCGGCAGGTCGTGGCTGATGAGGATAAGGCCCATGCCGCGTTCCGACACCAGTTCCTCGATCAGCCGCAGGATTTCCGCCTGCACCGTCGCATCAAGCGCGCTGGTCGGCTCGTCGGCGATCAGCAATTCCGGATCGGGCGCCAGCATCATGGCGATCATAACACGCTGGCCCATGCCGCCGGAAACCTCATGCGCATAGGACGAGGCGACCTGACGCGGATTGCGGATCTTCACCTGATCAAGCAGACCGATGGCCGCTTCCATGGCGGCACGCTTGCTGCCGCCCTTATGGGCCCGCCAGGCTTCCGCGATCTGCGCACCCATGGTCTTCACCGGGTTCAGCGAATATTTCGGGTCCTGCAGGATGAAGCCCGCCCGCTTTCCGCGGATCTGGCGCATCTGCCTTTCGCTGGCAGACAGCACATCGATACCGTCGAAGGCAAGCTTGTCGGCGCGGATATCGGCATTGGAGGGCAGAAGCTTCATCAGCGCGCGCGCCGTGAGACTCTTGCCGGAACCGGATTCGCCGACAATACCGAGCTTTTCGGTGCCGAGTTTCATGGAAACACCACGCACCGCCTCGAAACGGCTGGTGCGGGTCTGGAATGCGATCTTCAGATTTTCGATTTCGACCAGCATGGCTCAATGTCCCTTCGGGTCGAGAACGTCGCGCAGGCCATCGCCAAGGAAGTTGAAGGCGAGCGAAACGAGGAAGATGGCGATGCCGGGAATGGTGGCGACCCACCATTGTTCGAAGATGAAGCGCTTGGCCGTCGCAATCATCGCGCCCCATTCCGGCGACGGCGGCTGCGCGCCCATGCCGAGGAAGCCGAGGCTGGCGGCGGTGATGATGATCGAGCTCATGTCGAGCGTGATGCGGACGATGAGGCTCGGTACGCAGAGCGGCGCGATATGCCGGGCAATGATGCGCCAGGCGGAAGCGCCGGTCAGCCTATAAGCCGCAACGAAGTCGCTGCCGCGCACCGTCATGGTTTCGGCGCGCGCCAAACGCGCATAGGGCGGCCATGCGGTGAGTGCGATGGCGAGAATGGCGCTTTCGACGCCGGGCTTCAGCGCCGCGACGAAGGCGAGCGCGAGGATGAGGCGCGGGAAGGCCAGGAACACATCCGTCACCCGCATCAGCACCGTATCGACAATGCCGCCGAAATAACCGGCGATACAGCCGATGGCGAGCCCGATGGGCGCGACGAGCACGACGACGGCGATGACCATGCCGAGCGTGACACGGCCGCCATAGAGAATGCGCGAGAGAATGTCGCGACCCAGCTCATCCGTTCCGAACCAGTGTTCGGCGCTCGGAAACGCCAGGCGATTGCCGAGGTTCTGCGTCGCCGGATCGTAAGGGGCAAGCAGCGGCGCCAGCAGCGACAGCGCGATGAAGAGAACGATGATCGTAAGCCCGATCACCGCCAGCGGGTTGGACTTGAGGTTGAGCCAGATGCGATACCGGTTGCCCCAGGCAGCCTGTGTTCGCGAATGCGGCGTCTCATCCAGCGCCCAGTTTCTGAAATT
>QFOL01000065.1:15564-15973 GCA_003241215.1 Agrobacterium fabrum
TGCGAGCAGGTTGAGGGCGACATAGATGAAGCCGATCAACAGGGTTGCTCCGACGACGGGGTTCATGTCCGCGTTCATGAGCGAGACGGTGAGATATTGACCAAGGCCCGGCCAGCTGAAGACGGTTTCCGTCACCACGGCGCCTTCGAGAAGGCCGGCATAGGTGAGCGCGAGAACCGTGACGAGCTGCACGGCGACCGTCGGGAAGGCGTGTCCCCAGATCACGGTCATGGCAGAAAGCCCCTTGGCGCGGGCGGTGATGACATATTCGCCCTTCAACGCATCGATCATGAAGGCGCGCGTCATGCGGGTGATATAGGCCATGCTGAAATAGGCGAGAATGCAGACGGGCTGCACCATATGGGCGATGGCGTCGTAAAAGGCGTCCCAGTCGCCCGCAAGCAGCGTG
>QFOL01000001.1 GCA_003241215.1 Agrobacterium fabrum
ATGACTGACGATGGGAAAAAACGTGAATACGCTCGATTTTGACAAGAGGCCGGAAGATACCCGGATCGTTGTCGCCATGTCCGGTGGCGTCGATTCTTCGGTGGTGGCCGGTATCCTCAAGCGCGAGGGCTATGATGTCCTCGGCATTACGCTGCAGCTTTACGACCACGGTGCGGCCGTGCACCGCGCGGGCTCCTGTTGCGCGGGGCAGGATATAGACGATGCGCGCCGGGTCTGCGAAACGCTCGGCATTCCTCACTATGTGCTGGATTACGAAGCGCGGTTCCGCGAAACCGTCATCAACCCCTTTGCCGAAGCCTATGCGATGGGCGAAACGCCGATCCCCTGTGTCGCCTGCAACCAGACGGTAAAATTCGCCGATCTGCTCGCCACGGCGCAGGAACTCGGCGCCGATGCGCTGGCGACCGGCCATTACATCCGCTCGCGTCCCAATCCCGTTTCCGGCCAGCCGGGGCGGCGCGCGCTCTATCGGCCGATCGACAGCGACCGTGACCAGAGCTGGTTCCTGTTCGCCACGACGCAGGAACAGATCGATTATCTGCGTTTTCCGCTTGGCGGTCTCTCCAAGGCCGAAACGCGGGCGCTGGCGGAGGACATGGGGCTTGTCGTCGCCAAGAAGGCCGACAGTCAGGACATCTGTTTCGTGCCGCAGGGCAAATATACCGATATCATCAACAAGCTGAAGCCGAATGCGGCATTGGCGGGCGATATCGTCCATCTCGACGGACGCGTGCTCGGCCGCCACGATGGCATCGTGCATTATACGATCGGCCAGCGCCGCGGCATTGGTGTCGCGACCGGGGAGCCGCTTTATGTCGTGCATCTCGATGCACGCGGCCGCCGGGTCATCGTTGGCCCGCGCGAAGCGCTGGAAACCCGCCGGGTCTATCTGCGCGACATGAACTGGCTGGGCGACGGCGCGTTGGCAAGCGATGCCGGGCAGGGATTTGCCTGTTTCGCCAAGGTGCGCTCCACCCGCCCGCCGACGGAAGCGATGCTGCATGCCGACGAAAACGGTATCTATGTGGATCTGATGACGGGAGAAGCGGGTGTCGCGCCGGGGCAGGCCTGCGTGCTTTATTCCGCACCGGGTGCGGATGCCCGCGTTTACGGCGGTGGCTTCATCGACCGTTCGGAACGCTCGGCGGAGGCCGAGGCGTCGCTGAAGGCGCTTCTGGAAAAGCCGGTTGCCGCCTGAAACCATTCGCTTTTTGCAGCGATGCGGAAAGCGAATTTTTTGCGCATCTTGCGCTTGACACTTTGGGGAGCGGCACCTTATAAGCCGCTCATCCTGATGGAGCGTGCCGGTCACAAGACTGTCACGTTTCCCCTGTGGCGGGGTAGCTCAGGTGGTTAGAGCAGCGGAATCATAATCCGCGTGTCGGGGGTTCAAGTCCCTCTCCCGCTACCAAAAATTTCCTCCATACATCAGCGACTTAGCATACGGTTAGATCGCTTTTTCGTCGGATTTCCTGTTGCAGGTATTTTGGTTGTACCCTGTAGCGCGTTTTCGGAATTTTGACACGAGAAATCGGAATTTCTGAAAATTCCATATTGGCGTGTCAAAGCCAGAAAAGGGATTTCTCTAACCATCCTCTTTACCCACCAGCACTGTCGTCGGTATGGTCCGGTCCAAGGCAATGGCTAGGGGGTGTTTCATGCCGAAGTGTAAGAGTTGTGGGACGGAATATTGGATCAGCGGCACGCAGTTTTGTGTCGACTGCGAGGCTCAGGAGAAGTCAAAACAGCTTCAAGTCTTAACGGACAGAATGATCCTTACAACGTCCATTGATGTACCAAATCGCGCAATCGAGAACGTAATCTCAATCGTCGCATCGGAAACGGCGATCGGTATGAATGTGTTCAAAGACATTGCCAACAACTGGCGAGATTTCGTTGGCGGGAGATCGGAAACATCCCAAAACTCTCTTAGAGAGACGCGGGAAGCCTGCATCGAAGGGCTGAAAAAAGAAGCGGCGAAGGTTGGGGCGGATGCCGTGATCGCTGTCGATTTTACCTACAATCAACTCAACACCAGCGGTCCTGGAGGGATACTGTTTGTCGCAGCTACCGGCACAGCGGTCGCATTGAAACCGCTAGGCTAGGGGTGGCGACCCATCACTCCCCGAACATGGGCTTGAGGTAGATCGCGTCACTCGGCTTGTAAGTCCACCGCCATTTATCAGATATGGCCATTGCCAACCGCGCCGCGATCTCATTGCGGGCGGGTTCCGAATAGAGCGTGAGCTTGTCCGCATAGGTCTTCGCGAGATCGTCAGGCACAGCCGTCAACTCAGCCGCCAAGAAGCTTTCCACGTCGCTTTTCTCGACCTTCCTGTCATCCTCAAAGAAGGTGTAGGTGTGACCAAGATAGCGAGTGACAACGACCGCGACTTCCTTCGTGGCAGTCGGCTCTCGCCGGCGTCGAACACCCTTTCCGCCAAACCCGTTTCGGAACGTTCTTGGCACGACCGCCAGAGCAACCGCGATAGCCTTCTCGATGTCGTCGTCCGCTGCGGGGTCCATTGGTCTCTCCTTTGAGGCTCAACGCGTTTTTGAGGCCGCGTTGAGGATGTTTTGAGGGCCTCTTAATGACCACTTAAATGGGCATTTTTGAGAGTTCGCCACGCATACGCTGCAGCCAGGCTGACCACGCCGTTACCGGCCGCGTCGGATCGGTCCATCCGATCGGCCATCCCATGATCCAGTCCGAAAAGTTCGGGTTGAAGGTCAGGTCGCCGGTCGAGGATCGGTGACCAGCGTTCAAACTCAGATGGAGCGGGCGGGA
Organism: Agrobacterium fabrum; assembly: GCA_003241215.1. Taxonomy (GTDB): domain Bacteria; phylum Pseudomonadota; class Alphaproteobacteria; order Rhizobiales; family Rhizobiaceae; genus Agrobacterium; species Agrobacterium fabrum_A. The sequence continues at coordinate 2,810 of QFOL01000001.1, forward strand.
AGATGGGAAGCTGAACGCTCGCGTCGGTGTCGCTCCGCAGGCTTTCATCAATAGCCATATTTGCGTCCAGAGCCGCGCCGCTTTCCCGATCCCGAATTGTGATCCCGCCGCGGCCGCATCGTCCCTCATCCTGAAGCAATTGTTGACCAGTTCCATCTCGATCTTCGTGCAGTAGATCGATTTTGTTGGCGTGGGCCACAATGAAGAGCCGCCGACGCTGGTGGGACGCGCCGATTTCTGCCGCGCTGAACAAGCCCGCTTTGACTGTAAAGCCCAGCGATCGAAGGTCCCCGAAAACCGTGTCGGCTCCCAGGGACATATGCCCTTCGACGTTTTCGAAGAAGCACCACTCGGGATCAAGGTCAGTGACGATTCTCCGGACGTGAGGCCAGAGGTGGCGGGGATCTTCTTCGCCCTTGCGCCGGCCGGAGAAGCTGAAGGGCTGGCAGGGATATCCGGCAGTGAGGATATGAACCTTTCCACGCCAAGGCGTGCCGTCGAAGGTGGTAACGTCATCCCAGACAGGAGCCTGATCCAGGGCCTTGTCTTCCATCCTTGCCACGAGAGTGGCCGCAGGGAAGGCTTCCCGCTCGACGTAACAAACAGTTCGATAGTCTGGTTCTGCGATGTGGAGGCCGAGTTCGAGGCCGCCGACGCCGGCGCAAAGCGAGACGCCGCAGAGGTCATTTCTGGAGGTATGTAGAGCCACACGAGTTCATCCTTGGTTGCCGCTCCTGGCGGTCGGTTAAGGGCTCTGTTGGCCTCAAGTGATTTATGGTGCCGCAACGGCGGCACTTGATTTCGATGTCATTGGATATGGCTCCCTGCCCAGCCCGAAACAATAGGGCTGAACAGGTGCCACAACGAATGTTTTGCATATCAAAAAACCCACGACTCGGTCACAAGGAACCCGCCCTGCAGGGTACGGGTGCGACGGTTATCGTGTGTCGCTGTCGGACGGGTCTGGTCGCCAAACTTAGGCCCGTCGCTTGGGTGCGTAGAATCACCCAAGCCACCCGGTCATGACCGGATGGTGTTCACTCGGCCGTCAGGCGATCAAGCCTTTCGGCGGCAATCCGTCGGTGATCAGCACCCGCTGGACATTCAATGGATCGGTATTGCCGGGGTTCGGAACACCGAAGGCGGGGAACAGGCGGAGATATCGCCATGCATCCGAGCCGTCCGGCGTTATAGGAATGCCAGCGGCTACAAGCCACATCCAGCCACCCCGGCAGTTGATAACATCTCCAAGCGCATAATCGCGAATTGTCCCGGCCGTGTCTTTGATGCTGAGAGTTACCATCGGTCTCGGTTGCGTTGACCTGCCGAGAACCAACGCGGCCAGCGTGACGGTCTTGCCCGCGATCCTCTGCATTTCAGTGGCCGACAAGTACTTTTGCAGATACATGCCTTGGCCTGTCGCACCGGTACCCGGCGCGATGGCCGCGGAGTAGGCTGCTCCTCCATAGGTGTTGACCGCATCCTTTGTCACGGTGGTGCCAGAGCCGGCCAACGTCCAGCCTGTCGGAACTGCACCGGGCCACGCAGAAAAATTGCCGTTGTCGATTAGGTTCGGAGCAGATGCGAGCGGCCATGGTGGTGTTGTAAAGGCCGACTTCTTGGCAGCTTTAAAGGATGCGATGAGCGCATCAGTAATAAGTTGAGCTCCCGCGCTGTTTCCTTCGGTATCACTTGGGTGAATATTGTCGCGATAGAGTGTGGCCGGTTTTCCGGCCGCAACGAATTGGGAATAGGTGTCGACAAGGCTGATTTCCGGTTGGGCCTGACCTGCCCTCTTTATTGCCTCAAAAACCTTCGCATAGCCGCCGTCGTCTCGCCACGGATTCTGCGTTGTCATGACTTGCGGCACGCCGGACCATTTGGCCTCGGCCATTCCGATCGGGCCGATGAATGTGCCCGCGCCGACTGCGTAAATGCCAGCCCCCCCGACGATGGGGAAAGATTGTTGGTTATGACCGTGATGGGTGACGCAAAGATCGGGCGTGGGAATCGCATCAATCGCGTTCGGCCGGCGCGCTCCATCGAACATGCCGCCCGCGACTGAACCGGGGAGAGCCGCGAGATAGATCGTAAGCGTGCCTCGCGTTCCAGTGCGCAGCGTAACCGCCGGAGAATATTCCTTCGGGCCGGTCGGTGCACTCGTTACCCACTCGGCCCAGCGGTACAAAACAACAGTATAATCGTGCAGATCGCCAAGGGCGGCGGCGAATTTGTAAAACGGACCGAACTCGGAATAGCCAGTGCTATCGGCGTTGATCCAGACGACGGCGTTTTCTCCTGCCGTCAACTTTGCCTTAAGCGGCCCGAAGGCATTGAGAACCGACTGCGCACCCCGCAAAGGCGAAGGAACAAGAGACACGTCGGTCGGCTGCGAAAGCGGAATGTTCAGGGAGCGTACCAGCCCGTTCATTCGCCGCTCCAAGCCTTGATCGTCTTGCCATCGCTATTGCCGGAAAGAGTGAGACGCACATTCGGGCATTTGGCGAAGCGGCGCATGGGAGGAATGGTGCTGGCGCTGATGCCACCGAGCGATACCCATGGCGCTGCGGCGTCTGCCTGCCCCTCGACATTGATCACGGCCGAGGAGCCGGCCGGAATGTCGGCCTGGATGGAAAAATCACCGGCGGGGCTAAATGCGACGCCGATGGCGGTTGCGGTGATGGCGTTGATGCGTTCGGTCATCGGGTTTCCTTTGGGTTCCGAATTAAGGTGATGGAGCGAGGATTTCAGCCGCCCGTTCCGCGCCGAAAAGCGTGGTTGCGATCTGCACCAGGAGCGGCCACAGCTCGTGGTCGCTGCGGTAGGAGTTGGCGGTGTCGAAGATTTTGCGGATGCGGATTGGCTGTTGCTCCATGGCCGCGAGAACCTGCGCCACTTCGCCGCTGTTGCCATCCGTGCCGCCATCGAGACGTGTCCAAAGGTCCACGCTGTAAAGGACCGGGATAGGTTGAGGGAAAGAAGGGGCGCTTGCCGCCATTTCTTCGAAATAGGCGATTTCTTCCGGCGTCAGATCCCGCACCGTTTCCTCGCCTGTTTCTACGTCGATGGAAAAAACAGTCATGCTCTGATCCCCTCGATGTCGATGTATCCGTACTGAAATGTTGATGAGAGATTGACCAGTCTGAAGGCGTTGTAGGCTTCAGCTCTTTTCGATGAAGCACCCAATGTACGGACTTGATGGCCTGCTGGCTGCTGCATGTAGTTTGTGCAAAGTCCAGAAGCGTTTCGACCGGACGTGTTGAAGCTATGAATGAGAACCTCGGATATCGTTTGCCATCCGGTTGCCCCGGAATGATCTCCTGTTAAGGGGAATACGTACGACGTGCCCGCACCACTGACCGGCGAAGATGTGCCATTCGATTGTTCGTAAACGTAAGCGTACTCGTCATTATCCCCACGGAACGTTGATCCGTTGTCAGGGGAAAGTTGTATTCCGGTGTTTGAAGAGCCGTTGCTAATGAAGCAGAAAAACATCCTCAGAGCCGCAAAAGACCCCAGAGACAACACATTAACAATTGATTGGTTGGCCGGGATTTCGACGCGCTTGACAAACTCCCAGCCGCCAACGATTTCCCTGATTTCAGCTTGCCCCAATCTTTCGACCGGCCCCACCCCTGCAGAGTATCTTCCGAGCAATGCTCGTGAACCTATCTGAGCGGTCGTTATCTCTCTTCCGTCTACCGTTGCGAACTGGGCAATTGCGCCTGCGACGGCGGCGCCCGGTCCTCTGACGTCCCCCGTTCCGGTTCCATCCAAACCAGCGGGTGCGAATAGCTCCCAATCGGCGTTGGCAGTTGTCGGAAGCACCGGGGGCGCAACGTTCGTGTTAGCGCGCAACGCGATCCAGGCCGACTTGTTGCTCCGGACGAGGTCGTTTTTTGCGTAAGCAACCGCACCGTTCCAGGTGCTGCGCCATGTGATGCCGGTCGGGCCGATTTCACCTTGTATGCCCTGCGCACCAGTTAGGTATGCCGGCGCTGACCAGTCCCCAGCCGTCGCACTCTTCTTGAAATAAAGCGCCGCCCGCTGGTTTCCAGCGTTTGAGACCAACACAATGAACCCGGCCGCCTCGCTCTCATATGTCGAAAGCCCTGCCGGCGTTTCCACCTTGGCGTTGGCTTCCACGCCCTGGATAAGAGACGAGCGCGGAATGATCGTCGCCGTGCTTTCGCCGGTCAGAAGAATAAGATGATCCTGCTCGGCCTCGATACCGGCAAGCGCGGCAAGGGTCGGATTGTTGAGACGGCGCAGCAGCTCGGCAATCTTGGTTGAGTTTTCCGCCTGCGCCGTGGTGTAGGTGTTTTCCCGGACCAGCGCATATTTGTAGGTGCCAGTCGCGCCCTGCCATTTGATCGCGGCCGTCATCTGCGTGTCGGTGATCGGATGCTCGGATGCGCCGGCGCTGTCGTCGGCAAGGATGGGCAGCGGATTGCCCTCGGCCTCGACATGCACGGTGCCGCCGACAATGAGGGCGGTTTTCCATGCGGTGTCGATACCGTTGATGACGGCCGAGCCGTTGACGAGTGAAATCGTGCCGCTGGTGTAAAGGGCGGTCATGGTCAGTCCTTCTTCGGGATGCCAAAGATGTAATAGCGAATGCCGATCACCGGCGATGAGGGATAGGTGTAGGAAACGGAGTAGCTGCCGCCGCCATTGTTGATGACGCGAGCGTAAGCAGCGGCCCCTGCGAAGGTCGAAAAGACCGCCGCGTTTGGCTGGATCGTCACATAGGAACTGTCGCCCGAATCTCTCCACGAGAAACCGACGGTCGGATGACGCACACGGTACTTGGCGGTGATCGGCGGGCGGATCATCTTGGAATAGGAATTGTCGCCGCCGTTTTCTCCGCCATAGCCGGAATGCACCGTCATGTAGCGGACGATTGGATAGAAGTTCGTCGTGTCGATCGCGATCGCCGTATTCTGCGCGCCGCCGCCTACACCGAAATATCCCTGCGCAAGCATTGAGATTGCGGGCCAGCGGCTGTCGATGACGATATCGGCAAAGGCAGGCGGATTGCCGGCACCTGGCCGCAGGAACTGGATAACGTCTTCGCCATTCTCTTCGAACATGCGGAAGACATCATTATCGCCGGCCGTGGGCGGCGTCTGGTCGAAAGCCACGACCATGAAGCGTGCCCGGCATGCGCCATTCGGATTGCTGAAATAGAGACGATTGCCGGCGATGCGCCAGTCCGCGCCGCTCTGGGCTTCGTGCGGGTTGGCGGGATAGACGATGGTGCTGCCGGTGTAGAAGTTGACGATGCACATGGTGCCATCAGGAACGGCCATCGGCAGCACGTATTCCGAACCACCCGAGGGCACAACGATGTCATCGGCCGCCACGATCTTTGTCGGGCGGTTGCTGCTGTCGAAAGCGAGTTGGGTTCCAAAGGCCGTATCGACGTTATAGCCGGGCTTTGCGACCTTCAGGCCCGTACTGTCGAGATTGACCGCGTAATGTTCCGGGTTGGGTGGTAATGGCTGCGCATCGACGATGCCGGCCTCGTCACCGGGCAGGTTCCACACAACGAGCTCGTTGGTCAGGTAGTTATAGTTACCCGAGTTGACCGACCCGAAGACGTTGGAAAGCGCCAGTATATCGCCGAAGGTGCGGTAATTATTATCAACGAGGGTCCGGTTGTTGAGCTTCCAGCCGAATTCCGATTGATCGTTGAGCGGCATCACCGTGGCAATGCGTTCGCCACGGCTTTCATACCCGTAGCTGCTGAGGATCGAGCGGGCGTTGACATAGTAATTGTCCGTGGTCCTCCGGACGAGGACATCGAACAGCGGCAGGGTGTAGTTCAGGCCGGGAAAATAGGCTGCGCGATAAAACACCCGGTTCTGCGCAACGCCACTCGGATAGCGCCAGCTGCGCATCGTGAAGTTATCATTGCCGGCGCCGGGCGGATGATTGTAATCCCCGCCTCGGTAGGGCTGGGTGTCCCGGCCGGCAATCTTCGCCTGGACGGCAAATTTGGAATTGTAGAGGAATGCGCCCAACGTGCTGTCATGGGTCATGGCCGGGTCGTAACTGCCCTTGGTGATCTTCAGGCTTTCGACGCCTTCGTAATCGGATCCAATGTGAATTTCGGTCATGAGCGAATCCTTATCCGCCCATTCTTGATGTCGATCGTCATCTTGCCGTTGTTGCCTTCGATAAGGCCCGCTCTGATGGTTCCGATATCGGCGACAGCGAGCTTTGCGCCTTCTTCGCCGAAGGTGAACACGCCCTGACCGCCAGAGCCGTCCGGAGCGACGATTATAAAGCGGTCGGCATAGTGGATTTCGCGGGTCTTCAACTGGCCGCCGTCGAGATACGCTTCGAGAAGGATTGCGCCGAGCGCGGCCTGTTCGCCCTTTCTGGCTCGAACACCGATTTCAACGTTGGCCAGTTCGTCATCTTCAGTGTTGGCCTTCATCGAAAGGTAGCCTTCCGCCAGCACGTTCCCCATCTCGGCACGGACGGCCGAGAGACGGCGGGCCATGGCGCCTTCAGCCGTCACGCGGGTTTCGCGCTCATCAATGACGCTGGCGATCGCACCGCCCAGCTGCGAACTCAGCACGTCGCGGTCGAGCTTGGCGTCGATGTCGCTGGAAACGACGGACATCGACAGGCTTTCCACCTTGCCCGCCAGCTGGTCCATCTGATGTTGCATTTCCATGATGCGGTTTTTGACATCGTCGCGAACCTGCCCGAGGCCTACCGTCACATCAGAGCCATCAATGTTCGGCGTCCGGACCGGAAGCCAACCGCCCCATTCGGTCTGGCGGTTCGATGCCGGCACGAATTTGCCGCGCGCCTGATAGTCGGCATTGCCGGCCAGAACCGCATTCAAAACCCACGCATAAGGCGGCTCATAAATGACGGTGCTGTCGCCGCTGTCGAAAACGAGTTCGTCGGTGGCGGTCAGTTTCACCTGGACGCGCACATAGCTGACATCGTCCTGGTTGGGGGCGCAACGTACCTCGATCGACGGATAACGTGGGTTGCCGTTGGCGTCCGGAAGCGTGGCCGGAAACACCTGCCAGCCATACATGGGCTGCGGCGGTACCGGAACGGGACCGATCCAGCCGATAACGGGCGGCACGATGATCGACGGCGGGTCAAAGTCGGACGGATCGATTTCCTTGATGACGACGCGCTGCAGGCGGCCGGGCATCGGGATTGCCCGCACAACCAGAAACTTCTTGTTCGAATAGCCGTTTTCGTCGCTTGACCATGCAACCGGGTCATTCGGCTCCAGTGCGGCCGCGTTGGGTGGCAGCGTGAATTCATGGGTGCGCCAGCGCTGTTCGTCCAGGATCATTGCCGAGGTGAGCGACTGCACCTGGGCGGAGATGAACACGGCGTCGAAGCGGAAGGCGACAGCCAGGCGCTCGCCATCATCACGGGCGAGCAACTCGGGCGATGATTGCTCTGCGGCATCCCTGTCGGCCCAGCGCTGCGCCGGTTCCGGGTAAACGCCGGTGATGGTGTTGTGGGTGGCCGCGATAGTTGGGAACGGCTCAAAGTCCTGGTCGGAAGTAACGACGATTTCCCGATCGGTAAAGCTGTAGACGGCTGCGCCTGGCGCACCGATCAGCGCCTTGATCCGGCCGCCCACTTCCGCCAGCCGGCCGCTGCAACCGAGCCGCAAATCTTCGATGACATCGAGACCATCACGATCGACAGATACTTCCAGCCCGCCCCGGAACTGGCGACGGCCGCCGCCCATGTCGCGGTCGGCTTCGTTCAGTGCTGCGATCCACGAGGAGACCGGGAAACGGTAGGAGGAAAAGTTTCGGCCGCCATGAACCCACCGGCCGCCGTAGTAGATACCGCGCGCGATGTTGTAGATCATCTGCGGCAGGTTATCGCTGGCTTCCCATGTTGCGGGATCGTGCCAGCGGTGCGGACCATTGCCGCCGACGCTACTGTCCTTGCGCAGATCATAGAGGCGCATTGGCCGCGGCTGATAAAGTCCCTGCGGAAAACCGTTGCGGAACAGTTCCTCGTGGCGACGGGCGGTGATGATGACGATCTGGCAACCACGGCCGATCATCGTGTCCTTGTAAGGTCGTTCTGCCCGGCCGGCGAAGCGCGACAGCAAAAAGCTGTCGGCCGTGGCCTGCGATCCATCGAGATACTTGATCCAGAGATAGTCGGTGCCGTCCTTTCGGAACTGCGCGACGGGATAACCACGGCCGTCCGGATGCGGTTCATTCCAGAGGATCGTGCCGGCCGTGTCACCGAACCAGGCGGCGTCCAGCCCCTGCGGACCGGCATAGGACGGCAGGCAGGAAAGCGCTATGACTTCGGTGATGTAAGCGTTCGGGGTGTTTGCTTCCTCGCCCCAACTGCCAATGTAGGCGCGGCCGCCAGCCGTTGCCCTGGTGCCGATCAGATAGGAGCGCGGGTTGCTTTCTCCCATCTGGATCGAAAGCTTGACGCCGCCGGTGCTCTGCTGGTTCTTGCGGGCTTCGCGCCGCGCCTTCGCCTGCTGGTAAAGCGACAGGCCGACATTGATGGCAAGGCCGATGGCGAGCTTGACGAAGGTGCCGGCAGACAGGATCGAGCCGGCAATGCTTCCGACAAGACCGAAGACCGGCGCGGCCTTAACGGCCGTCGCGGCAATCAGAAGAAATGCGAGTGTCCATAAAAGGCGCTTCAAGGCCATTCTAACCCACCTTGAAACACATGGCAGCATCGAGCAGATCGACCGTACCGATGCCCGTTTCGCCAAGAACAAAAATGCGCTCGCCGTTGACGACGCCGAGCGCATGACCGATCGGCCTGCCGACATCGATGGCGGCGATATCGCCCACGCGGGCCTCACTCGGATGGATCACTGGCAGCATCGATGCGACCAGTTCGCCGAGCGTTTCGAAGCCGAGTTCGCGGATAAGACGGGCAGCGCTGGCGGCGTCGTGATAACGGCCGACGACAAAGCCGGTCAGGTCAACACCGGTCTGTGCCCTGACGAGGCGGCCGGCAAGGCCGGGGCCGCAATCGTGATCGTACCAGGCAAACGGCTTCGCCTTGATGTCGTCGATGGCGGTTTCGAATTGCCGTCTCCAGTTGGGCAAGCGGGTGAGCTGGATCATTTCGTCCCCCACGGAATTTCCCAGGTTTCGATCTGGCCGGCGTAAATGTAGAATTCGTCGTTGTCGCGCAGGCGCTGCGCCTCATAGGAGGTCTTTTCCGGATTGGTGCGTTCGAGCATGCGCATGACTTCCGAAACGATCTTCAGCGTAGCTTTTCCCTGACCGCCTACGCGCGGCACCTTGACCGGAGCGCCATCGACAATGCCGATGAAAACCGGTTCTTCAGCTGCTGCCGGCATGCCGTTATCAGGACGCAAGGTGATGTCGTGGATTTCGACGTAGGCGCGGTGCGCGTCATATTCGCGGGTGACCTTGCGGGCGACATCGGCAATCTTCGATAGGTCGATCGTTACCGTCTGGACCGTAAAATCAGACACACGCGGAATATCGCTAATCTGAAGCAGGTTGCCGCCCCCATAGTAGGGCCGCGTCACGGTCGTTCCGTTCTCGCCCTCGATGACGGTCAGCCCGACATCTTCATCACCGTTCCAGACGCCGAAACCTTCTTTCAGGCCGGTCTGGCGGTTCTTCACGACGATCCAGACGGCCTTCCGGTCGATCAGGCTGTCGTCTTTCACGTTGTTGAGGATCTCGGTGATTTCGAAAGGTTGGTTTCTCATATCAGCCTCTCTTTTTCTGGAGTGCGGTAAAGCCGGCGCCATCGGTTACCGATCGGCGTGCCGTGCCGGGCTTGTGGGTGGTGGGCTGGATGATCATGGCGCAGGCCGGGCGGGCGAGCGTGACGGGCGCACCAATGACAAGCGACATCGGCAGGCGCGGAAACACGCGGATGTCGGCAATGCCGCCCAGCGTGCCGATCACATCCTGCGAAACCTCGACGAAGGCGTAACGCGGCGCTTCCTCGGTGCCGTAAACGATCTGTATCTTGTCGCCTTCGGTTAGAACGTAATTTGCCGGCAGGCCCGCGACCTGGGCGACATAGCGGTTGGCGGTTCCGCGAATGGTGACGGTTGCGCCGGCGACGATCGAGCCGTTCGGATCGGCGGCCGGGAATGGCGAAAGCGGGTCGATCAGCAGGAAAGACTGCTTTGCGCCTTCCAGCGCCCGTATGCGGGCGGCCACGCGCTTGAGCTCGGCATGCAGGCCACGCCCAAGCGTGACATTCGCCCGCCAGAACGGGTCGGCCAGTTCGGCCTGCCAGAGATCGCCGTGGCCATCGCCCGACAGTTCGTCATTGCGCTGGATATCCCATTCAACCGATGCGATCGGCAGAATGTCGTTGATACGGGATAGGGCAAGGGGAGCAGCCATCAGCGCAACCTCGGATCGGCGTTGATCTGCGCGATGCGGTTCGGCATGTCGCGGTCATAGCTTTCGACAATCGACATCGCGATTTCCGGGGCGTCCTCGGCGACGATCTGCTTGACGATCGGGATGATGTTGCCGCTTTCGTCGACCGACAGGCCGAGTTTGATGGCAAGCTCGATACGCTGCGCCGTGGCGCTGGCGGCCGCCGCCTGCTTTGACGACATCAGCGGCGAAACGTCGGCAGAGACGCCGAGGCGGCCGGATGCATCGCGGGTCAGCGGCATGATCGCCTCGGGGCCGGCTTCGCCCATCAGGCCCGTGCCCTTGGCGAATGCGAACATCGTGGGTTTGTTCACGACCTGGTTCGAATAGCCATGAATACCGTCAAGGAAGGTGGCACCCTTGGCGTAGAGGCCGCCCGGCGCTGAAGGAAATGCGCCCTTGCCGCCACCGAACAGACTGCCGAGGCCGCCGAGCAAACCGCTGAAAAGACCGCCGCCAGAACCGCTCGATGCGCTGGATACGCTAAACATGCTGTTCAGAACATCGTTCATGAGCGTGTCGGCGATGCGCTGAAGCGCTTTCACGCCGGCGTTGCCGAAAGCCTCCCAGACGCTTTCGCCCTGGCGCAGACCGTCAAAGAAGGTCGACGTGAATTCGCCGGCGAGATCTCGCGCATATTGCAGCTGGTAATTCGTCCGGATCAGGCCGGCCTCGTAGCTGTCGAAATCGACCGGCAGACCCGAAGAACGCAATGCGCCCGCGATCTGCTGGTCCATAGAGGACCGGCCCATCTGCTCGCGTTCAAAGAGTAAATCGGCCTTCAGCTTGGCGGAAGCCGCCGCCTCGGCGTACTTCTTGAAGGCGTCTACGCGGCTGTTGATCGCCTCGATCTGTTTGGCCGAAAGCGAGCGGCCTTTTTCCTCGGACTGCTGAAGGAGGTCGAGCTTGAAGCGCAATGCGTCGGCCGCAACGCCGGTCTGGCCGGCAAGCTCGGCTTCAAGCTTCATCTGGGCAACGCGATCATCGGCCGTCTTGATCAGGTCGCGGTAGGCGTTGGCGGTCGAGGTGGCGGCGCGCTCGGCGGTGCGATCGCGATCGCCAAGAGTTACGGGCTTTGCCCCGGGGAGCGGGACTTTGGTCTGATTTCCGTCGGAATTGATGACGGTTGGGTTTTGATTGTCGACCCGCCGCAAAGCGTCCTGATAAGCGCCATAGGCATCGTCGCGTTGTTCGCGGTTCCGTGCGTTCGAAAGGGCCGTCTGATATAGCCTGCGGGCATTTTCAGCATCCGTCATAGCAGGCATCGCTATGCCCGCAAGTTCGCGAAGAGCCTTGTTCAACTCTTGAACGGCCGCGACCTGATTCTGAGCATTTCCGCCGATGAGGCCGATCTGCTGCACCATGCCAGGAATGGCACGGGCCGTTTCAACCACGCCTTCATCCTTGAAATCACGCATTTCCTTGGCGAGCGTCCGAAGTCCTTCGGGCACTTCACTATTTCCAGCGATGCGAGCCATGGCGTCTCGGAACCGCAGAATGTCCGGTTCTCCGCCACGGATAGATTCGCGAAGATCGATGAACGCCTGCCGCCACTGCTTCACGACCGCCGTGTCAGTGTCCTTAACAAACGGCGTTATCATCGGAGAATAGGTGCTTCGGGCGGTCGCCGCTTCTGTAATCAGATCGCGGGCGTCCTGAAGGCGATCGCGTATATCAACAAGAGTGCCGGACATACCTTCATTCACGTACTCCCGAAGTCCGGAGGCTGCCTCACCATAACGCTCTTTGAGTGACCGGACCGTCTCCGCGTGCCCTTTCAGGATTTCGTCGGCTGACTTCGCGCCTTCTTCCGCCGAGGTGAAATACTGAATAGCAAATGCCGTCGCTCCGACTGCCGCAACTGATATCAACGACCATGGCGAGATGAGTGACATGAAGGCGTCACGAAGACCCTGAGCCTTGTTCTCCATACTTCCCATGACGCTAGCGACTTGCGGGCCTTGCTGCAGGGCCACCGTCCACCACGGCATAAATGCGCCAGTCGTGATGATATCCTGCGCCTGAAAGGCAAGATTAGCCGTCTGGAAACGCTGGTTATTGCTGTTCGCCGGCGTTTCCGTAATGGCCTTGTTTCGACCCTTGATCGCATCAATGCTGGCAAGCGTCGAGCGACGGTTACGGTCAAGCGCAGCGGTCATCTCATCGGCAGAGAGTGCACCCGCAGAATGGGCGCTACGGATTTCCAACTGCGCCTGCTTGTACTGCATAATGACCGCGTAGAGCGGGCTATATTTGGCGCGCAGCCGGTCCAACTCGGCGCCGGTCGAATTGCTGTTAGATGGCGTGCGCAGACCTTCGCCGGCTGCTTTCTTCAGTTTTTCCAGTTGTGTGGCAGTTTGGTCGGCGGCCGTACCGATCGAGGCGACGGCCTGGCTGCTTTCAGCCGCACCTTGTTTAGCCTGGCTGGCATCGATCTCGACGCGTGCGGATATCTTGAGAGGATTGCCCATCAGCCATCCACCTCGTTGAGAACGCGCAGCGCGACACCTTCCATGTAACGAAGATCAGCAAAGATATGCGCCGGTGCGCCCATGTCATCGAGGACGAGCTTGCACGCGGGATAATCGAGGCCAAGCCAGATCAGGCCAGCCAGACCGACAGCAACGCGCCACTGCGTTTCGCAGGCACGTAAGGCAATGTAGCTGTCCCAGGCACTGGCCATGATCTGGATATCGTCCTCAACTTTTGGTGCGGCCTTGAACTGAACGCCCATCTGTTCGAATTGCTTGCGGGCGTCGGCATCGATGGCGGTGGGCTTGCTCTTGTCGGCACGGCCAAGGCGGGCATGCGCCCAGGCCGTGGCGATTATTTTGAGTTTCCCAGACGGGCCTTGTCTTCGGAGATGGCTTCCTGATAGGCGCGGCGCAGCGCGTTTTTCACGCGGTTGTGGGCGTAGACCATTTTCAGGGTGTCGGAATTGAACGGGATCGGTTTGTCGTCATCGTCGACGATGCCGTGCCAGCCGCGCATCACCTGCGACAGCGCATTGAAATCGTGGGTATCGATCAGCGCCTGAATATCTGCGAGGTCTTTGGTGCTCATGTCCGGCTTGATCTGCTCGAACAGGGCAACGCGCTCTTTGTCGGTTTCCTTCGCCTGCGCCGGCTCGATGATTGCGAAATGGGCCGTGAACTCGCGTTCGATCAGTTTGCCGGGCGTGCCCGGGTCGGGCTCCATCACCTTGACCGGCCATTTGAAGGTGAGTTCCGAAGAGAGTTTGAAGGCCATTTGAGTTCCCTTTAAACGCGCCTCAAAGGCGCAATTTCAGTCTCGGATGATGATGCCGCCCTCTACCGGCTGACTGCGGATTTTCGGGCAGGCCTCGTAATTGTGTTTGTTGGAGCCGCAATAGGTGCACCGCAGATGAAGCGGCGTTGCGCTGCCGCCCCAAGTTTTGGGGCAGGCTTCGAAGGTGTGGAGCTGGGAGCCGCAATAGGTGCAACGAATGCGCATCGGCTCCGTCCCCTCACTGGAAGGTAATCAGGATTTCGTCGTTGCCGGCCGTCGTTGGCGTGAACATCAGCGGCAACGTGTTGTTCATGATGCGCTGCGTTTCGCCGTAGGTCGGCCGTCCGATCTGCACGGCCGGCGCATCGAACTTGACGATGTTGCCGGCAACCGTTCCATGCTGGGCTGAAAGAATACCCTTGGTGTGAGAGCGGGCGATCTGGAACCAGTTCTTGTCGGCAAGGTGCGTGGCTTCCATGATGGCGCTGCCGGTCATCTGGCGGTCGGTCTGCTCGATCGATTCCGAGTTGATGAGCATGCGCGGCTCGATCTCGTTCGCCAGATCGAAGGTGATGCCTTCGCAAGCCCCGGCATAACCGAACAGGGTAACCGAAGTATTGGCATCGTTGACGGGAACAGGAGCCAAGAAGTCGGTCACATCCACGACAGGCAAGGCCACGTCTGCGATGGTGCCGATCAGGCCGGTCATCGTGAAGACGAAACGTCCAATCTGGCGCGGCGTCAGCCCGAAGGTCATGGTGCCACGGGTGCCGACCAGGACATGATTGACGCCGTCGATGTTGAAATAGTGCGTGGTGCTTTCGAAGAGACGGGAAACCGGCTTGTACTCGACCTTCTGGGCGGCGGTGACGATTTCCTGAAAACCGCTGGCGCGCAGGCATGGCCCCACGGCCGGCGCGGTGCCCGCGACACCAGAGCCGGCAATCTCGATCTCGTAAGACAGGCGGGCATAATTGCCATCGAGGATGATGCCCTGATGGCCCATGTTGGGCAGCACCAGGTCGCGGGTCAAATCTTCGCCCAGCAGCGGTTCCAGGCTTACATTGGTGGCAAGCATGGCATTGGCTGCGCCGGTCGGCACGGCGTCCACGCCATAAGTGACCTCGGGTTTCACCAGGAGGGCGCGGTTACGCCAGTAGCGCTTAGCCATTTTTGTCTTCCTTCGGTTTCCGGCCGGAACCGGTGATGTTCTTTCGGATCGCTTCAGCGGCAGCTTCGCTCAAGCCGGCGTCGACCTGTTTCTGTTCGGTGCGGCTTACCAGTGTCAGCGAGCCGTCCTCGTTGCGGGTGTAAGAGCCGCCTTCGCCGTTCATGGACGTATCTCCAGATTGCGGGTGGTCTGCCATGTCTGCACGTAGGCGGTAACGCCGTTGCCAAGGGGGGCGGCCTGACCGGCAACCATTTCGATCAGTTCACTTTCCGGAAGCGGTGCCCACCCGGCCAGCGCCTGCTCGATCGCTCCCTTATGGGTGTCGAACAGAGAGACCTTTTTGCCGCCCGTGGCGTCGTCGTATCGGCGGATGATGAGTGCGGTCAGGAACTGCACATGAACCAACTGGCGGAAGGCGCCGGCGGCATAGGGGTTCGGCTCGGGACGCTCGCGAAACGGCAGAACGAACGTCGTGCCGGAACGCGGTGCGGTTCCCTTTTCGAGCGCGTCTAGGTTCTCGGCCGTTTCAACCGCCGTGAGTGCCGGCGCTTTTTCCTTCAGGCGATCGACGATGATCTGAAGCATCACAACCAGCCTTTCAGGTTCTCGGCCGTAAACACCGGCTCCCGGCCAACAACGCTCACGCGCCCGTCTGGCGATGGCTCGGGTTCGGGTTCGTCCGCGCCGACGGGCAGCTGAAGGCGGCCGGCGCCGACGTCCTTCAGCGCACCGACCGCCTCTTTCCAATCACGGACGACATGGTCGGGTGGCCCGTCGCGATGCAGGAAGTAGCGAGCGATCGACACCGCCCAGGTACGGACAAGATCGGGAACGGCGGTGAAAGGAAGCGAATAGCGTACGCGGACATAACCGTTGACGGTGTTGTCGGCGTGGACAAGCGCTGCCTCGACGACATCAGGATCGGCGGTGCCATCCATGTCACGATCGGCGACCTGAAGGATTTCGTCAGCGCCGGCGCGTTCGATCAGGTCCGCAAGGGAGGCGTAGGGCATATTACTCCCCGTTCTCCCATTCGGGATCGCATCCGCCAGCAGCTGCAACGTCCGTGTGCTGGTTGCGCGTCAGAGGGAGTTCCTTGCCGGCCTCGAACAGCACGCCGTCGAGGCGAACGGAAGTCGTGATGTCAAAATAGCGCTTTTCATCGTCGCCGGCGCTGGCGCGCTTTTTCTCACGCCATTCTTTCAGGGCGGCGTTGTCTTCCGCGAGCTCACGCACGATGCCAGCCGGATCGTCGCTGCCGATCCATTCCTGAAGGTCGGGATAATCCCTCGCCACGTCGACAATCATCTCAAGCAGTTTGCCACCGATTGCGGCGAGCCTGAGTGTCTCGGCGGCGGTGGACGCGTCCACCTTCAGGACGGCGGTAATGTCATTGCTGACGGAACCGGCATTCGCGCCGGCCCCGCTCGCATCGCCCTGGGAGGGTTCGCTGAAAGGAGCGACAGGCGTAGCGGCCGAAACCGCGCCTGTCTGGTCATGCCCTTCGCCGCCCTGTTTCTGGTTGGAAACAGAACCGTTGGCGTCGGCCGGGCCAGTATTGGTCCCGTCCGGACCGTTCGAACCGGACGGGGTAGATGACAGCGATGTGGTAACGCCGGCATCATTCTGCGACTGCTCTGCGGTTGTGTTCGAGGCAACGGGATCAGTCGCGGAATTCTTGGTTGTCTTTTTCATGAAAAAGGCTCCTTCGGATTTTGCGGAAAGGGCGATATCGCCCCTTTCGGAAAACCCGCCCGGTAATGGCCGGGAGGGTATCGATCAGTTGATCGGCTTCAGGCAGGCCGCAGGCGGTTGTCGAGGTTCAGACCATTGGTCAGATAGCTTTCCCGGTAGACCGGCTTCAGCTGCTCGATGACGCGCAGCGTGATGAGCTTGATCGGAGCAAAAAGATTGAAAGCGGCGTGAACGCGGGTGGTTTTCACGAGGTAGGAAACCGGCGTGACAAAGAGATCGAAGACGGTATCCGCGACAAAGCGGATAAACATCAGCGGCATTGCGAGGGCATAAAGGATTTTATGGCGGGTCATCGTGCTTCCTTGGTTTGCAGGTGGGTGTGTCTCACCCGGAAGCCCGGAAGAGACCTTTCAGGCCGCCCGATCAGGCGACGGCGTTTTCGAAGAAGTAGCCGAGGTCCGGAGCGGCGATGACTTCCTTGACGCTTTCACCAGAGCGGACACGGACGGAGCCGCGCAGACCGATCTTCGGTTCGTCGATGGAGCCGGCAACGCGGGTGCCGTATTGCGCTGTCCATGCGAAGGTCGGAACCTCGCCGAGACTGGAAACGATCTTCTCACGTCGGATCAGCGAAGCATGTTTGCCCCAGAGGCGATAACGCACCGCAGCCTGACCCGGCTTGGCAGCGTTCGCCCAGCCGGAGCCGACAAGAATGTCGTCCAGTTCCAGAAGATCGGCGACGGCGCGCTTGTTCGCCAGACCATCGGCAGCACCGGAAGGTGTCAGGGCGCGGAGAACGGAGAGGTTCGTCCGCAACGCTGACCAGGTGGCGCGGCCAAGCACCAGGACGTTACCGGGCATGACCATCTTGTCCTGGGCGGCGGTGATCTGGACGATCGGCTTCGCATCCACATGCGACCACTGCGAGGCGCCAACGAGGATCTCTTTGTTACCGACGGGATAGGTGGCTGCGTTGAATATCTTCGCGGCTGTGCGCTGCTCGCGATCGAGCTCCACGAGATTGGTAAGTTGCTGGGTCGCGAATGATCGCGGGTCGAAACCGGGAGGCGCCTGGGTGATGTCATCGATCGGAATGATCGAGTCCTGCCCGTAGTCTTCCGTCATGGCGGGCGTATCCGTGCCGCCGAACTCAACCGTGCCGGGCTCGGACTTGCGGCCGACCTTGGTGTCCGGAATGGTGATCATCTGGTCGAAACCAAAGACCATGTATTTGAACTGCTGCTTTGTCAGGCGCGGTTCCAGCCGGGGCGCAACCTGGTCGGCAATCATTTCAGCGTTTTTGAAGGCAATCGCGATGCCTGTCAGTTCGGGATCGACGGGAAACGGCTGTCCAGCCATGTGTTTTGCTCCTGGTGGAAAGGGGGCTTAGCCCTGGATACGGGTCGGATTGACAAAAGCCTTGGCGATGTCGCCGGCAGCACCGGTGACGAGGACGCGGCCGAGGACATTGCTGTTGACGCCAGCGGCGGGAGCAGCGGCAACGGACCGGCCGGTCGCATCGGCGGTCACAAATGCGCCGGGGGTGACGCCGCCACCGATCTCGATGTCAGCGGGGCCGAACAGGACGACATCGATGCGGGCCTTGTCAGCTGCGCCACCTGGAAAGTCCGTCACGCCGATGATGACGTCGGTCGGAGCAGTCGCCAACGCGACTTCGCCGTCGTTGGCGGTGAACTTCACCTGCTTGCGATGGCCGATGGCGCCGGCACAGACGAATGACTTGATAAACGGGTTCATGCTCGCTCCTTCAGCGTCTGGACTTGGCACGCGAAAGGGCGGTGGCGGGGCTGATGTCCTCGCCTTTTTCCTTCGCGGCCTTGATTTCGGTTTCGATCGCGGTAGCAACGTGCTGCGGATCGGAGAAGTCCGGACCGTCGCCCTGCGCCAATTCCTTGGTGGACACTGGCACCGGTAGTTTGCCGAGGAGATCGCGGAAGGCCGCACGCGGCGACTTGGTCACGGTTTCGTCGCCTTCGGAGAAGGTGAGCGTTTCGCCATCGTCGAGTTCGGAGAACAGCGCGGTTGCCGATTCCTTCAGACCGATCGGAAGCCGGCCGGCTTCAATGATGGAGGTGACGAAGGCGGCATCTTCCGTCGCCCGCGTCTTCTTGACGTTTTCGGAAAACGTGGTCTCGCGGCCGGCAACTTCGGTCTCGCGCTGCTTCAGAGCGTCCTCGCGGGCATCAAGCTCCGCCTGCCGCTGTTCGGCGGTTTTCATGGTCGTGTCCTTCGGTTCTGTTTCGGAGAAATGGGGGCGGACCTCTTCCACGCGGCCATCGGCGCGAATGTCGGCGGCGGTCTGGGCGATCTGGTCGAGGTCCCACGGCGGCACGATCTTATCGGCCGTCTCGACGTCCCGGGTCTCGATGATGAAATCGCGGATGCGGCGGAAAAGGCTGGCGACGTTGTCGAACGCCCAGGCGGTGCGGTACTCGGAAAACTCAAGCTCAATCGCCAGTTCCCCTTCGGCAAACTCGACCGGCTTCAGGCCCTTGATGGCGGGCGGCTCCGCGCCAAGAAAACCGACATGGCGAAGGTGATATTTTCCGGGCGTGGGATTGCCGGTCTGGGTCGGGTGATAAAGACCGGCCGAGCGCTTGGAGAATTTGCCGTCGCGGACCATTTCCGAGAAGGTGGTGTCAACCTGTTCGGGTACGGCGACGATGCGGCCGTCCTTGACCTCAAGCGACTTGATCCAGCCATAGGCAGGGCCATCCTGTTTCGGATGACCAATGACGATCGGCGCGTGATGCAGCGCCGGGTCGTAGCTCGCGACGATGTCGGCAACATCGGTCTCAGCGAAGTTGAGCGTCTGCCCCTTCGCTGTGGTATGGGTGCCGGTGCGGAAAATTTCGAACGGTTTCATGCCCCCATCTAAGGGGGCGGCGTCCATCGGGTCAGGAGCGTAAAATTACCATCCCATGATCGCCCGGCTCGCAAACCATGGATAACATCAGCAGAACGATAGGGGCAAGAGAACCAGCCTTCAAAAGTGAGGCCGATTAAAAGGCCGCAGGCGCGCGTTTGGGGTGTCGCACGCGTATCCGGACGCCGGAACGCTTCCTGCGCGTTCTGTGGGCCTCTGTGAAAATCTCCTAACGACCGTCGATCGCATCCTGAAAGTGGTCCTGAATGATATCCTGAATTTCGACCAGGTCAGCATCGCTGAAGCCGAGGAAGCGACGGCGGGGGATTGTCACCGATTTCAGCTTGAACGTCTGACCGCCCATCGAGAAGACCAGGGCGGATGCATTCTTCGGCCGGATGACGCCACCCTCATTGTGGATGCGGGCATAGATGACATCGGAGCCGATTTCGACATTGTCGTTGGCGGCCTGATAGATGATCTGTGAAAGCCGGCGCGTTTCGCCGCGAAGCTTTCCAGGTCCCTTTTTGGTGGTCGCATAAAGCTCATTCAAATCCTGCCAGGGTGCGCCATCCGGATCGGTCTCGGTGATAAACCGGTTTTTCGTGACCTGCGTTTCGTATTCGCCAATGTTCTTGAAAACCGGCAGAAGGTTACCGGCCGCCTCATAGAGACGCTGCAGCGCGGCTAGTGTGCTTGCGTCGTCGACTGTGATGGATTTTCCGGCCATCGGGCACTCCGTTGTTTCGGGCGGGTTTTGGTGGTATAAAAGTCTGGTCAGTTGATCGAGGCATTCCGGTGCCCTCCGTAGATCGGTTGACCAGGGCGCGTACCGGAAGACGCGCCTTTATTTTTTCCGGTAGATCAACGCGCCCTTTCTGTAGTTCTCAAGATAGTTTTCCGTGGTGTCGAAGCCGGTGACCGCGTTCCAGCCGTCTTTCGTCCATTCGAAGCGAATGAACATGTTGCGGCCGTCATCCAGTTCGACGCGCTTCAGGTAGGCACGGCGAAGGGCAGCGCCGGATTTGACGGCGGCCCAATCCACCCACACCTCATCCGGCGACTGGATGGCATCGGCGAGCAACACGGCATATTGCCCACGCCCGCGCTTGCCGCTCTTCAGGCCGACGACTGTGCCGTCCGGCATACGCTGCTCGAACAATGACCGGTCGATGCTGATAATGCCGCCCGACGCGTCACGATAGAAACCGGCTTCGTCAGCGCCGAGGCCAAAGCGGGCGAGGAATGCGGAAACATAGTTTTCCGGCTTTTCGTCCTCGGGGAGCAGGTCGGCGGGATCGGCTCGCGTCGGTTTCGGAAGCGGTGGCAATGGCAGTGCCGGCGCCGGCGCGCCAAAGGCCGAAAGCGGGGCCTGAAGCTCGGTCGGTACAATGCCATGCAGCCACTCATGACCGACATTGTATTCCCACCCGCGATCGATACCGGGGATGCGCATTTCCGGCTGACCAGTGCGCGGATCCGCGTCCTCATAAGCGTTGAGGTCAGGCGATGGATCAGGCCCTGATTTGCCCATGCGCTTCAGATCGCGCTCCGAGCGGCTTTCGACATCGCAGAAACAGCCAAAACCGTTCGGCGGAAACATGTAGCGCCAAGCCGGATCATCGGCGCGAAGTACCATGCCGTTCCAGGACAGGTGCAGCTTGCGGGGATGTTCAGAGCCGGAATGGATATATTCCAGATATGGCCGGTAACGCATCACGTCCGGATCGGTCATCTGCTTCCAGCGGCCGGCCATGTATGAGGTGCGCATGTTGGTGGTAAAAATGATCCTGGAGCGCCAGGCGCTGCGCTCCTCGTCGGTCTTGCCGTGGGAGAAGTATTTCCAGCCGTAACGCTCGACGATCTTGTCGAAGTCCTTGCGGAACTCTTCAAGGCCGGTTCCTTCCGAGCGGGCTTTCTCGATCGCAACCCGGAAATCAGAAAGCATGTCGTCGCGGGTGACGCCGGCGACGGAAAAAGCCCTGACATGAGCGCCATGCCGAAGATCATCGGAACGGCGCGTCGGCAGGTTCACTTTCTGCGACAGAAAGTCGATCGCTTCCTGAAACGGCAGCTGGTCAGCCATTGACGCTATCCACGCCTTCGAGCTCGGCAAGGAGCGAGCCCTGTTCCAGCGCTGAAGCGAGATCCTCGACGCCGAGCTCCGAAGACAGGCGGGCAAGACGCAGGATCAGATCGTCATAATCCTTCGCCTCGGTAAATTCGGTGCGCACCTGCTCGACCATGGCGTCGATCGCGGGCTGCGCCACGGTTTCAAGCTGGCTTGAAAGGTCCTCAACGACCTCCCGGCCGCGTGCCGAAACAGTATGCGGGTTTTCCGCAAATTCGAGACCGGCCGTCACGGACGCCAGCGTCGTGGGCTGGGGCTTGCCGTCGTCTGTGATCGGCGCGGGCTTCTGCTTTTTCACCCATTCGCCGCCATAGGTCTCGTTGACATAGTCGATATCGGCCGGCTCATAGCCCATGTCATGCAGCTTCTTGTCGCGCTCGACCTTCTTGTCCAGGTCCTCGGCCTCGGAGAAATCGCGCCAGACATCCGGGAGGCGTGCGCCGGGATAGTTCAGTTCGACGATCCACCGGACAATGGTATTTTTGATGGTGGCACTCAACAGGTCGGAATCGGCCTTGGCGATGGCGATGCGCACCTCGTTGTGGATTTCACCGAGAGAACGCGCGCCGCGCTCGCCGCTATTGGTCGACAGCGTTTCCCCAAGCACGGCCTCGCTCATAAGCTCATCCAGATACCGGCTCAAAGCCTCCTGAAGGGCACCGCCGCCGCCGCTCTTGGCTTCCAGTAGCTCCATGGTGACGCCTTCAGGCGTGACGATACCGGTATCGTTTGCCATTTTGCGAAGCGCCGTTTCCAGCATCGCCTGGCGCTTTTCGTCGAATGAGCCGGTGTAGGTCGCGTGGACCGTCGGCGATGCGTGCTTTTCCACGCCGCGCAGCCAGTGCCCCAACACCTGGCGCTTGAACCATGCTGGCCAATAAAGAACCGAGCCGATACCGACGCCATACGGGTCATCGTCATCGTCGTCGATCGAGTGGCGGTGAACGATGAACTTGCGATCGGGAACGGGTTCGCCATCGACCACATTGGAACGGGTGAGAACGCGCAGCGCGCCCTCCGTCGTCATCCGGAAGCGGCGCTGTTTTTTTACCCGGACAAGTTTGATGGTCCAGACGCCGTCGACATTGTCCCACATAACTTCGCCAACGGCGAAGCCCTTCAGCACCGCGCCGAGCAGCCCCTTGGTGAGCTTGTCGAAATCGATCGCCTTCAGTTGCTTTTCAACTTCGGCGGCGGCTTTCTTTTCGAGGCGAGAGGGATTGTCCGGAGGCTGGACTTTCCATTCACGGCTGACGACTTCCAGCTTGCGTTTCTGCAGGATGGCAAACGCGTGGGGGTCCCTGCGGATTTCGTCATAAACCTTCAGGCCGGCGACACCGCCGCGTGATGCAAGCACCTCGTCTGTTGGCTGCATGACGTTCTGGAAATGCGGCACATAAGGATCGGAAGCGACCGTTGCAATTTCCTGGGTGATTGGCGTCGCCATTTTACATCCTCATGAAGTCTGAAAGGTCGGCGCGGGGCACAAGGGCCCCGAGATCGCCGGTATACTGTTCTGCGATTTTCGAACTGGCCCGTTCGTCGCCGGGGGTGCTGGCACCGATTTCGCCGCCGTCCTGTTCGCTGGCATAGATGACGAGCGCGCCCGCGATCGCGGCTTCACCGTGACGCTCGTAGCCATCCGTGCCCATGGTGCGGGCGTTGTCGGGCACCTTGGCGACACCCTTTTCCATCTTCACGGCGCGGTAGTCGGCAAGAACATCATCGTGTTTGGAAATCTCGATCGTGCCGTCTTCGAAGGCGGCTTTCATCTTCGGCATGTTCAGGATGTACCAGGCCTGAGACAGCTTGATTTCCGAAACATAGGATGGACCCCATTCCTGCCTTGCGGCTTCGGCATGAGAGGCACCGTTGCCCGTCGCGTCGAATGCGGCATGGAAGAAGCGAGGCGTGTTCGCCCTCAACCAGAAGATAATCTGCTTCTGGCTTTCGAACGGGACATTGCGCAGTTCGAGCATGAACGGGGTGGAAAGACTGAGGTTTTCGCGCACCTGGAACGGATGGATAAAAGAACCGTCACCCGATCGGCCGAAGTCCTGACCGAAGCCCGACCGCAAAAGCGGGTCCATTTTTTTGACGTAGGGGAGCAATTCTTCCCGGCAGAATTTATCGATCTCGGCTTTGCGAAGATCGGCCTTCCAGTCCACGAAGCCGTCCGGAGCCTTCCAACGGATAAGCGGGATATGTTCATGCATCCGCGCCGCGATCATGGTGCGGGGCAGATAAGAGCCCGAGGAAAGCGACGGAATACAGAACAATTCCTCGTCAGCGCCGGAGCCATAGAACTTGATGATCTTCGCCCGCCACTCGGCTTCACCCTCTGGCGACCATTCTTTTCCGGTTACGAGGCAGATGCGTTCATAAAGACCGTCGCGCAAAGCCTCATCGAAATCGATGCGGAGATGCTTGTAGTCCTGCTTTTCGGAGAGAACGTCCTGTATCTGCTCGTTGAAATGGTTCTCGTAGCCGTTATGGGTCGAGCAGACGATAACCTGTCCGCCCCACATCAGGAACGCGAGCGCCGCCTTCAGGAGCTGCTCCAGATCGTCAACGAAGGCTGCTTCGTCGATCATGACGACGCCCTGTTTGCCGCGAAGCGTGCGCGGGGCAGATGACAGGCCAACGATTTCGAACCCGGACGCGAACTTGATCCGGAACGCCTGGATAGAGCGCTCGCCGTTCTTGTCGCTGTCGTCGAACAGGAATTCTTCCAGTTCCATTGCTGCAGCTGAGAAGTTTCGCGCCCACATGGCGCAGGCGTCGATAAACTCGCGGGTCATCTCCTGCGAATAGGAGATATACATAAAGTCCATGCCGCCCGCCTGGCGCGACATCGAGGCGCGGATAACGGCGTAGGCAGCACACGCCCATGTGAGGCCGATACGGCGGGATTTCTCGACCAGGAGAACCGGGCAAAGCGAGACGCTGCGCAAAAGAGCGACCGTGCGCTGCTGGTATGGCAGAAGCGCACGATGCTTTTCGATGGTTTCCAGAACGGCTTCCGTCGAAAGACGGCGCGCCTCGGCCCATTGTTCCTTGCTGAGAGGACCGCTCATCCGGACACCCCAAGAATTTTGTCGAGGATCTCGGCGGCGGCCTCTTCGCTAAGGCCCTTGGATTTCGCCACGGTCTTGACGGCTTCCTTGGCCTTGGTGGCGAACTCGGCCTCGACCTTCTGACGGCGATTGGTCGAAACCCCTTGCGCGCGTGAGGCAGAGAAAAGCGCATCCGCGAGAGCCTTTGCACCCTTCGGATCGAAGCCAGCCTCGCCACCATTGGTCACCAGTTCGAAGACAAGCGTCTTAATGGCTTCGGAAGCGATCAGGGTCAGATCGTCGGATGCGGCGGCATCGAACTTGCTGGCGAGCGTTGTAGCGATCTCGCGGGTCTGGTTGAGCCGCTGCGTCAAAGTCGCGAGGCGGATCGAATAGCGGTTGAACGCCGAAAACGACGGAATGGAAAATTCCAGCTCGCCACGATGCTCCTGGTGCAGCAGTTCCAGCTTGCCGACAAACTCTTCGTAAATGTCGGTCTGCGTCCGCTCTCTGTTCTGGAGTTCAGACGCTGCCCAGGCAACCGCATCTGCGCAAGCCTCGGGCAGCAATTCAATACCGGAAAGTCGCCCGCGTCCCATGGTCACACCGCCGGCGATGGGCGTTTGACGCCTTCAAGGATGCCCCGGCGCTCGACATGATCGATACCGAGCCGGGTGATTTCAGCGATTAGAACCGTTCCGGCTTCCGTGTTCCGAACAGCGCCAATGTCTGCCAGATAGCGAAGCTGCTGGCGTATCCATTCTCGCGAGCGGCGGTGGGCAAAGGTTTCGAGCACGGTCGTAAGGATGCTCTCGTTAAGGCGACCGTCCGGTTGGTCGTTCAAGGCCCGCAGAATGACGAGGCGAGCGTCCACGGTGAGATGCTGATTATAGTCGCTCATGCTGCCGCATTACCTTTCAGTAAAAAGTCCTCGACGCGATTGACGGTTCGCGCCACACCGATCTGGCTTTCTTCCATGCGGCCGATCTTACCGCTCAGTTCCGATATCGATAGGCGCATTTCCATGACGGCTTTCGCATCCGGGAGATGCTTCATGTCGCTCTCAAGGGCCTGCGTGCGTTGGCCGAGCGCGGTGATCGCGGCCATCATCGCCTTCTTTTCCTCGGCGTCCTGGCGGCGGAACTCGGCCAAATCGTTAGCGGTCTTCTTGGCGCCGGATGTGAGCCACAGCCAGATTGTCGCGCCAACAGAAATCACGAGCGACACTAAGCCTAGCCAAGACCTTAAGTTTTCCATGTCCATCACCGGTCCCTTTGTCTCTGTTCGTGTCGGGTCTGGCACCGGATGCAACGGGTGGCGGACGGGAGAGCGAGACGGCGCTCGCGGGGAATGTCGTTCGAGCAGTCCTCGCACTGGACAGTGCCGGCGCCGCGCAACGTTCTTGCTACGGCCGCGATGCCGGTTTGACGTTCTTGCTCGGTTCGATCCGCCGCCAGATCGAGGGCGGAATTGCTTCCAAAATTCATTGCGTGGTCTCCGGTACGTTGTCGATTGCAGCGACGGCCGCCGCGCGGCGGGCATCGCACGACATGATTTCGGTTCGATCAGCACCCCATCGTGCGGTAACTTCGCGCACCGACAGGTCACGGTCGGGCAGATCGCCAACAACGCAAGGAACCCGCGAGGCGGGCGGCACGGTAGCTTTGACTGTTCTGACGATGATCGGCGGCGCCGGCTTCGGGTCAGCGGGGGAGCAGGCGGACGCGATCACGGCCAAGGCCGCAAGCATCGCCATTCGGCAAAGCCGCATTCTCTTTCTCCAGTTTCTCTTTGTTGACGTTCAGTGCGGCGATCCGGACGGATGTGTCCCGTTCAAGCTCAATGGCGAAACGAACCTGTGCCGCCTCGGCATTGGCGGCCTTTGTGTTGGCGGTCTCGATCTCACCTTTCCAATGGGCGTCGCGCTCGGATGCTTTCAGATCGACCGCCCGTTCCATCATCCCGTTGACGGTGGCGATGGTGAGCCAGCCGAGAAAGGATGCGACCGCAAGAAATATCGCCACAATGATCAGGGGCGTGACCGCCTTCGAAAGCCACGCCCCGATCATCGGGAACTCTCCGGAAACTCGGCGGGCACATCGCGGGGATTGTAGGGAGGCGACGAAGGCAAAACGGAATCGGCGCGCAAGGTGTTGGCGAAGTCCATCGCGCCGGCAAAACGGTGAATGCCGAGCATGGCCGCAATAAGCAGGATCATCGACGGAATGACGATGTTGGCGAGCGCAATGGCGTTCTCGCTGCCGTTAAGGCCAGCCCAGACGATACCGATGATGACAGACCATGCGAACCAGAGCGAGATCCACAACTGCGTTTTCGTGGTGCGGTAGGAAGGCTTCTTCATTGCCGCTCACGCCTCACTTTTCGTGACGGGCGTACCGGTAACGGAAAGCTGCACCGCGCCCCCGATTGCATCTTCGCCAGTCTTGGGCCAGCGGATGCCACCTGAAACAAGGCGGCCTTTCTCGACGCGGGCGATAGAAACGGCATTGTCCTGGTTGCCGCCCAGCACATGATAGTGCGTCCGATCCTCACCGACATAAATGCCCACATGCCCGCCACCTTTGCGCTCAAAAACAAGGATTGCGCCGCGTGCGATGCTGCCGGATACACCGAACGTCTTCCAGTTCAGCGCGCCGAGCGGATTGGAGGGCAGAGGCTCTTTGGGCAGGGTGGTGGCAATGACATTGCCGATAAACAGGCCGCACCACGGCGTATCATCGTCCTGATACCAGGAGGCGATCCAGCCGCCGAGCTTCTTTGCCCATGACATGATGGTGGCGTTGGATTTTGGACCGGGGATTTCCCGAAGGCCGATGTAGCGCCGCGCCTCGCGCATCCAGACCGGTTCGGAGGGAACAGGAACCCTGTCATAAGTGATAAGTTTGCTGTCGGGATTTTTGCTTTTGACCTTGCGCAGGGCGTCAACCGTCGCAATGTCGGCCCGGCCAGTCACGGGCAGGTTTTCGGCACGCTGGAAACGTTCAAGCGCGGCAATCACTTCGCGACCGTGGACGCCGTCCATCCTGCCGCCATAAGCGCCGGCATCCCGAAGCCGGGAAATCAGCCATTCATCAAATGTTTGAGTGGTCATTACAGCCCCTTCAAGAGGGGCTTAAGGCGCCCCCGTCGAGAGGACTATTGGCAGGTTTTGGAGAACCTGGCCGGAGTACGAAATCAGAGGATCAGAACAATGACCCTTGGGGATCGTCTGCCTTTGGGCGTCGATTGCGATGCAGTGTCACGGTTGAAAGTGAGACACCCGTCGCCCGGACGATTTGGTTATTTGAATAACCCTTATCGATCATTTCGGCAAGGATCGCTGCACGGCGTCTTTTATCTCCGCCTAGGGCAGGAGGGACTACGATTTTCTGACTGCCTAAACTAGAGGAGAGCTTGGTCGCGGCTTCAAGGCCGATCAACTCACACAGCCAGTGACCCTCGGAAACGGTCTCGGGAATATAAATCTGCTGTCCTGCCTTCTCACGCCCAAGAATGATCGCCGCCCGTTCGCCGGCAATATCGGCGATACGGTTTAACAGCGGTGTCATATAGGCGCGATCGGGAAGGTCGGACATCAGCAGCCGACCTCGATTTCCGCGACAATCATGCCGTCGAGGCGCACATTACGGCGAAGGGCGCGCAGGCGCTGCTTGGCATCCCGTTTCGAATAGGCCCAAAGAGAGAACGACCAGGACTTGTCGCCGTGGCGGTAGCTGAAGGAATACAGCTGCATCGTGCGGCCTGCCGGATCGACAAGTGACGGAGCAGCGATATCGCGCAAGGCAGGGTCGTGAACGAGGGGGACGACGTTTTGTGTCATGGTTTGCCGCCCTTCTTGTGGCGACGAACCTGCGGCCCGAAATGGTTCATCACCGTGATCCATTCGGCATCGCTGAAATTCCGGTAGCTGATGCTCTCAAGGACGATATGGGTGGCGGCCTGCCAGAAGGCATTCGGCTGGTCCGGATGCAGGATCGCCCATTGTGCCTGGGCAATCTTGTAACCGTGGCTTTTCTCGTAAGGTTCGCATGGCTTGCGATCTGCCCAGGTGACGCCAGCACGGGCAAGCATATCCTTCAACGCCTCGATGACGCTGGCGCCGTCGCTCGCCGTGTGGACAAAACGCATGTCCGAAATGGCAGGCAATTGTCTGCCCATGGCGAACTTTTCCAACGCGCTATCACGGCGATCGTCAACGATGCCGAGATTGTAACAGGCGATCCAGAGCGCCCGCATCTTCGGCAGGTATTTGCCAGAGAGCTTGTGCTTGCCGTCGCGACCGTCCTGACGGAAACCCGGCAATGACGGCGCTGAAGGCTTTGGCCTGTATCCAAGCCGCCGCAACTCGTCGACAACGGATTTCCGTTGCTGAGTGGTCATGAGGGAAAGCCGGGTCTGACCGGTCACTCGGGCGTAGATGTCCCGCTGCGCGTCCTCTTCGGTGATGCCGAGTTGGCGGAAACCGCCATGTATGGCGCGGATGTGCTGGCTCATTTGGACATCCTCCCTGCAGCGTGGGCTGCGATGTCGGTAAGGCAGAACTCGGAAGATCGGCTTTCGTCGCCTTCTTCGGTCACGACCAGGACGAACATCTTGCCGCCCTTGGCGTGAACAAAATGACCGTCCTTCAGGAATGCGTCGATCAGCGCCGTCAGCAGCTGGTCGGGTTCAAATGTCCTCGGCATCATAGGCCTCGCTGATTTCGGTGGTGGTGAAGGTGGATTTGAAGACCGGGACGAAGTAGCGCGCATAGACGAACTGGACGGACCAGCCCCGGCCTTGCGCCTTTTCCCAAGTTTCGCGTTTGCGGTATTTCGACGCGATCGCCCTAGCGGCTGTCTCGGCCCATGTTTTCGGCTGAAGCTTTCCGGATGGAGAGCAAAGCACGTAGCCCTTGGTGAAGGCCGCAGGGATTTGGCGCTTACTCGTCATAGGCGACAAACTCCAACTCGGCCGGATGGCAATTGCTGTAATGTTTGTCGCCCTGGAAATGCACCTTGACGTAATGGCGGTGCTCACGGCCTTCCGGCTTGATCTTGCCGTAGCGGGCAGTCACCGTGTGCCGGACGAGCCGGTTCACGGTGATCTCAATGCCATAGTAATTGCGGATGTAATCATAGCTCATAGCAGTTTGCGCCCCTTCGTCCTGCGATGGGGTCCCTTTGCCAGCCGTTCTCGCAGCATCCGCTCGAAACCCTTGACGGCCGCGATCGCCTGCAGGTCGTTGTCGGCTTCGGGCAGGCCGGGAACCAGCAACGTGGTTCCATCGTAGGCATGGCGTGCGCAGACGCATAAAATGCGCTTCAGGCGCCGGCCATGACCGGTGACGATCTTCATGGTGCCCTTCGGCACGCGGCGGCTGACAAAGGTTTCGCCCGATCGGTAGCAAACGATGTGCGCCATCAATTCACCCCGTCATCCATGACGGCATCGGCAAGGCCGTCCTCGGCGATCTTCTCGACAAGATCGGTGATGAGGGTTTCGACCGTCATGCCGCGCTTGGCCGCGAAGGGGCGAAGCATCTGCCGAATTTCGAAATTCAAGCCGATCCGCGCGACGTTCTGCTCGCCAACGCGGTAGCCTGCTTCTCTGGCAGTCGGCAACGATTCCGGCTTGGGTGTCAGCGGGACCAGGGCAGTGATGTTATTAATAGGTATGCCAGTTTTTTCTGCTATCTGCCGGTTTGTCATGCCGTTGGAGCGAAGGCCCCGGATAGCGGCAGAACGGGACGAATAGCCAAGGCACGGTTTGGAGGAGCCGCCGTTCGAGGTCATGCCGCACCGCCTTTCGCTGGCATCAGGTGCCGCGACACCATGGTCTCGATCTCGGTGAGTGGCACCTGGCCGCTGGCAACGCTGGTCAGTTCTGCGATGAACCAAGTGCGCATGTCATCATCGAGCGCCGCCAGCAGTGCTTTTTCCGGGTTCGCGATGACGAGGCTTTTAAGATGCGTTTCAAGCACGGAGAGTTCCGAGACACCCTCCGCATTGGCAATAGCGTTCATAACAATGCCGAGGGTGTTTCGCTTTAGGGCGGCACCCTCACTGTCGCCGGTCTTTTCATCGCGGCGGATATAGTACTCAAGGGTGTCGCGAAACAGCTTCACAAGGGTTAGCAACTCCGAGGAAGAGGGCTCCGCCTGGGTGGTAGGAGCCGCGCGATCCATGAAGCTCGTAAGCTGCTCCATCGTGATGAGCGCGTGATCCGGGTATTCTTCCGGTGACGTGATATCGGGAGTTTCACAGAGGATCGTCCACGCCTCTTCGGGCGTCAGTTGCTCTTCGGCGTCCTGCGCCTGGTCGGAAAGCGAGGCGCGGGCTTCCTTTACGAGATCAAGGGCGTCTTTCACACCTGCATACTGGTAAGGCCCATCGTTTCTGCGAACGCTGCTCTCAATAACGAGGCTGAATTTCCACACAGCCTCTAAGGCCTGTTCGATCAAAGATGGCGCGGCCAGCCTCGCATGTGCCGGGACCATTTTTCTTTCGGGGCAGCATGAAAGGAGGCCGCGTCGCAGCACCTTTTCTTTTGCGAGGCGCGCATCATCCCACGTTGATCCGCAACCAGTGCAACGCAATTCAGCCGGCGCCACCGAAGTTTCCGCATTGGCAGCAATCTTCTTCTGGGCCGCAGCTCTCCAGTTGGCGAGCGCACCGAGAACGCCGCTCGTTGAAGTCGCGCGAATACCGGAAAGCTTGATCCAACTGTCTTGAGGCGAGTTTTTGATAACGGCACCTTCTGTCGCCGACAGCTCATCTACCAACGCCTGGACCGCATCCTTGTGGGCTTTCGCGCTGGCGTCGTTCCGGTAATCGTAGTGCGGGATAGCATCGCGTTTTTCAGCGATGAGGCGGCAAAGTCGTGCGAGGTTTTCCATTGGATCGCCCTCACGCATCAGCAATGTTGAGGGAAATGCGGATCCACGGCGCATCCACGTCGTGAGATTCCCGGAAGCTGAAATGCAGGTACTCTTTGGAGCCGATCACCCGCACGGCCGCATTGATGGCCTCCATCGCGTTCATCCAGCGCGGATCATCGCTTTCGATCTTGAACAGTTCGAATACGGCGTCCTTGCTGATCTTGCCGGCCTGATCGACATTGAAGGCGCGGGTGACGAGGCCACGGATTTCGGCGCGGCCGTCTTCCGTCCACTCATTCAGGCATTCGTCGATCAGCCCCTTCGCGACCTGTAGCTGCGGTCCGAACTCGATGAGCTTGTTCACACGGGTCTCGACGGACATCAGGCCGTCGATCGTGCGGTATTTCTGGTTCCCGGCTCCGGCGCGACCGCGCTTGACGAGGCCGTATTTGGCCTCAAGGTTACGATCGAACTCGGCGATATCGGCGCGGGTGTGCGCCTTGAAGCGGGCCAGCTCTGCCGAAAGCGGCTTGGCGAAACCGATAATCTTGCGGACCATCTGGTCCTCAAGGAAGTCTTCGGCCTTCACCAGGGCAAGCGGCGTCAGGCCGCCATCAGCGTTGGTGACGTATTCCTTGCCGTTCACGATGGTGATGCCGGCTGCGGTCTTTTCTTCCAGAATTACAGCTTCCATGGGTCAAACCTCATAATTTAATGTGAAAGGGGATCAGGCCGCGTCGCCACCGGGCGGCGCGGAAGGTGCGGGGGAATTGGAGGGCTTGCGGCGGAACTGGACGACCTTGCCGTCGTCCTCGATGTCGGGCCGCATCAGCTGAAGAATTTCGGCCGTCACGGCGGTCATGTCGGAAATCAGCTTCAGGCGATCCTCGAAGGCGCGGCGGTTCCACTCCGCGCACGACCAGGCGTTTTCGAGATTGCGGGCATGGTCGGCAATCTTGCCGACACTCATCACCAGCCTCGACGACATGGCGCGGTCGAGGTGAATATGGCCCTTCTCGGCCAACTCCGCATTGAGGCCGCGATAAAGCTCACGCAGGAGATCGGAAACGCATTCAGGCTTCGCCGTCATTCTTCTTTCCTCCAAAGTTTGGGCGGATGATGTTGCCTTCGGCCTTTTTCAGAAGGCTGGTCAGTTCACCGGTGGCGAGTTGCTCGGCGGTCTTGGCGAGCAGCTTTCCGGCCTCGCTGTCGCGCAGAATGGAAAGCTCCAACTCAAGATGGCCGGCCTGTTGTGACAGGGCGCGAAGGGTTTTCAGGACGGTCTGGGCGGAACGGGCGTCCAGTTCCAGTTTCTCGTCCGGTTTCATCTTTTTGGCTTCTGCGAAGATGCCGGCGAGATACTCCAGATGAGTTTTCAGGGAAGAAGCCGCCGATGTCATAGGCTGTCTCCCATGTCTCGGTTCTTCCAGGCGGCTTGCAGGTGCTCCAGGCGTACACCTTCATCGCCGTCGCCGATGGCGAGCATCGAGGCGGCCTTCATGGTGCGGTCGATCTGGCGAAGTGCGCCGGGCTTGCTGGCGATACCTTTTAGGAAGGTTGCGCAATCGGTGCCCTGTTCGATGCCCCACGCTTTGATGAGGATTTCCGCGTCCGCGACTGGATTGCGAACCGAGCGAACTTGCCGGTCAAAACGCGAAAGCACCTGTGCGCGGCTGGCGACGGAACGGCCGAGGTCTTTGACAAAGGCGGTTGCGGTGTCCTCATTTCCGAGAAGGGCAACGCCGCAATGGTCATTGTCGACAAAGTGACGCAACTGGTTGATGGCTTCCGGTACGGCGTTCTGTGCCTCGTCGATGATCAGAAGCGACCCTTCACCGACGCGTTTCAGCTTAGCACCGATCGAACGAACGAACCGTGCGGGGTTGTGCTCGTGCACTTCCAGAGCAGCGCAGAGTTCGACCAGCATGCCGTGAACGGTTTTGGTGCTCGGGCTAAGTGTAGCCATGAAGACATGCGGCCGTGTGTTCACGAAATGCTTAGCAGCCGTGGTCTTGCCAGAGCCAGCGGGTAGTACGATGCGGATGAAACCAGATGTCACCTGGGCAAACAGCAGGGCGTTGTACACGTCCGTGCCGACTGCCGTGCGCTGGAACGGTGGCGACACCGGCATGATAGCTGCCATATTCTGGCTCGCGTCGAGCGCATCGAGCCAGTTGGCAACCTTTTGGTTGATGTTCGACAGGACACCGAGATACTTACCGCCGAACCACGGCGACAACGTGCCGTCAGGTACGTCGGTGCGGCGGGACACTTCGGCTTTCGACCAGCCAAATTCCGTCGCAGCGTCAACCATCCGCGACGTCAGCTTGCGCCACTCGTCAACGTCCGAAGTGGGGTGCTTTGCGATAAACTCGATTGTCGGTTTAGACTGTTCCCACACGCTATTTGTGTTGGTCGTCTTTGTCATGCTAGAGGTTCCTTTGTTCAATTGTGGGGCGGCCTTCGGGTCGCTCATTTTTTTCGCCCTGTTGGACTGGAACCGTACTCACTACTTTTCGGCTCTTCTCTTGCGGGCAGGCTTGTTGCCTGCCTCGGTATTCCCCGTGGGGAATTGGATGATCGCGCTTTCCCCGCCCGCCACTCGGGCAAGGCCACGCGCAAAACTGTCTTCGAAATGATCGGCGCTGACCGCCTCGACCGGCGCATGTGCGAGATTGCCGGTGACGAGGCGGGTGACGACCGGACGAACCGGCGTCTGCGGACGCTTCGCGGCCTCGGCCTTGCGCCCCTTTTCCATGATTTCACCAAGTTGCATCGGTGAGAGCGCCGCATTGCTCTTGGCCACCGCCTGAAGGTTCTTGACGTGCGTCTTGCGGGCCTTCTCCTGGCGACGGGCAGCGCCCGTATCGGCAAAGCCGGTTTTAGCCAGGCAGTCAGCGTCACAGAGGAAGCGCCCTTCCGGATCGTAAACCTTGACCGGCTTGTGCAGATCGGCCGGATCGAACCGAACCGTCAGCTTCTTGCCGATCCACTCGTTGAGCACCGCGTGCCAGTAACGGTTTCCGTGCATATGGATCGCACCGTCCGGCTTGCGGGCCGTGATGGCTACGGCCGAGAGCATCCAAAGCGACCGCTGCGCCATGCTGGCATAACGAACGATGGTGGACGGCGCGGCGATCGAGGCGTCGAACGTCTGCGCAAAACTGCGGCCGTGGGCGGTTTCCGTGGTGCGCTTCAGACGGTGATTATGCTCGTCAACGCACTGCGCGACATGGCGCTGAAGGGTTTCGAGCGGCACGGCGCTGTTGCCGTAGTTCTCTGGCTTCGCGTCCGGCCGGTTGCCGGTATAGCAACCGGACATGGACGGATGCTTGGAGATTTCCTCGGCAAGATCGCGCCAGGCGCGTTCGATCGGCTTCGACTGACCGGAACGCGGCTTGACGAAATGGGGCTCGATGTCGAGCGTCTTCAGGAGGCCCGCAACATCGTCTTCGTTAACTTTGAAGCGGTGGCGGGTCTTTGCCCCGCCCGAAATCATCTTGCCCGCGAAGGCGCGGCCGTTATCCATATAGATGTGATAAGGTAGCATACCGTCATGGTTCTCGATCATCGAACCGATGCAGGTGCGGACGGCTTCCCATGTCTCGGCCTCGGCCAGCGTCCACGAAAGCACTTTGCGCGAATAGACATCCTGAATGCCGATGAGGATGATACGGACAGCAGTGCTGGACCACGGGACCCGCACAAACAGGTCGAGCTGGTGACCGTCGGTGTTGACGATCTCCATGGCGTGCAGGTGGGCAACTGTTCGCTTCTGCGCCGGGAAAAGTTGCTTCGCCTTGTCCTTGCCTTCGCGCGCGATGACCTGCGCGGCCTTTGGTACTTCCGCGTCTAGACGGCGGCGCAGGGATCGCTCCGAAGGGATAGGTGAAAGGTCCTGGTCGCGGGCCACCATCATCATGCGGCGATAGCAAGCGCTAAACGACGGGCGTTCCGGCCGAAGGAAGTCGGATTTCAGGATTTTCCATGCCTCCGGGTGGCAGGGGGTGACCTCGGCGGCTTCACCGCTGGCACTGCCTGCAAAAGCGGGAGCGAGGGCGGCAAGCCAGTCCTGGCGGGAATGGCCTTCGACCATCTTGCGCCACTCGTAATAGGTTGCGGGCACGATATCGGCCCTGCGGGTGACGTGGGCGACGGCATGTTTCATGCTGATGCCGGAAGCGCGCAGTTCGTCAACTTCGGTGAGGACATCAAAGCGGGTCTTGCAGATTACCTTATGGGCGTCTGAAAGGGCTTCAAAACGATCCCAAAGCATCTTTGAGAGTTTCGACGGGCGCGGATCGGTTGGCTCCGCATTGAGAAACGCGAGCTTGGCCTGCGCAACTGAAGGCAGGAAGGAATAATGGTACTCAAACCCGCCGCCTTGTCCGGCCTTCGCGCGGGCCTTCGAGGTGGATCGCACACCGGAGCGGGCGACAAACAACTCTATGCCTTTACGGGACTGCGGCAGGCCTGGGAGGGCAGCGTCAGCCAGTTCGGCGGATGTGAACCATTCTTTCATCATTTGCGCACCCGACGAATGTGCACCGGCGTCGCCTGAAGGCGTTTCAGCTCTTGGGCGAGCGTCTTTTGCTCTTGGCGAATGCGGGACATTTCTGCGAGGCGGGCTTCGTCGCCTTCGAGTAACAGCAGGCCGTCATCGGAAACGACGACATCCCAAAGCCAGAAAGCGTTTGTGGCGCGGACAAATGCCTTGAAGCGCGGCATGCTGATGTCGTGGGCGGTCTTGCTTTCGGCGGTGTAGCTGTCGAGAGCAGACTTTGAGACCTTGTCGAGGCCGAGATAATAGGCCATCCGCGCCGCGATCGTGTCGCGGTCGTACTGGCATTCCCTGATGGCGCGCGCCATTTCGCGTTTCAGGGTCGAACGGAAGCGGTCGATGTCGAGACGTTCCGACGCAGAGCGCACCGGGAACACCGTCTCCTTGAAAAAGTCCATCTGGTTGGGGTCGCGTTTCGTGCTCATGCTGCCTCCTCGCGGATCGCGGCCATGAGAGCATCCGGCGTGTTCGACATACCGATGCGTTCAAGGAAGCTGTCGCGGGTTTCCTCGCTCGCCTCGTCCCAGGCGGCGATCAGTTTGGTCAGGATTGTGGATTGAGAAGTGGCGGCGGGCGTGCCGACGAGAACCGGGGGCTTGGTGAAAGCCAGAACCTTTTTCACATCCGGCTCGTGTTTCAGCGCAGCGGCGACTTTGATCTGATCTTCACGGGGCAATTTTGCCAATTGCAACAACTGCGATTGGTCCCGTTCGGCAGTTGTGCCGCGTACCGCTTGTTTCAGTGCCGGATCAAGGTTTTGGCCGATGCTTACAGCACGCTTGTAGGTGTCGTGTCCGATGCCTAGCTGTTCTTGAATACGCACGGACAAGGCACGTCCCTTGGCGAAAACGGGCGCATCGTGCTCCTGTTTTTCCGGTCTTCCGCCCTTCGGATTGATTTTTCCGTGCTTCTCTTCCCACAATTCGCGGTACTTCATCACGAAGACGGCGCGATCCAGCGCGTTGAGTTCATTGCGATATAGGTTCTCGGAAATTTCGAGGAGTTGTGCCTCAATGGCGTCAGCCTTGACTACTATAGCGTCAAGCTCTGCCCACCCGAGCAACCGCGCAGCGGCGGTTCGATTGGCGCCGGCAACCAGCGTGAAAGGCGTGCCTTTCTTTGCTGGTGTCCGCCGAACCATGATTGGGCTAATCTGTCCGTGCTCAGACATGGAGGCAGCAACCGCCTCGGCGAAGTCCATATCGACAATGCGCAAGCGCTCCCCGACGTGGATGCTAGAAACGGCAACCCGAACGAACTCAGCCATGGGAGGCATCCCGGCCGGCTGCGGCGTCATAGAGCATCCCCATAAAGGTGTCTTTTGCGCGGGCGGCGATGCGCTCGTAAGCCTTGTCAAAAAGCGGTTCGAAGCGCCGTGCCTCGACGACGCGCACGGCCTGCATCACGGTCCAGCGGGCAACGCCCAGGAGCACGACGAGACGGCGGCGCGGCACGTCGAAATCGTTATGCAGCACATAGATCGCCATCTGCCGTGCGAGCTTCGCATCGAACATTTCGGCAGGCGGGTTGATGATGTGGCGGAGTGGCAGGTGGTTGAAATGCGAACGGCTGGCGCGGTAGCTGGCCGCCACCATCGCCTGCAAACGTTCTTCATCGGAATAAGGATTTACCATCGAAACCTCGGGTTTCGTCGCTCGGCGACGGCATTGCGGCAGTTCGATGCCGGGGCGGTGGGGACGGGATTTTGGCCGCCCCGGCATCTGGCGTCGCTCCCTGGGGGTAACAGAGCGACGGTTCGGGAAATCAGCGGGATTTGGCGGTGCCGACGCGGGCGAGGATGCGGCAAAGTTCCGGCTGCATGTCCATCGTCAGGCAACCGACAATCTTGTCGTCGATGTCGTTGTCAGCCTCACCAAGCAGGAGATCGACCAGCTTGTTTCCGGCCGTCATGTGAACATCGGCGTCCATAACGGTGGCATCTGCTTCTGCAGCCAAAAGGTCGGTTAAAGCCTGTTGCAAAATCGTGTCGTCGAGTGTGATGGAGGCCGGGCTGTAGCCAGCCGCAAGCTTTGCCTCGTTGAGCGCGTGGGCGGCTATCACGATGGCGCGGGCCTGCCGTAAACGTTCGGCATCCACGGTTTCAAGATCAACTACGCAGGCAACCGCGTGCGGCTGTTTAACTGCGCGCTCTTCTGCTGCTTTCGGCAAAGGCTGATAGGGCAATGGCGTGAAAAGAAGGACATCAGACGGATGCGGGCGCTCGACCAGGCCGTTTTTAACGCGCTCGTGCCAGTCTGCGAACTCGTCGAAGGTGGGGCCTTCAAACTGGCGTTGTTTCACGCCGTTAGCGAAGAAATAATAGGCCTCGCGTTTAGACTGGGCGCGCTCGACGATGTTGTCGAACGTGGCGATGACGAGGTCCATGACGCGTGGCGGGACGCGGTCAAAGAAAGGCACGGCGACGTAATTACGGACTGCTGTGGTCATTGAGCTGCTCCATAGTGCTTGAGGATGGTGATGAGGGCGGCCGAAACGCCTGCGAACGCAGGACTAAAAATCAGCAGGGTTTCGGCCCACCGGCACACGCGGGAGCGGGCCGGAATGAAAATCGGGCTGTCGAAATTGGCGTGCGGTTTCGTCATTGTGGGGTGTCTGCTGATCGGCGATGGTCGGGGTGTGGAGCGGTCGAGAGATTGGGACTGACAGCCGGGGCGATTGAGCGCCTTGCACTCGATGTGCGGCAGGCTAGAGCAGCAATCCCGAACCGTTCCACGCTTCATGCGGCTTGATCCGCCACTACGGCGCGACGGCCGTTGCGGTAATTTTCCGATGGCTGCGGGCTGAGCCTGCGGCCATCGGCTAGGTAACGGGAGAACCAGAGAAGGTGCGGGCGGGTGTCCAGGGCCGCTGCGATGGCACGCTCACCAGCCACATGGGGCTCGTAGACGGCATTACCAGCCGTGCCAGACGGCAGGCCGTATTTCTTGTCGATCTCGGCAAGCGTCGTTTTGGCAACAATCAGCATGCCCTTAATCCGGGCAATTTCTTCCAGCCGCTTGCGTTCGGCAAGGCTTACCTTGCCGTCGTCAGAGACACGGTGCATAAAGGATTCCTTCCAGAAGGGAGGCCCTGACCGGCCTCCTTTTTTGGGGTTATTAATTCTGCGAACACAGAAAGGAATAAATCAGAATTCTGATTTTGTAAATCGGAAATCGGATTTATGCGGTGATTTATTGGCTAGACCTGAGGTTCCGTCCAAAACGGTGCTCGGTACGCGTCTTCGTGAACTGCGAAGAAAGCTAGGCGACCCAGAGAGAGACGTGTTTGCTGCCCAGCTCGGCGTCAGCAAAACGACGTTAGGAAACTACGAAAAGGGCGATTCAGAGCCGACAGCTTCGGTACTGGATTCGTATCGCCATAATTTCGGAGCTAATGTCCTCTGGATACTGACGGGCGAAGGAAACATGTTTTCTGAATCCGCGACTGTGACCGAAGGCGTCGATATGGTGGAAATCCCGCTGTACGATGTTCAAGCGGCCGCTGGCGCTGGTCTCATTCCTAAAGACGACGGTATGCATAACTCGGTGGCCTTCAGCCGCGCCTTCCTGCGAAGCATTGGCGCAAAGCCTGAAAATTGCATCATGCTGGAAGCCAAGGGCGAAAGCATGCTGCCGACTATTCCAGACGGCGCATTTATGATTGTCGATCAAAGCAAGACCGATATCGTTGATGACCAAGTTTTCGTGTTCCGTGTCGGACCTGGCATTAAGGTGAAGCGGGCAAACTGGCGCATGGACGGTTCGCTAGAACTACGTTCCGATAACGAGCAGAATGGCTACCCTAAGGAAGTCATCGACGAGGACGCTGCAGACGATCTTTCAGTCATCGGCCAGGTGCTCTCTCTTCTTCGCAGAGCATAATTTAGGAATCCCGCGAAGGTGGCATTGACTCATTTTGCAATGAGAACAAAATAGGAACATTAGTAACGCCGAAGATGAGGTAAAGGGTATGGCGCTAACTGATAAGTTCGTTGTTGTTCCATTCGCGGAGCGGAGACCTGAGATGGTGAATGTGGATTGGAAGCTTGCGCCGAAAAACGCCCGCTGGTGGGCAGTCGATGCTAATGGTGAGGCGCACTGGTTTTGTGAACCGGATATCGCGGCATTCACGGACTTTTGGTTTTCCGAGCCGGCGACAGCACCATCGTTTGAGTTCAACGGTGACTGGAGAATGAGCTTAACAGAGCGTCCCGCTCGATTTGGCCTGGTCAGATAATGCAAAAAGCCGCCTTCCATCTTCCGGAAGGCGGCTTTTCTCTGTTTTTCGTTGATTTTGTTTAGTTATTTAGCGTTTCCCACGAAGATGGCAGCAAGTTCCATCTTCAAATTGGAAATCAACGGGTCATTCATATGCTGTCAGGATGGAGCCGCGCTGTCGTCGAGATTTTTGAAAGGCCGGTTTTCTCGGCTTTAAAGGGTCTTAAAAGACCGATAGGGTGGTTTTTGAATAGTTTTTGAGGGCTGCGCGGATTTTCGCGGTTTTTGCCACGGCGGTTCGTAGATTGCGCGGTCGGTCTGTCAAACTCTGTTTTGATGGGGACCGGCGTTGCCTATGAAAGCCCCTGACTTATAAGGCTTTTTCGACAGTTCCCGGATATTACCGGATATTCCCAGAGATTCCAGTAAGTGGTGACAAACTACATCGGATTTCCTGTTGCAGGTATTTTGGTGAATTTCCTTGGGTTCCGTAGATGGCATGATCTATCCGGCATGAAATGCGTCAGAAATCGCGATTTATTCCAGTGTTGTTGACGGTAAACCGATCTGCTGTCGGGCCTTCAATAAGGTGATGGGGGAGAATTTAGATTTCGTTTTCCTTCTTCAGCCGCCAAAATATTAATTCGCAAGCGGCAAATTCCTTCGCACAATCGGGGGTATATTATGCGGCGAGTTTACAAGTTTATAGTTGGTCTTTCCTTGGCCGCCTCGTTGCCAGCTTTTGCGGCGGAACAGGCGGATGGGCATGGTATCATGCGCAATGTCGCCTCCTGCGTGGGCAAATTCGAAGCGGCAAATTCTTACGCTAGTTATGTCGACGGTTTTACAGCGTCGAAGGCTGCAGTGGAGGCGAGTTTCACTCAGCTTTCCCGCATAATGCGTCTGGCTGACAATCGATCTCTCCCCGCTGAGATCGCGGGTGCGAGAGAAGAATTCCAAACGGCGATGTGGAATGATCCGGTCTATATCCGATCGACGATACGCGCGATGGAGGCCGATTGTGCGCGTCAAATTGCGCATGTGCAGGAATTCAAGGCGGCATTGGATCGTAAAGATGCACAAGCGGAAGCGGTTCTCAAAGAGGAGCGCGTTGCACGCCAGAAATTGGATGCGGAAATTGCGCTAAAAGAGCAAGAGCGGAAAATACTTATAGCTCGGACGGAGAATGAGAGAGCTGTTGTAGAGCGCATCAGGATTGAAGAAGCCGCCAAAGAACGAGATTTCGTGCGGGTGAAGGAATTGGCCGCGCTCGATGCCGCAAAGGCTCAGGCGTCCCAGGGAGAAAATCGAACCTCAATGACGGAAGCGTCTGAGGGCAACAAGACCGGGAACGTTTCGCCCGATGTTCCCGGCAAGGCATCACATGCCACTCCTGCAAATAGTCTCGCATTTTCGATAGACGAGCAGAATGAAGTGCTCACCTGCGCGGCATTTTACATGCAATACACCGATCAGGCTTATTCCCGGAAAATTGGTGAGGGCTTGGTCTATATGGTTATCCTAAATGGAGGTAATGCGGGCGACCTGTCGGAACTCGGGAAGGCTTTGAATAAGCGGATCGCAAAAGCTATACTTGAGGGTACGAAAGAAACTGAAATTCAGGCGGTTTCGAAGCACTGCACCATAATCGCAAAGAAGTACGAGACGATCATGGAACGTCAGGCTGCGCAGTCGATCCTTGACAGCTAGGCCAAGAATTTCTGCTTACAGGATAATCGCAATACCGGAGCATCTTCCAGGACTGCAAAGCGACAGATCCGATGGTACGTGCCGACAAGTTTCGCCAAAAAAAGGGAAACCCGCTTACTGCCAAAATGCAGCCAGCGGGTCTCAACCTCTACCCCCTCCCACAAGGGCGGCTGCACAAAAGCACATTGAATGAA
Organism: Agrobacterium fabrum; assembly: GCA_003241215.1. Lineage (GTDB taxonomy): Bacteria > Pseudomonadota > Alphaproteobacteria > Rhizobiales > Rhizobiaceae > Agrobacterium > Agrobacterium fabrum_A. The sequence goes on from QFOL01000001.1 coordinate 44,982, forward strand.
TTATGGCAAGATCAAGGCGACCATATTGTTGCTGTTGAGGACCCTGTTCGCCAGTTTATTGGCGGATGGCAGATCGTAACCACCTCCCTGTGTCGTTCATAAGGGGAGCGATAGGATACGATATTGTCGGCGCAGCGCATTCCGATGGGGCTTGAATAAGTATTTTCGGCGGGGCGCGATTGGTATTTGGCTCTCTGCTGCGGCGCCTGCTCCCGACCATGGATGCTCATATCTGCGGCGAAAGAGGCGCCCGGCACCGTCAGGGCAGCGAATGCGGCTATCAGGAAAGTTCTTCGATCTGTGAACATGGGTTGTCCCCCCGGCGTTGATCAATACGGGAAAACGCCCGGCGCCGAGCGCCGTTCCGCCCCCGACCGAATTATTTTGCGCGGCGTCGCTTCAAAAAATGCCTGCTTGTGGCGGGCAATTCAGAGGGGAACCAAGGTTAGCGGCCTCACGCCTGAAACGGCCATTCCTGATCTTCCAATCAAGGGCTCTTGCAAGAAAATGGCCGCATCTCGATACTTTCTGGCATGCTGGCGCGAACGCTCCGCAGCGGATGCATTAAGCTTGCCGCCATATCTTTGATTGGATGGCGCATGTTGGAGGCGGATCAGTGACTATTTCGAGCACTCCGGACCTGGAAGACCCCGACGAGGTGCCGCGATCCGTCGTTGGCCTGACAATCGAGCTTGCGTCTCTTCGCGAAACGGAACCGCACCTGCACCGCAAGGCGCAGCTGCTCTATGTCATCAGCGGCGTGATCATCGTGGAGGCCTCGGGCGGCATGTGGACCGTGCCGCCCCATTGCGCGATCTGGATACCGGGCGGCGTGGCGCATGTTGCGCGAACGTCGGGACGGATCGTTATCGGTAGCCTCTACATAGAGCCGACGCTCGCGGGTCCCATTCGTCACGAGTGCGGTATCCTGTTCGTGCAACCTTTGCTGCGGGAGCTTCTGCTGCGGTTTATTTCTGCGCCGCTGCTCTATCCGCAAGGCGATACGCGTGAAGAGCGGCTTATCTCTGTGCTGCTCGATGAGTTGCAGGCGGCGCCGCTCGAGCCTCTGCATCTGCCCATGCCCACTGACCGCCGTCTGCGGCGGCTCGCGGAAGGCTTGATCGACGACCCGTCCGTGCGATTCACGATCGAGGAATGGGGTGCGCGCGTCGGCGCCAGCAACCGCACGCTGACGCGGCTGTTCCAGAAGGAGACGGGCATGTCCTTCGTCCGCTGGCGGCAACAGCTGCATATCGGCCTGGCGCTCCAGCGCCTGGCCTCCGGGCAGTCCGTCACGAATATCGCGTTCGACCTCGGTTATGAAAGCCCGAGCGCTTTCATAGCGATGTTCCGGCGGATGCTTGGAAGGACGCCGGCCCGTTATTTTTCGGAGGGGGCGGTGGGCGGCCTCGACCGGGAAGTCCCGAAGATGCGGCAAGCCGACAGCGAAGTCGATGGTCCCGCGGGCGCCGTTGCGCCCGCCAAGGCGGATATTGTTGATTTCCAGTCGGCCGCCAGGCGGCAGGGCAAATCGCCATAAGGCGACCGGCCGAGACATCTGGCGTTTTCTCGTGCGCTGTTCACGGGTGTAAAAGGGCATCAACTCCTTTTGTTTTATTCAAGGGACACTCCATGCAGATCGATCGAAGCCGGTTTCCGTTGGTTTTCATCAGGGAAACCGAAAATCCCGACGGTGATGTCGCGGCCGAACTTGCGGCACTCCTTGCCGAAGGCCGTCAGTTCGTTTTGATTTCCGAGCAGCACAGTCATGACGAAACGCACGAACCACACGAGGTAAGGAAGGCGCGCGCCCAGTTTTTCAAACAGAACAAGGGACGTTTTCGCGAGTTCTGTGTGGCGGCAATCCTCATAGAAGGAGATGTTCCGACGTCGATGCCCTTCCGGCTGGCCGCGCAGGGGGTCGCGAAGGCGCTGGGAGTGGATTTCCATTTCGTCAGGGACGAAGAGGCCGCTGCGGCAGTCGGCAAAAACGCCTTGGCAAGGCGCAAGACGTGACGGAGAAATCTTGAATTTACGGTCCGACAGCGAGCATTTGGAAAAGCCGCTGCGGGTATGCGAGTTGCCTTATCCGGCGATGTCATGCATGGAAGTGGGTGACAGCGCCGCTTTTCGTCTGATTCATCCTAGACAGGGGAGAGCCCGCATAAAAGGTGGATCACGAGGACATGTCGCTAGGCCTTCTCCTGAGTAATGCGTCGCTCAGAGCTGCGAGCTTCATCGTCACGATTTACGGGGATGTCGTCGAGCCGAGGGGTGGCGCGATCTGGGTCGGCAATCTGATCGAAACCTGCGCGGAAGTCGGCATCAGTGAGACTTTGGTGCGTACGGCTGCGTCCAGGCTGGTTTCCGCCGGCCAGTTGATCGGCGAGCGGCAGGGGCGTCGCAGTTATTACCGTCTCACCGCAGCGGCCCAGACCGATTTCGCGGCGGCGGCGCGTCTGCTTTTCGGAACTGCCGATCAGCCCGTCTGGCGTTTTGTTTACCTCGGGGGAGCTGCCTTCGAGGCCGATGCGCGGGCCTTGGAGCAGGCCGGTTACACCCGGCTGGGTTCCCGCCTGTCGATTGGTGCGCGGCCACTGCCACCCCTGTCGGCGGGAGCAGTCGTCTTCAATGCCGAGGTTGCCGGTGCTGGCTCCGGTCTCAAGCAGCTGGCGGCTGAGCACTGGGATCTGCCGAGCTATGACACGGCTTATCGGGAGTTCCTTGAACGCTACGGCAAATTTTCCGAGGCGCTGAACGGGGGAGCAAAGCTCAGCCCGATCGAACATCTGGCCGCGCGCCTTCTTCTTGTGCATGAATACCGGATGATTGTCCTGCACGACCCGCGGCTTCCGGCATCCGCGCTACCCGATGATTGGCCGCATGCCGAAGTTCGGCGCCTTTTCGCCGGCCTTTATGTTCGTCTGTCGGGAGCGGCGGATGACTTCATCGCGCGGAGATTCCTGACGGAGGATGGAGCTCTGCCGGCCGAAACGGGTGCTACCAGGCACCGGATAAACGAGCTTCTCGCCATTATGTAAGTTCCTCTTCCTGCGAACGCGAACGGCCGGACGAAACCGCAGAATTTCAAATGTCACAAGAATTGGCAAAAAACGTGTTGAACTGTGACATAAGCAATGGTATTAACTAACCGATCGGTCGGCTAATTGCCTGCCGAGCTGAGGAGGACGAGGAGGAATTCGTGCCTGAAGCGTTTATCTGCGATGCAGTTCGCACTCCGATTGGACGATATGGCGGTCTGTTGGCATCTGTACGTGCCGATGATCTCGCCGCTGTTCCGCTTGCGGCACTGATGGCGCGTAATCCGCAGGTCGATTGGGCGAAGGTCGATGACCTGATTTATGGATGCGCCAATCAGGCCGGCGAAGACAATCGCAATGTTGCACGCATGGCGGCGCTCCTTTCCGGCATGCCGGTGTCCGTTCCCGGCACGACCGTAAACCGCCTCTGCGGCTCCGGCATGGATGCCGTTGGCATGGCCGCCCGGGCCATTCGTGCCGGCGACTGCGATTTCGTCATTGCCGGCGGCACCGAAAGCATGAGCCGTGCCCCATTTGTCATGCCGAAGGCGGAGAGCGCCTTTTCGCGCGCCAACGCCGTATACGACACGACAATCGGATGGCGCTTTATCAATCCGAAGATGAAAAAGGCTTTTGGCGTCGATTCCATGCCGGAAACCGCCGACAATGTCGCCGCCGATTATGGGGTTAGCCGTGAGGATCAGGATGCTTTTGCGGCGCGCAGCCAGGCGCGGTGGGCCGCAGCATACGAGGCCCGTGTCTTTGCCGATGAGATAGCCCCCGTTTCCGTGCCGCAGAAGAAGGGCGACCCGATTATCGTTGATCGGGACGAGCATCCGCGACCTGGAACGACGGCCGAGCAGCTGGCCAAACTCAAGGGTGTCAACGGACCGGATCTTTCGGTTACCGCCGGCAACGCTTCCGGCGTCAATGATGGCGCTGCCGCGCTGTTGGTTGCGAGCGAGATGACAGCCAGGGCGCAGGGCCTGACGCCGAAGGCCCGCATCGTCGCCATGGCCGCCGCCGGCGTCGAGCCCCGCATCATGGGCATTGGCCCTGCGCCGGCCGCGCGCCGCGTGCTGGAACGTGCTAAACTGTCCATAGGCCAGATGGATGTCATCGAACTGAACGAGGCCTTTGCCTCGCAGGCGCTCGCCACGTTGCGTGACCTCGGTCTGCCCGACGATGCGGCGCATGTGAACCCGAATGGTGGCGCGATCGCCATGGGCCATCCGCTCGGCATGAGCGGCGCCCGCCTCGTCACCACCGCCGCCTACCAGCTTCATCGCCAGGGCGGCCGTTATGCGCTGTGTACGATGTGTATCGGTGTCGGCCAGGGCATTGCACTCATTCTCGAACGTGTCTGACGCGACAAAACAGGAGGAATTGCCATGTATGCACAGATGGTGAAAACCGACGCCGCCCACGTCCGCAGCCTCGATGAAATGGACCCGGTCGAGCGTGCCTTCCAGGAGCGCATCGACGCCGGTCAGAAGATCGAACCGAAGGAATGGATGCCGGAAGGTTACCGCAAGACGCTGGTTCGCCAGATCAGCCAGCATGCCCATTCCGAGATCGTCGGCCAGCTGCCGGAAGGCAACTGGATCACCCGCGCACCGACACTGGAGCGCAAGGCGATCCTGCTGGCCAAGGTGCAGGACGAAGCCGGTCACGGTCTCTATCTCTATTGCGCTGCCGAGACCCTCGGTATCAGCCGCGACGAAATGTACGAGCAGCTGCATTCCGGCAAGGCCAAATATTCCTCGATCTTCAATTACCCGACGCTGAGCTGGGCCGATATCGGCGCGGTCGGCTGGCTGGTCGATGGCGCGGCGATCATGAATCAGGTGCCGCTGCAACGCTGTTCCTACGGGCCTTATGCCCGCGCGATGGTTCGCATCTGCAAGGAAGAAAGCTTCCATCAGCGTCAGGGTTTCGACATCCTCATGAAAATGGTGAAGGGCACCCCGGCACAGAAGGCGCTGGTTCAGGATGCGCTGAACCGCTGGTGGTGGCCGTCGCTGATGATGTTCGGTCCTTCCGATGACGCCTCCGTGCATTCGGCCCAGTCGATGGCCTGGAAGATCAAGCAGAATTCGAATGACGAGCTGCGCCAGAAATTTGTCGATCAGACCGTGCCGCAGGCAACCTATCTCGGCCTGACCGTCCCCGACCCGGACCTTAAGTGGAACGAAGAAAAGGGCGGCTACGATTTCGGCGAGCCGGACTGGAGCGAATTCTTCGCGGTGATCGCCGGCAACGGCCCCTGCAATGCCGAGCGTCTCAATGCCCGCAAAAAGGCCTGGGACGATGGCGAGTGGTTCCGTGACGGTCTCGTCGCCCATGCCGAAAAGGTGCAGTCGCGCCGGCAGGCCGCCCGTATCGCCGCCGAATAGGTGTGTTCCGGATCGCGCGTGCGGTCCCTTGGTCCCAATCGCAGTCAATACGCTCTCACCGCGGCCCGCCGCTGACGAGCGCGAATAAGGGAGAGAAATCATGTCCAGCGAATGGCCCCTCTGGGAGGTCTTCATCCGCGGCCAGCACGGCCTCAATCACCGTCATGTCGGCAGCCTGCATGCGCCGGATGCGGAAATGGCCGTCAACAATGCCCGCGACGTCTATACCCGCCGCAATGAAGGTGTCAGCATCTGGGTGGTCCGCTCCAGCGACATCACCGCCAGTGCGCCGTCGGAAAAGGGACCGCTGTTCGAGCCGTCCAATTCCAAGGTCTACCGTCATCCGACCTTCTTCGACGTGCCGGAAGAAGTGGGGCATATGTGATGGGCGCGGCTAAAGAGACTGCCACCGTCGACAATGCCGCCCTTTTCGAGTTCCTGCTGCGGATGGGCGACAATACCCTCATTCTCGGTCATCGCGTTTCGGAATGGTGTGGTCACTCGCCGGCGCTCGAAGAGGATATCGCGCTTTCCAACACCGCGCTCGACCTGATCGGCCAGACGCAGCTCTGGCTTGGCCTTGCCGGCGAAGTGGAGGGGAAGGGGCGTTCCGCCGACGATCTCGCCTATCTGCGTGACGGGCTGGATTTCCGCAACGTGCTGCTTGTCGAGCGCCCGAACGGCGATTTCGGCAAGACGTTGATGCGGCAGTTCCTGTTCGATGCGTGGCACTACGTTCTGCTGAAGTGGCTCAAAGGCTCCAGCGACCATCGCATTGCCGAAATCGCCGAAAAATCCCTGAAGGAAGTGTCCTATCATCTCGATCGCAGCCGCGATCTGGTGATCAGACTTGGCGACGGCACGGTGGAGAGCCATCGCCGCATGCAGGCGGCACTCGACGATCTCTGGCCCTTTACCGGCGAGTTGTTCATCGGCGATGCCTCAGATACGGCCGTTGCCGCCGCCGGCGTGGCGCCGGAGCCCGCATCGCTGAAGGCGGCCTGGGATGAACTCGTGGCCGAGACGCTGGAAGAGGCGACGCTGAAGACGCCGGCCGATGGTTATATGCAGAAGGGCGGCAAACGCGGCATCCACACCGAACATCTCGGCTTCATTCTCTCCGATCTGCAGTTCCTGCAACGCGCCTATCCCGGCGGGACCTGGTAGGAGGCGTCGATGATGGCGGCCGAGCATCACCCTTCTGCGCGGCAGGTCTGGACCTGGCTTGCGGACGTTCCGGACCCGGAAATTCCTGTCATATCGCTGGTCGACCTCGGCATTATCCGCGATGTCGCCTGGGAAGAAGAGGGGCTGGTCGTGACCGTCACGCCGACCTATTCCGGCTGTCCGGCAACGACGGTGATCAACCTCGATATCGAGCGAGCGCTGAACGAGCGGGGTATCGAAAAGGTCAGGCTGAAGCGCCAGCTTTCGCCCGCCTGGACAACCGACTGGATCAGCGCGGAAGGCCGCGAGAAGCTCAGGGCCTACGGTATCGCGCCGCCGATTGACGGAACCGCCACTGACGGTGTGCTGATGAAGCGCATCGACCGGCTTTCGGGCCGCTCCAATCTGACGATCGCCTGTCCGCGCTGCGGGTCGGCCAATACCGAAAAGATCAGCCAGTTCGGCTCGACGCCATGCAAGGCCAGCTATCGCTGCACCGACTGCCTGGAACCCTTCGATTATTTCAAGTGCATCTGACCTGACGCAAAGGATGAGGGCCACCCATGGCACGTTTCCATTCCCTGAATGTTACTGAAGTGCGCCGCGAAACCCGCGATGCGGTCGTCGTGACGCTGGTTCCCGCCGAGGAAGACCGCGCCGCCTTCGATTTCACCCAGGGCCAGTACCTGACCTTCCGCCGCAAGTTCGATGGTGAGGAACTGCGCCGCTCCTATTCGATCTGCGCGGGCCGCGATGAAGGTGTGTTGCGCGTCGGCATCAAGCGGGTGGATGGCGGCTGCTTCTCCAGTTGGGCCAATGAGGGGCTGAAAGCCGGCGATACGCTGGAGGCCATGCCGCCGATGGGGGCCTTCTTCACCGATATCGAACCCGATCTATCCAAGCATTATCTCGGCTTTGCCGGCGGCAGCGGCATTACGCCCGTCCTGTCGATCATCAAGACGACGCTCAAGCGCGAGCCGCGCTCCAGCTTCACGCTTGTCTATGCCAACCGCCAGATTTCCTCGATCATGTTCCGTGAGGAACTGGAGGACCTGAAGAACAGCTATCTCGGCCGTTTTTCCGTCCTCCATGTGCTCGAAAGCGAGGCGCAGGACATCGACCTCTTCACCGGCCGCGTCAATGCGGAAAAATGTGCGGCGCTGTTCAAGAGCTGGATCGACCTGACCTCGGTGACGACAGCCTTCATCTGCGGTCCCGAGCCGATGATGCTGGCGATTGCGGGCGCGCTGCGCGAGCACGGACTGCGCGACGACCAGATCAAGTTTGAGCTTTTCGCCTCTTCGCAGCCCGGCCGCGCACGGGCGAGGGCACAGAATGCCCATGGCACGGATGCGAATGCCAGCTGTCAGGCAACGGTGACGCTCGATGGCGCCACCCGCATCTTCAACATGCCCAAACAGGGCCAGAGCCTGCTCGACGCCGCGCTCGAAAACAATATCGACGCGCCCTATGCCTGCAAGGCCGGCGTCTGCTCCACCTGTCGCGCCAAGGTCGTCGAGGGCGAGACGGAGATGGAGGTGAACCACGCGCTTGAGGATTACGAGGTTCGGCAGGGCTATGTGTTGACCTGCCAGTGTTACCCGCTGAGCGACAAGGTCGTCGTCAGCTACGACCAGTAAGAGCGGAGGACGACCGCATGACCCACACCGAAACGATGCCGATCGAAGACTATCTCGCGCAGGGCGGTGTCCTCACCTCGCCGGACAACGTGCCGGCGCGCTATCGCGGCGAATTGCTGCGCCTGATGGCAAGCTTCGTCGATAGCGAACTGGCGGGTTCCGCCGGTTTTGCCGATATCATCAACGACGCGCCGGGTATTCAGGAGCGTATCTCCGCCGCCCGCATCGTGCTCGAAAAGACCGATCATGCCGGCCAGATCCTGAAGGTGATGGAAAGCTTCGGTGCCGATGGCGGACGTTACGCCGTCCACCACCCCTGGGCCGAGCGCCTTCCCCGCGATGCCGATATCGGGGCTGCCCGCCAGAAAGGCGACATGCGTCTTTCGGTCTTCCATTATCCGCTCGGCGGCTGGGTCGACGCCGTCGTCATGAATGTGCTGATGGGCAAGGCGGGGGTCATTCAGCTGCGCGAGCTTTCACATGTCTCCTACCAGCCGCTGGCCGAGGTTTTCCGCCGCATCCTGCCGCGCGAGGCGCGCCATCTCGAACTTGGCATCGCCGGTCTTGAGCGCATCGCGGCAAATCCGGCCGAACGTGATACGGCCATGGCCTCCATCACCTATTGGCGCCCGCGGGTTGCCGCGAGCTTCGGGCTTTCCGGCTCGGCGCGCTTTGGCACGCTGGAACGGTTCGGCCTTCGCCATACTCCCAATGAAACACTCCTTGCCGAATGGCAGGCGGACGTCGAAGCGCAATTGTCTGCGCTGAAACTGATCTGACAGGAAGGAAATGACTATGAACGTTCTGGCGCCCCGGCCTCGCCGGCTCGAAAGCTATGTCTGTGGCAGCTGGACCGCGGGGACCAGGGAAGGGGTTCCGCTTCTTGACGCCTCGACCGGTGCGCCCGTCGCCTTCATCGATTCGAGCGGCATCGATTTTGCCAGCACCCTTGCCTATGGTCGGGAAAAGGCCGGTCCGGCCCTGCGCCGTATGTCCTTCCATGAACGGGCCGCGATGCTGAAGGCGCTTGGCCTGGCGCTGATGGACCGCAAGGAAGAGTTTTACGCGCTTTCCGCCGCCACCGGTGCGACCCGTGCCGACAGCTGGGTCGATATTGACGGCGGCATCGGCACGTTGCTTTCCTACGCCTCCAAGGGCCGGCGCGAACTGCCGAACACCCGCGTGCTGCTCGATGGCGATGCCGAGGCTTTGTCGAAGGACGGCACCTTCTCCGCCCAGCATATTCTAAGCCCGCTTCAAGGTGTGGCGGTACACATCAATGCCTTCAATTTTCCCTGCTGGGGCATGCTGGAAAAGCTTGCCCCGACGCTGCTTGCCGGCATGCCGGCAATCGTCAAACCCGCTAGCCAGACGGCCTATCTGACGGAACTGATGGTGCGTCGGATGATTGAGACAGGCCTTCTGCCGGAAGGTGCGGTGCAGCTTATTGCCGGCTCGGTCGGCGATCTGCTCGATCATGTCGAGGGTCAGGACGTCGTCACCTTCACCGGATCGGCCTCCACCGGCCGTAAACTAAAGAGCCATCCTGCCGTCATCGGCAATTCCGTCCGCTTCACCATGGAAGCCGATAGCCTGAACGCATCCGTGCTCGGCATCGATGCCGGGCCCGGAACCGAGGAATTCGATCTCTTCGTAAAGGAAGTCGCCCGTGAAATGACGTCGAAAGCCGGGCAGAAATGCACGGCCATCCGCCGTGTCATCGCGCCGCGTGCCCATTGTGATGCGCTGGTCGCGGCTTTGGGCGACCGGCTGGGCAAGACGGTGCTCGGCAATCCCACCGACGAAAACGTCCGCATGGGCCCGCTCGCCAGCCTCGACCAGCGCGACGAAGTGCGTGCCCGCATCCGCGATCTGCTCGGCGATGCGGAAATCGTTGCCGGTGATCCCGATATGCCGCGCATCGTTTCCGGCGATGCCGAGGCCGGCGCCTTTCTCAATCCGGTGCTGCTTTATTGCGATCGGCCATGGGAGGCGAAGGCCGTGCATGACGTCGAGGCTTTCGGCCCGGTCAGCACCGTCATGCCCTATGACAGCGCCGAGGAGGCCGTTGATCTCGCGCGTCGTGGCAAGGGCAGTCTCGTCGCCTCGGTTTTCACCAATGATCCGGCCTTTGCGGAGGAGGTCGTACTTGGCATGGCGCCGTTCCATGGCCGGGTGATGATCGGCAACCGCGTCAGCGCCAAATCCTCGACCGGCCACGGTTCGCCCTTGCCCGGCCTCGTCCATGGCGGCCCCGGCCGCGCCGGTGGCGGTGAGGAGCTTGGCGGCATGCGCGGCGTCAAACATTACATGCAGCGCACTGCCATACAGGGCTCGCCGACACTTCTTTCAGCGGTCACCGGCCGCTGGGTTGCCGGCGCGCCGACACAGACGGACGGCGAACATCCCTTCCGCAAGTCGCTGGCGGAGCTTCGCATCGGCGATCAGCTGGTCACCGCCACCCGTCGGGTGACGCTGGAGGATATCGAACATTTCGCCAATTTTACCGGCGATACATTCTACGCGCATATGGACGAGGAAGCGGCCAGGGCCAATCCGTTCTTCGAAGGACGCGTTGCCCACGGTTACCTGATCGTTTCCTTCGCGGCAGGCCTTTTCGTCGATCCGGCACCGGGCCCGGTGCTTGCCAATTACGGGGTCGACAATCTGCGCTTCCTCACGCCGGTCAATCCGGGGGACACGTTGCAGGTGCAGCTGACCTGCAAGGAAATCAATCCGCGCGTCGATGCCGAGCACGGTGAGGTGCGCTGGGACTGCAGGGTCACCAACCAGAACGACGTTGCCGTCGCCCAGTATGACGTTCTGACCATGGTGGCGAAAACGAGAAGCTGAACCTTCGGGCACGCCGAGGAGGCCTGATCTTGAGTGCGAGATCAGGCCTGTCGGATCGCGGGAGATGTGGAGAAGGGCGTCTTGAGTCGCGCGCCCTCGAAGAGAGCGATGGTTAGCGTCAGCGCACGGCTTTAACGCCTTCGAGGATGAGCGTGGTTGCTATATCCGCATATTCGTCGCGCGTGACCGGGCCGTTCGGCCTGAACCACATATAGACCCAGTTCATCATGCCGAAGAGCGACATGGTCACTGGCATCAGCAATGGCCGGTCCCGGTTAAGGTCGGGGTTGACCTGCTGTATCACGCCGGAGAAGCGCTTGACGATCCGTCTTTCGATCGCTTGCAGTTCCGCAAGCTGCTCCTGCGACAGCGCACTGGTGCCGTTGAGCTGCACTTTGTGTTCGTTATCGCGGCCTTCATAGTTCTTCATCACGGCCTTCACGAGAAGGCGCAACCGCTCCTGCGGCGCCACATCGCTTCGATCCGCCGCTTCGATCGCGCCGTCGAGTTCCGTCAGGTGCGTGCGGACGATGTCGAAGATCAACGCGTCCTTGCCGGGATAATAGTGATAGAGCAGGGCCTTGGAGACATTGCTGTGCGAGGCGATCATCGACATGGAAGCCTTTTCCATGCCCATCTCGGCAAACACTGCCGCCGCACTCGCCAGAATGCCACGCTGTTTTTCCTCGAAATCAACTGCCCGCGTCCGTGCCATGGTCTTCCTGCTTCTGCTCATTCCCGGGTGATTGCTGCGGGAGGGCTGCCGCTCCTCCCTTTACACAATTTACCCGGTGCCGGACTATTCCGGCTTTTCCTTCATTCATTCTTTCGGGCGGTTGTCCACCACCCGCTTCGCCTTGCCTTCCGAGCGCGCCACGCCTCCGGGCTCATGCACCGAAATCTTCGTGGAAACGCCAACCACGCTCTTGATGTGGTGGGCAAGCTCTTTCGCCGATCCGGTGCGTGCGCCCTCGTCGGTCGCGTCCAGCGTACATTCGACGTGAACCGTCATGTTGTCCATACGGCCCGAACGGCTGAGTTCGATCTGGAAATGAGGGGCAAGGCCGCGACATTTCAGGATCTGTTCCTCGATCTGCGTCGGGAAGACATTGACGCCGCGCAGGATCATCATGTCGTCGGAACGTCCGGTTATCTTTTCCATGCGGCGCATGGACCGCGCCGTGCCGGGGAGAAGCCTTGTCAGGTCCCGCGTGCGGTAACGCACGATCGGCAGGCCTTCCTTGGTCAATGTCGTGAAGACCAGTTCGCCAAGTTCGCCATCCGGCAGCACGTCACCGGTCACCGGATCGATGATTTCCGGGTAGAAATGGTCCTCCCAGATGTGCAGGCCGTCCTTCGTCTCGACGCATTCGTTGGCGACGCCCGGCCCCATCACTTCCGAAAGGCCGTAGATATCCACGGCATGCATGTCGAAGGCCTGCTCGATCTCCTGCCGCATCGAATTGGTCCATGGTTCGGCGCCGAAAATGCCGACGGCGAGGGAGCTTTCGCGCGGGTCGATACCGTGACGGCGGAACTCGTCGAGGATGGAGAGCATATAGGAAGGCGTGACCATGATGATGCGCGGCTTGAAATCCTGCATCAAGGTTACCTGGCGTTCTGTCATGCCGCCGGAGATCGGCACGACCGTGCAGCCGAGTTTTTCCGCGCCGTAATGCGCGCCGAGGCCGCCGGTGAACAGGCCATAACCATAGGCGACATGGACGATATCGCCGGCGCGGCCGCCCGAGGCGCGGATCGAACGGGCGACGACGGTTGCCCAGGTATCGATGTCCTTTGCGGTGTAGCCAACGACGGTCGGCTTGCCGGTGGTGCCGGAGGAGGCGTGGATCCGGGCGAGCTTTTCGCGCGGCACGGCGAACATGCCGAACGGATAGGTGTCGCGCAGGTCCTTCTTGGTGGTGAAGGGGAATTTAGCGAGATCCGACAATGTCTTCAGGTCTGAGGGGTGAACGCCCACCTCGTCGAAGCGTTGGCGGTAAAAGGGGGAATTCTCGTAGGCGTGGGTCAGCGACCACTTCATGCGCTCAAGTTGCAGCGCGGAAATCTCGTCGCGCGACGCCGTCTCGATCGTGTCGAGGTCGCCGGGGCGGGGGGAAAGGTCTTCCATTAAAATCTCCTCCGAGAATGCGATGGTACCGGCGTCGGCTTTATTCCGGCAGATGGGTACCCTTGACTGTTCGCGAGTGGCCGCGGAATTCCGCGACGTGCTCGCCCTCCTGATTGGTGATGCGGATATCGTAGATCCCGGCCCGTCCGCGGCGTGACACCTCCCGTGCCGTCGCCGTCAGCCGATCGCCCTTGAAGGCCGGCGCGATATAGGTCACCGAACAGTGCTGGGCGACGGTGCGCTGGTTATAGGTGTTGCAGGCAAAGGCGAAGGCCGAATCCGCCAGTGTGAAAATGTAACCGCCATGGCAGGTGCCATGGCCATTCGTCATGGTTTCGGCAATCGTCATCGTGATCGTCGCCTCGCCGGGCGCGACTGCAAGAAGCTCCATGCCAAGATGGCGGGTGGCGTTGTCATCGTCCCACATGGCTTTGGCGCAGGCTTCGGCCAGCGCCTGCGGGGAAAGGCTGGCGGCGCTCATTTGCCTTTGAACTCCGGTTTGCGCTTTTCGAGGAAGGCGGCAACGCCTTCGGCATAATCGGCGCTGCGCCCGGCCTCGCGCTGCAGGTCGCGTTCGAGGTCGAGCTGCTGATCCAGCGAATTGGTCGCAGCCGCCTGTATGGCGCGCTTCGTCATGCCAAGCCCTTTCGTTGGGCCTGCGGCGAGGCGGGTGGCGAGCGCGGATGCCTCCTCCAGCAACTTTTCGTCATCGACGGCGCGCCAGATCAGGCCCCAGTCGGCGGCGGTTTCGGCTGCAAGCGGTTCTGCGGTGAGCGTGAGCGCCTTGGCGCGGGCCTCGCCGATCAGACGCGGCAGGCTCCAGGTGCCGCCGGAATCCGGCACGAGGCCGATCTTGGCGAAGGCCTGGATGAAGCGGGCTGAGCGGGCGGCAAGGGTGATATCGCAGGCAAAGGCGATATTGGCGCCAGCGCCGGCGGCAACGCCGTTCACGGCACAGATGACCGGCTTTTCCAGGCTGCGGATCAGGCGCAGCAACGGATTATAAAAGGTCTCGATGGTGTGGCCGAGGTCCGGCACGCCCTTCTTAGGGTCACGGTCGCCAAGGTCTTGCCCCGCGCAGAAACCGCGGCCGGCACCTGTCAACAGCACGGCGCGGATGTCCGCATCCGCATGGGCGCGCTCGAAACCGGCGCGCAGGGCAAGATGCATTTCCTCGTTGAAGGCATTGAGCCTGTCCGGGCGGTTCAGCGTCAGGCTGAGAACGCCATCGGCAAACGCAGACAGAATAGTGTCTGAATCCGACATGTTTCCTCCCTGTCGCCCTTCCCAGCGGCGACCGTAAAAAAGTTCTTGCATAAACCGGCCGGTCAGTCAATTATAAAACAGCAGACTGGGAGGAGCCAGACATGACCGGACTATTCGAGCGCCATCATACGACGCTGCAAGCGGCGACCGATGCTGCGGCCAAGCGCGATTACTGGTCTGCCTATCCCGAAGTTCCAAGCGGCAAGATTTATGGCGAAACCGCCAAGGATGATGGTCTCGCCGCCTATAAGGCCCGCCTCGCGCAGCCGTTCGACCTGCCCGGGCACCCGGCGAATAAAGATCCTGTCGGCGTGGAAATCTCTCCCTTCGGCCCGGCGCTCGGCATTACCTATCCCACCGCATCCGCCGATCTGCTGATTTCGGCGTCTCGCGCCGCCGCGCCGCAATGGGCATCCGCATCGCCGGAGGTGCGCACCGGCATCTGTCTCGAAATCCTGGCGCGACTGAATGCCAGAAGCTTCGAGATGGCGAATGCCGTCATGCATACGACGGGCCAGGCTTTTGCAATGGCCTTTCAGGCCGGCGGCCCGCATGCCCAGGATCGTGGCCTTGAGGCGGTGGCCTATGCCTATGCCGAGATGAGCCGCACGCCTTTGCAGGCGATCTGGACGAAGCCGCAGGGCAGGGGCGAGCCTATCGTCATCGAAAAACACTGGCGCATTTTTCCGCGTGGTATTTCACTGGTCATCGGCTGCAACACGTTTCCCACCTGGAACAGCTATCCCGGCCTTTTCGCCAGCCTTGCCACCGGCAATACGGTTATCGTCAAGCCGCACCCGGCCGCGATCCTGCCGCTCGCCATCACTGTCGAGATTGCCCGTCAGGTGCTGGTGGAAGAGGGGTTTGCGGCCGACATCGTGCTGCTCGCCGCCGATGCGCCCGGCGCCGAGATTACAAAGGATCTCGTGCGGCATCCCGCCATCGCTATCATCGACTATACCGGTTCGAACAGTTTCGGCAGCTGGGTGCGCGAAAACGCCGGCAGCGCCGATGTCTATACCGAAGAGGCCGGCGTCAATTCCATCGTGATCGGCGCCACCGACAATTTCGCCGGCATGTGCGGCAACATCGCCTTTTCGCTGTCGCTCTATTCCGGCCAGATGTGCACGGCGCCACAGGATATTTTCGTGCCGCGTGGCGGCATCGAAACGAATGAGGGTCACAAGAGCTTTGAAGAGGTCGCGTCCGGTATCGTCGCTGCCGTCGATGCCCTGTTTGCCGACCCGGTGCGTGCCGCCGGCATCTGCGGAGCGATCGCCAATCCCGACACGCTTGCCCGCATTGCGGCGGCCCGGTCGGTCGGCCGCGTCCTGCGCGAGTCCATGCCGGTCGAGGGACTTGAGGAGGCGCGCACCGCAACACCTCTGATCCTTGCCGTCGATGCGGCCGATACGGATGCTTATGGTGAGGAGCGCTTCGGCCCGATTGCCTTCGTCGTTGCTGTCGACAACGTGACCGAGGGCGTCGACCGGGCCGCCGAACTTGCCGAGCGCAAGGGGGCGATTACGGCCGCACTCTACGAAACGGACGAGGCGAAAATTCTCGGCGCGGCGGACCGTTTCGCTGCCGCGGGCGTCAATCTTTCGGTCAATCTGACCGGCGGCATCTATGTCAACCAGAGCGCCGCTTTCAGCGATTTCCATGTTACCGGTGCCAACCCCGCGGGCAATGCCAGCCTGACGGACGCGGCATTTGTTGCAAACCGGTTCCGCGTGGTGATGTGGCGCCGCCCTGTGGCGGCGTGAGAGGAATTTCGACTTAAACTTTTTTCTTTGGGAGGAGAAATCAACATGAAATTTTTGACGACGACTGCGCTCGCAGCTTCGCTGGCCTTTGCCCTCGGCTTTGCCGCGCCCGCTTTGGCCGATATCAAGATCGGCGCCACCGTTTCCGAAACCGGCCCCGCATCGTTTCTGGGCGACCCGGAAGCCAAGACGCTGAAGATGCTCGTGGAAGAGATCAATGCGGCAGGTGGCGTCAATGGCGAGAAGCTGCAGCTTGTCATCTACGACGATGGCGGCGACCCGAACAAGGCCCGCACCTTTGCGACCCGCCTCGTCGAGGATGATGAAGTCGTTGCGGTCATCGGTGGCACCACGACCGGCACATCCATGGCCGTCATCCCGGTCCTTTCTGATGCCGAAGTGCCGTTCATCTCGCTTGCCGGCGCAATCGAGATCATCGATCCGGTCAAGCCCTTCGTCTTCAAGACGCCGCATACGGATCGCATGGCCTGCGCCAAGATTTTCGAGGACATGAAGAAGGCCGGCATCGCCAAGATCGGCCTGATCTCCGGCTCGGACGGTTTCGGCGCTTCCATGCGCAAGCAGTGCCTGGCGATCATCGGCGAATATGGCATCGAGGTTCTGGCCGACGAGACCTATGGCCCGACCGATGCCGACATGACGCCGCAGCTGACCAACATCAAGGGCAAGAATGGCATTCAGGCCGTGCTCAATCCCGGCTTCGGCCAGGGCCCGGCGATCGTCACGCGCAACTATGCGCAGCTTGCCGTCGGCCTGCCGCTCTACCAGTCGCACGGCGTCGCCTCGGACGGCTTTATCGAGCTTGCCGGCGCCCAGGCGGCGGAAGGTGTGCGCCTGCCGGGCACGGCGCTGCTCGTCGCCGGGCTGCTTCCGGAAAACGACCCGCAGCGCGCCGTGGTCGTCGCCTACAAGCAAGCCTACGAGAACGCGACCGGAAAGCCGGTCTCGACCTTCGGTGGCTATGCTCATGACGCTTTGCGCATTCTCGTTGATGCGATCAAGCGGGCTGGTAGCGCCGAACCATCGGCAATCCGTGATGCCATTGAAGGCACGTCGGGTCTTGTCGGAACGACCGGTACGGTGACGATGTCGGCAACGGATCACCTTGGCCTCGATCTCTCAGCCTTTCGCATGCTGAAGATCGAAAACGGCGGTTGGAAAATCGTCGAATAACCGGACCGTGCCGCCGGTCTGCGCCATCAAGGCGCTGACCGGCGGGAACCGTCGCGCCAAGCGGAGGCCCCCCATGCCCGAATTGCTGCAATTCCTTTTGTCCGGGATAACGGTCGGCGCCGTCTATGCGCTGGTCGCCCTCGGTTTTACGATCATCTACAACGCCTCCGACGTCGTGAACTTCGCCCAGGGCGAGTTCGTCATGCTGGGCGGCATGATCACGTTCTTCGCGCATGCCGCAGGCGTGCCGCTGCCGCTGGCCGCGCTCATCGCCATCGTGGTGACGGCGGCGATTGGCGTCGCCCTCAACAAGCTGGCGATAGAGCCGGCACGCGGCGCGCCGGTCGTTTCGCTGATCATCATCACCATCGGCGCCTCGATTTTTATCAGAGGCGCCACGCAGCTCGTCTTCGACAAGCAGCTTCACCGCTTTCCGGCTTTTTCCGGCGACCAGCCGATTGCCATCGGCGGCGCGACGATCCTGCCGCAGAGCCTCTGGGTCATTGCCGGTGCGCTGGCTGTCTTCTTCTGTCTCTGGCTGTTCTTCACCCGCACGCTTATCGGCCGTGCGGTGCTGGCAACCGCCAATAACCGCGTCGCCGCCCAGCTCGTCGGCATCAACACCAATTATGTGATGACGCTCTCTTTCGCCATGTCCGCCGCCATCGGGGCGCTGGCCGGCGTGCTGGTAACGCCGATTACGCTCACGGGCTATGATGTCGGCCTTGCGCTGGCGCTGAAAGGTTTTGCCGCAGCCATGCTGGGCGGAATGGGTAACCCGAAGGGCGCGCTGGTCGGTGGCCTGCTGCTCGGTATTCTGGAAGCAATGACGGCCGGTTATATCAGCTCGCAATATAAGGATGCGGCTGCGTTCATCATCATCCTCGCCGTGCTTTTCGCCATGCCGCAGGGGCTGTTTGGCCACAAGTCGACGGATCGGGTGTGACAATGCGGTTATCGAACAAGGCAACCACGCTTCTCATCCTCGCAGCAGTCATCGCGATTGCGCCGGTCTTTTTTCCGTCGTCCTATTATTTCCGTGTCGGCTCGCTGATTTTCGTCAACGGCCTTGCGGTGACGGGTCTCGTCATCCTCATCGGGTATGCCGGCCAGATCAGCCTCGGCCATGCAGGTTTTGCCGGCATCGGCGCTTATGCCTGTGCGCTTGCGCCTGTCCATCTCGGCCTGCACCCGGCGCTTGCCGCCGTTCTCGGCGCGCTTGTTTCTGCGGCCATCGCCTATCTTGTCGGCCGGCCGATCCTGCGCCTCAAGGGCTATTATCTTGCCGTCGCCAGCCTCGGCTTCGGCATCCTTGTTTCGATGGTTCTCTCGAACGAGGCCAGATTGACCGGCGGGCCGGATGGCATGGTGGTGCCGGAACTGGGCCTGCGCGCCCTGCTGAAGGCAATCGGCATCGACCTGTCGAACACCGAGTTCTGGTATGCCTTTTCCGGTGTCGTGCTGGTGATCGGCGCCTGGCTGGCGCTCAATCTCTACCACAGCCCGACCGGGCGGGCGCTGCGGGCATTGCATGGATCGGAAGTCGCCGCCCGCACGGTTGGCGTCGATGTTGCGCACCATAAGCTGGTCGCCTTCGTCATCTCGGCGGTCTATGCCTCGGTTTCTGGCTCGCTGCTGGCGCTGCAGAACAAGTTCATCACGCCTGACGTCGCGGGTTTCATGCATTCCATCGAAATGGTGACCATGACGGTGCTCGGCGGTGCCGGTTCGGTGCCGGGCGCCATTCTGGGGGCCGCGATCCTCACCACGCTGCCGCAGGTGCTGACGATCTTTCAGGAATATGAACAGCTCATGCTCGGCCTTGTGATGATGCTGGTGATGATCTTCATGCGCGAGGGCCTCCTGCCGTCCATCGCGCGCCGTCTCAGAGGGAGGGGAGAATGAGCCTGCTTCAGATAGAGGGTCTCGGCATCGATTTCGGCGGATTGCGCGCCGTCCAGGATGTCGGCTTTTCCCTGAAACCCGGTGAGATCGTCTCCGTCATCGGCCCGAACGGCGCCGGCAAGACGACCCTCTTCAACATGATCTCGGGTGTCTATGCCCCGACGCGCGGCCGCGTTCTGCTGGATGGCGAGGACGTCACCCGCATGTCGCCGCACCTGCTCGCCCGCCGCGGCCTGTCGCGGACCTTTCAGAATTTGCAGATATTCCAGTCGATGAGCGTGCTCGAAAACGCCATTGTCGGCCATCATCTGCATGAGCGCGGTTCGGTCTTCGCCGATCTCTTCTCGCTGCCTGCCACGCGTCGCCGCAGCCGGGCGTCGGAGGAAAGTGCGCGGGCCCTGCTCGACCGGGTCGGTCTCGGCCGGGCCGCCGAACAGGAGGCGGGCTCGCTCTCCTACGGCGCGTTGAAACGCCTGGAGATCGCCCGCGCGCTGGCGCTGAAACCCCGTGCGCTGCTGCTCGATGAACCCGCCGCCGGCTGCAACGCCGTCGAGACGGAGGAGATTGATCACCTTATCGCACAGGTCGCGGCCGAGGGCGTGTCGATCCTGCTGGTGGAGCACGACATGAAGATGGTCATGCGCATTTCCAACCATATCGTCGTGCTCGACCATGGCGAGAAGATCGCCGAGGGCGAACCGGCGGCGATTTCGCGCGATCCGCGTGTCATCGAAGCCTATCTCGGCACCCAGGCGGCGGAGGTCCAGAATGCTGACGGTTGAGGGGCTGCGCTCCCGTTATGGCCGCATTGAGGTGCTGCACGGCATCGATCTCGATGTGGCTTCCGGCGAGATTGTCACCGTGGTCGGCGCTAATGGCGCCGGCAAGACGACACTTTTGAAGTGCCTCTCCGGCATCCAGCCAGTCTCGGCAGGCTCGATACTGTTTCGCGGCGAGGCATTAACGGCTGTTCCGGCGTGTTCCCGCGTGAAGCGCGGTCTCGCCCAATCGCCGGAAGGCCGCCAGATTTTCACCAACCTCACGGTGGAGGAAAATCTTCGGCTTGGCGCCTATCTCTTCACCGACGACAAGGTGGAGCGCGACATGCAGGATGCCTTTGCGATGTTTCCGATCCTTAAGGAGAAGCGGAACCTTGCGGCGGGCGGCCTTTCCGGTGGCCAGCAGCAGATGCTGGCGATTGCCCGGGCGCTGATGGCACGCCCCTCCTGTCTGCTTCTGGACGAGCCGAGCATGGGCCTCGCCCCCATCCTCGTCGCGCAAATCTTCGACGTGGTGAAGAGCATGAAGGCGCTCGGCGTTACCGTGCTTCTTGTCGAGCAGAACGCCTTTGGCGCGCTCTCCGTCGCCGATCGCGGTTATGTCATGGAGACCGGGCGTATAACCATGTCCGGCCCTGCCGCAGACCTGATTGCGGACGAACGCATCCGCGCCGCTTACCTGGGAATATGAGACAATGACCGTTACCATTGCCCACGAAGACGCCATTGCAATCGTCACAGTCGACAATCCGCCCGTCAATGCGCTGTCGCAGGCGCTTCGCCAGGCGCTCGTCGACACGGTGGCGGAGCTGGACGCGGATGCGGGGGTGAAGGCCGTCGTGTTGCTCTGCGCCGGCCGCACTTTCATCGCCGGCGCCGATGTCAGCGAGTTCGGCAAGCCGCCGTTGCCGCCGCATCTGCCGGATGTGGTGGCGAGCATCGAAAACGCGAAAAAGCCCTGGGTCGCGGCGATTCACGGCAGCGCGCTTGGCGGCGGTCTCGAAGTGGCGCTCGGCTGCGCCTATCGGCTGGCGCTTTCCACCGCCAGTCTCGGCCTGCCTGAAGTCAAGCTCGGCATCATTCCCGGCGCCGGCGGCACGGTGCGCCTGCCGCGCCTGATCGGCGCCGCTGCCGCCATCGATCTGGCGACGAGCGGCAGCCCGATCGATGCGAAGAGAGCAAAAGGCATCGGTCTCATCGATGCCGTGATCGATGGTGACCTTCGCGCAGGTGCGATTGCCTTTGCCAAGAGTGTCGCTGAGAAGCCTCTTCCGCAGCTCGTCTCCGGCCGTGCCGTGCCGGCCGCCGAAGCCGGTTTTTGGGAAAGCGCCGAAAAAGCCGTGGCTGCCAGGGCGAAGCGCGAAGTTGCGCCGCTGCGCGCATTCACCTCCATCCGCAGGGCGAGCGAAACCGAGTTCGCCGAGGCCATGGCCTTCGAGCGGGAAACCTTCATGGAGCTGCGCGGTTCTTCCCAGGCAGCCGCGCTGCGCCACGTGTTTTTCGCCGAGCGGGCTGCGCCACGTCCGCCTGAGCTATCCGGCATCGCGGCGCGCGACCTTCGCTCGGCAGCCGTCATCGGTGGCGGCACCATGGGGGCAGGCATTGCCGCGGCGCTGCTTGACGCAGGCCTGCCGGTCGTTCTCGTCGAGCGGGATACGGCGGCGGTCGGGCGCGGCCTTGCGAATATCCGCGCCATCTTCGAAGGTTCGGTGAAACGCGGCCGTATCACGCAGGACGCTGCGGACGAGCGCATGGCCGGTGTCATCGGCAGCGATGACTATGGCCTGCTTGCCGACACCGATCTCGTCATCGAGGCAGTATTCGAAGACCTCGCCGTGAAGCGCGCGGTCTTTGAAAAACTCTCCGATGTCTGCCGGCCGGACGCGGTGCTGGCGACAAACACCTCCTATCTCGATCCCAACGCCATCAGCGAGGGCCTAAGGCACCCCGAACGTTTCCTCGGCCTGCATTTCTTCAGCCCTGCCCACGTCATGAAGCTGCTGGAGATCGTGCCGGCAGCGGCGACGGCGCCGGAGGTTCTCGCAACCGGCTTCGCGCTCGCCCGCCTGCTCGGCAAGATCCCGGTTCGCGCCGGCATCTGCGATGGCTTCATCGGCAACCGTATCCTGAAGGTGACGCGGGCGCAGGCCGAACGGTTGCTGCTCTCCGGCGCAACGCCTTCGGCGATCGATGCCGCCATGCGCGCCTTCGGCCTGCCGATGGGCCCTTTCGAGGCGCAGGATCTCGGTGGTCTCGACATTGCCGCCTTCCAGCGCAGGGCAGCGCGCGCGCGCGGTGAAACGCCTTTTGCACCTGTGGCGGACCGGCTCTGCGCCATTGAGCGTTTCGGCCAGAAATCCGGCGGCGGCTGGTATGATTACCAGTCGGGCGACCGCGCGCCGAAGCCGTCTGAAACCGTGGCGGCGATCATTGCCGAAGAAATGGCCGGCCGGCGCCCGCGGGCTTGGGACGAGGCGTCGATTGCGGACGCGATCATTTTGCCGATGGTCAACGAGGCGATGCGCATTCTGGAGGAGCATATCGCCCTGCGCTCCGCCGACATCGATCTCGTCAAGATCCATGGTTACGGCTTTCCGCGATGGCGCGGCGGGCCGATGCATTATGCCGGGGAACGCGGCATTGGCGAGGTGGCGGCCCTGCTCGACCGCCTGTCAGCGGAGGGCCTTGCGGAGCCGCCATGCGATGGCCTTCGCCGGGCGGCGGAAACCAATGTCATTTGGCCGATAAACCATCGTTAGCGGGTAAGCTCGCGGCGTCCTGCTGTGCTGCGTCAGCCCTGAGCGCCCCTCGAAACATCTGCCCAGGCCTCCCAGGTGGCAAGTCGGTCAACATATTGCTTCCGTACGATGCCGAGAGGCGCTTCTCCCAGAAAGAGGCGGAGCGGAGGTGATGCGGCGTCGACGACGCTCAGAACGGCACCGGCGGTTGCTGCCGGGTTTCCCAGCTTGCGCGACGCAGTTGCTGTCCTCAGGCGATCGCGAAGCCCGTTATATTCTTTCATCTGTACGAGATGAACGGAGGAATTTCCCCGCCAGTCGGTATCGTATCCGCCCGGTTCTATCAGCGTTACCTTGATCCCGAACTCGGCGACTTCGGAGGCCAGAGTTTCCCCAAGCCCCTCCACCGCCCATTTGCTGGCGTTGTAGACACCTGCGGTTGGAAACGTGATGATGCCCGCAAGGCTGGAGGTTATGAGGATATGCCCTCCGCCTTGGTTGCGCAGATGGGGCACGGCAGCCTGAATAACCCAGAGTGTACCGAAGAAATTCGCATCGAACTGCGCGCGTGCATTGTCCTCGCCGGTTTCTTCGATGGTTCCAAAGACGGCGTAGCCGGCATTGCTGATAACGACATCGAGGCGTCCGAATGTCGCTACGGCAATATCCACGGCCGCCTTGACATCTCCCTGGCTGCGGACGTCGAGCTCGATCGGCAGGAGGGCGGACCCATATGTCTCAATGAGGCTTGCGAGGGCCGCCTTGTTTCTGACGCAGGCCGCGACCTTGTCGCCCCGCGCAAGGGCTGCTTGCGCCCATACATACCCGAGGCCCCGTGAAGCTCCGGTGATGAACCAGATTTTTTCGTTCATGATTTCATGATCCTTATAATGACGCCGCGGTGAGCAACCGCTGCTCTCCAAACCAATCCTGCTGTCTAGCGAAGGGTTCTCCGTTCAACGAAACCGGCCACATAGCCATCTGGCCGCAAAGTGATCGCCGCCAGACGCTCCAGCGTCGGCATCGGTTCCGCCGGCCGACCGGTCGCCGTGACGATCGCATGTGCGGGGACCCAGGACGGCACGGACGCCCGGGATACGGCGTCAAGCGACAGGCTCAACCATCTGCCATCCGAAAGAAGTGAGAAAAGCGTGGTCTTCACCCCGTTTTCAAGATGCAGTTCGACATCCCGGATACGGGTTCCGGTAAGGCCCCCGGCGGGCTCCATTACATCGCCGGGAAGCGGGAGCGGATAATGGACCCCGAAGCCCGATACCTGAAGCGCAAAATACTGGTTGATTGCCGGAACCTTGAGCATGTCGTTCATCACCCCGCGGAGAGCGAGCCCGTGGGGAGAAAAGGCGGTGATCAGGGCTGCCTGCGCCATGGTCGTATCATGCAGATAAAGACCGATGGGCCGGCGCTCCTGTTCATAGCTATCGAGGAGCGTTTCAGGGGCTTCGCCCTTCATAACCATCGCGAGCTTCCACCCAAGGTTCATGGCATCCTGCAACCCCACATTCATCCCCTGTCCGCCGGCGGGCAGGTGGATATGGGCTGCGTCTCCCGCAAGGAAGGCGCGACCCTTGCGATAATGAGCGGCGAGACGGGTTTCGTTGTCGAACCGTGAAAGCCACAGGGGATCGCGGGCGCCCAGGTCGCTTCCGAGAATGTTTCTGGTGGCCGTTTTCAACTCCTCCAATGTCACGGGGTCGGCGCGTGTCTTTCCCCGATCCTCAGCCTCGTTCAAGACAATCCGCCAGTGCCGACCGTCACCGAGCGGAGCAACCATAGCGCAGCCGGCCATGTTGAATTCGCTCAGGACTGGAACCTTCGGCGGATCGCCGAGCACGACATCGCCCATGAACCACATTCCGCTTGCCGGATGGCCCTCGAAAGCGATGCCGGCGGACTGGCGCACAAGACTACGCGTACCGTCCGCGCCGATCACATATGAGCCGGTATATGCCAGCGGCCCATCCTTACCTTCGGCGTGTACAGACACCGCGTCTTCTTCGATGTCCACCTTGTCCACAGTCGCGCCGCGAACGACTTCGACGCCCAGTTCGAGCGCGCGCTGCTCAAGGATTGCCTCTGTCGCGTCCTGTGGAAGAAAGAGCGTGTAGGGAAACTTGCTGTCGATGAAGTCGAAGCCAAGACGTGTATCGAGGACGGCGTAATGGCCAGTCGGGATTGGTATACCGGTCCTGATGAATCGCTCTTCCAGTCCTCGCAGGGAGAACATCTCGACTGAACGGCCGTGGATGGTCAGCGCGCGTGACTGATTGATGCGTTCATTTCGACGTTCAAGCACGACGACCGAAAGGCCTGCCAACCGCAGCTCGCAGGAAATCCACAGGCCCACTGGCCCGCCGCCGACGACAATAACGTCACGCTTTTCAACCATGTCTTCACTCCTGGCAATTTTTGGATATTCGTGTGTTTGATCTGCAATATTCCGCCGGAGGCCCTGTGGGCTGAGGTCCACTCTCCGGGCGAAAGGCTCCGGCACCAGCCGAGCCGGGCTGCCACCGCGCCGCGACCGGCGAATTCAGCGGATGGAAACGCCGCAGGCGGCTTGGGATTTCAGACGTCAACCGTTTGAGGGCCGGCTTCGGGGCGCTTTTTCAGAGCGACGATGGCATCCACCTCGATCAGCCAATCCGAGTGGCCAAGGGCCTGGACTCCCAGAAAAATACTGGCGCAGACCGGCCAGTGATCGCCAAAGACTTCCTGTCCCGCGGCGAAGATCGGCTCGACCAGTTCGTCGCGGTGCCCGACGACGTTGATGGTCATTCGCACCATCTGGAATGGATGAGCGTTGAGCGCCTTCAAGACATCTGCGATGTTACGAAAGCACTGGGCTGCCTGCAGGGCATGGTCATTCGGGCCGACAAGCTGCCCTGCTCGGTCAATAGCAACCTGCCCGGCGATAAAGGCCAATGGCCCGGATGGCGCGATCGATATCTGCGCATAAGCGTCATTGAGGGGAGGTGCGATCGTCAAAGGGTTAAAATTCATCACTTGAATCCTTGCATGACAGGGTCCGTCCTCCGGGCTCCGCGGAGGCCAAACTACCGTTGGCGATGTGCAGTTGCGCACGGCTATTCAGCAGCATCGACCGGTCGAAGAGCGCGGCCGAAGCGTTCGGAAAGATGGATAGCACCGTTGCCGGCGACAGGTTCGCGCCACACTGCCAAAAGATATCGAGAGCCGGCCATTTGGGCCGACAGTCCGACCTTGCCTGGGGGGTGATGGTTTCCCGTTCCTGGATTCGGTAAAGTCTCGGTTTCCGCTGAGGACGCCCCGAAAACCGCCGCTTTCATGGTCCGCTCCCGGGTCCTGTTGAGTCAAGCGCCGGTCGGTATGGTGCTGGCCCGTCCTCTCCGGCCGGCCTCCATGCCCTCAGAGCGCTGCATCTTGCGGGTGCACAAGATCGACATGTACCTTGCGGCGGTATCGCATCGGGCTGATGCCGTGGACTTGCCGGAAGAGACGGTAGAAATGACTGAGGTCATCGATCCCGCAGTCGAGCGCGATCTCCGAGATCGGCGTGTTCGACGTCGCCAGCTGGCGGGCGGCATGGTCTATTCTGACGGTGTTGACATAAGCGGACGGCGTCTGGCCCAGCAGCCGGCGGAATGTACGCGAAACATGTTCATGGCTGCGTCCGGAAAACCGGATGAGCGCCGGCACCCCACACCGCAATGCTTGCGGATCCGAGATCGCGTCGCAGGCGCGGGTCATCCAGTCCGGAGCCTCCGCGGGCGCTATATCCGCAACATCGGTCAGCAGATCGGTCATCAGTGCAAGCAGGAAACATTCGATACGTGCAAGCGATCTGTTTCCGCGATCAAGGATATGTTCCAAAGCGGATAATTCCCTGAGCTTTGCCGCATTCAGGCGGAATGCGGCCGGCATCCGGCCGTTCGTCCAGAAATACCGCCCTGTCAGCTCGCCTGCGTAGCGATCAAGGAGATGCGCTGCGGTCTCCTGGCTGAATGCGACGTTCACCATTCGGCAGGGGGCTTCTTCGGTGTTCTGGAACGCATGGCGGTCCGGCGGGCGGACAAACATCAGCCCACCGGTTTCGACGCGCTCGACGGCTCCATTGATGAAATGCGAACAGCTGCCGGTAACGATCCAGAAACATTCGTAGAAGTCGTGATCATGAAGAACCGGGGGCGGCGTGCGCTCGATCCAGGGCCGGTTGACATGGAAGGCTTCGCTTGGATCGATCTTGGCTCCCAAGCTGATTGTGAATCGTTTCTTCAAGTCAAATAATCCCACAAAATTATCAAAACTCACCAAGAAATCCGGGAGTATCTGGATAACATTATCAATGATTGTCAAGTCGCGACTGTTGAGTCGGCCGCCGGGGAGAGGCGGCTCCAGGGAGGGGCGGTTTGAGCAATTGCCAAGGGAGGAGAACGCAAATGCTGCAGAAAGTTTTGTGGGCGAGTTGTGTCCTGGCATTGAGTGCCGTCGGCACTTCGGCCTTTGCCGCAACCGTCACAATTGCGGAACACCGGCAGGCAAGGATCGATGCCTTGAAAGCCGTGATCCCGGACATCGAAAAACAGACCGGCGTCGACATTGAACTCGTCGAATATCCAGGCCCAGATCGTGAATATGTTTCAAAATTGCTGACCGAGATCGCCGCCGGGGCCGGCCCCGACGTGTTTTCCCTGCCGAGCATCAGCCAGGTCGTCGATTTCGCGACGGCAGGATATCTGCAGGACGTCACCGAAGAGGTGAAGGCGTCGGATGCCTATAACAGCTTCTACGATATCACCAAAAAGGCCGCCACGTTCGACGATGGCAAAATCTATGTGATGCCGACCATGCTGTCGGTGCAGCAGCTCTTTTTCCGTCGCGACATTCTGGAAAAGGCGGGCATATCGACGGAACAGCCCAAGGATTGGAACGACCTCCTGCAGCGTTCGATCGACGCGAAGGCGAAGACGGGCAGTTATTCGCTGATGCTGCCGATGGGAGTAACCTGGGGCTCGGGCTCTTTCGTCGAGAGTTTCAGGCTCCTGATCGCCGGCAGTTCGACACCGCAGCTTGCGACCGCCGATGGGAAACTCGATCTGACCGGCAAGGGGGTCGGTGAGGTGTTTGGCTTTTATGAGCAGATGGTGACGAACAAGCTGTTGCCGGTCGATCCGCTGCTTGGTCCCGAGCCCTGGGTCATCCCGAAATACGAGATGTTTCCCGCCGGCAAGCTGTTGATAACGAGCTGCGGTTCCTGGTGTTATATCTTCGACTGGGGTCCGAAGAGCAAGAACCCGATTCCCGATGTCACCAAGACCGTGGGTACGTGGTCGGTTCCCGGTAAGGATGGTGGCCAGCATGTCATGGTGGATCTCAGCCATCCCTGGGCGGTGAACGCTTCCGCTTCCGATCCGGAAGCTGCGAAGAAAGTCCTCAAAGCCATGGGCTCGGTCAAGCTCATGGTCAGCTACGCCGCAAACGAGGGCAATCTGCCCTCGCGCAAGGATGCGGTGGACGATGCGGATTTCCAGAAGTTGACCGCGCTCGTGCCGCTGATGAAAGACCTCGATCGCGGCGCCTATCTGAAAAGCGCACCGGGTTTCTCGACGGTTATGGAGGGCGTCGGTCGGGCCACGGAGGCGCTGCTGCTCGGAAACGCCGATGCGGCCGGCGCCCAGAAAATCCTCGTCGATTACGTCAAGGCGACGCTTGGCGACGATGTGGTGAAGTAAGTCCACCGACTATGCGGAGACCGGGGTACGGTAATCGCCCCGGTTTCCTTGAACGAAACGGTTCGCTTCGCGGACTGCCGCGTCAGCGGCTGACCTGCCACATCTTCCATGAAAGACGAGTGAAACATGTCCGAGAGCTTCAGACACCGGGAGGCATGGCGCAACCGATGGCTCATCCTGCCTTCCGTATTGCTGTTGACAGCCTTTGTCATCTATCCCGCCTTCGTTGCGATCTATACGAGCCTGACCAACGCGGCTCTGACAGGGCCGGCCGCCATGAACCCCCGCTTTATCGGACTGGCGAATTATTCCAGGCTTCTTGCCGACGGCAATTTCTGGCGGTCGCTGGCCATCACCTTCTGGTTCGTGCTGTTCTCGGCCGTGCTTGGCCAGCTTGTGCTCGGTCTCCTCTCCGCCATGCTGCTGCGTCGGCGTTTCGCACTGAGACCCTTGATCAACGCCATCATCCTGATGCCCAACGCGGTGCCGGAAGTCGTTGCGGCCCTGATGTGGGCATCGATGCTGGCGGCCGGGGAATACGGCACGCTCAACAACATTGTCGCCTGGTTCGGTATCGATCCGCAACGCTGGCTGACGACCTTTCCGCTGACGATGATCGTCATCGTCAACATCTGGCGCGGCATAGGCTTTGCGATGATCCTGATGACATCAGGCCTGAGCGCGATCTCCGACGAACTCTATGAGGCGGCCTGGATGGACGGCGCCAGCGCCAGCCAGATATTCAGGCGCATCACGCTGCCCCTGCTTGTCCCGACCGTTTTCCTTTACCTGCTCGTTTCCACGGTCTCCACCATAGGAATTTTCGGGCTTGTTTTCGCGCTGACCCGGGGCGGGCCGGCGGGGGCGACCGAGATCATCGGCATCTACATCTACAATCAGTCGTTCAACGCCTATCAGCTCGGTTACGGCTCGGCCGTCGCCGTGGTGGTGCTGGCGTTCTCGCTGGCGATCGGGATGGTTTATGTCCGCGCGCTGAAGGTGGAAGTCTGATGGCTCAGCGCACAGAGACCGCAAAGGCGACTGCGAGCCGCTATGGGCTCCTCCTTGTCATCAGCCTTTATTGCATAATGCCCTTCGTCTGGCTTCTCATGGCCGCCTTCGACGCGGATGCGACGCTGTTCCTGAAGGTGCCCGAGCAGTTCAGCCTTGCCAACCTCTTCCGGGTATTTCTGGAGCAGGACGGGCTGCGATGGCTGATGAATTCCCTTATCGTCTGCGGCCTTTCGACCGTGCTCGTTCTCATCCTTGCGGGCTTCGGTGGTTATGCCCTTTCCAGAACGCAGGCCTGGTGGAAAAGGCCGTTCCTCTATTCGATCATACTCATCCGGGTCCTCCCGACGACCGCGCTTATCGTTCCGCTCTACAAGGTCATGCTGGGCGGTAATCAGCTCATCGCAAGTGTTGTCCGCCCGATTGTCGACCCGGAATATTTCCGGGCGACGATGCGTATCGTCGGCTTCATCGACGGTTATCTGGGGTTGATCGTGCTGATGGCGACGATGCATTTGCCGCTGGCGCTGTGGATCATGAAGACCTTTTTCGACACGGTCCCGCGGGAATACGAAGAGGCGGCGATCATGGATGGCGCGACCTTCGCGCAGCGACTGCGCCGCGTGCTTATTCCGCTTGCAATGCCTGGCCTCGCCGCATCGGGCCTCTTCGCCTTCATCGCCGCCTGGGGGGACTTCCTTCTGCCGCTGACCTTCATCTCATCACCGGAGCTGCGGATGTTGCCGCTTGGCATCTACAGCGCCTTTCTACGCACCAGCGAGATCGACTACGGCCTCCTGGCCGCGATCGCAACCATCTACACCGTCCCCGCCGTCATCGCCTTTGCCTTCGCACGGCGCTTTCTGGTTCAGACCTTCGGCGGCGGATTGAAGGGATAACATCGATGTCTTCCATTACCCTCAGTAAAATCCGCAAAAGCTTCGGCGCACTCGAGATCATCAAAGGTGTGGACATCTCAATCAGGCAAGGCGAATTCGCCGTCTTTGTCGGCCCTTCCGGCTGCGGCAAGTCCACGCTGCTGCGCATGATCGCTGGCCTGGAATCGATCAGCGGCGGTGAGTTCCGCCTCGATGGCGAGCGCATGAACGATGTCTCGCCGGACAAGCGGGGGCTCGCGATGGTTTTCCAGTCCTACGCGCTTTATCCGCACATGACGGTGGCGGAAAATATCGGCTTTTCGCTCGATCTGAAGGGTGTCGACAAGGCCGATATCAAGCGGAAAGTCGATGCGGTGGCCGAGAAACTCCAGCTGAGCGCGCTGCTCGATCGCAAACCGCAGGCACTGTCCGGCGGTCAGCGTCAGCGGGTGGCGATCGGGAGGGCAATCATCAAGGAACCCAAGGTGATCCTGTTTGATGAGCCGCTTTCCAATCTGGATGCTGCCTTGCGGGTGCAGATGCGCGCCGAGCTGCAGGAACTGCACCGCACGACGGGGTCCACCATCATCTATGTCACCCACGATCAGGTGGAAGCGATGACGCTCGCCGACCGAATTGTCGTCCTCAAGGACGGCGAGGTGCAGCAGGCGGATCATCCGATCGCACTCTACAAGCGGCCGGACAATCTCTTCGTGGCCCAGTTCATCGGTTCCCCCCGGATGAACGTGTTTCCCGCGCATGTCGAGGCTGTGAACGACACCATTGCGACCATACTGACCGCCGACGGATGGAGGGTGCGCCTGGAGGGGTTCAAGGAACTTGTTCCCGGACGCAGCCTGCAACTTGGGCTTCGTCCGGAAGACCTCTCCCTGACAGGCGCTGCGGATGCTGACTTTACCGCCGAAACCCTGCTGTCGGAACGTCTCGGCATGGAGACCTACATCTCCTTCAAAACAGGTGGAACTCCGGCGATCGCCAGAATTGTCGGCGATCATCGGATCGGAACCGGGGAACCCGTCCCCTTGAAGATCAACCACTTCGCTTGCCATCTCTTCGACCAATCCGGTCGAGCGATCCAGCGCGTTCGAAATCACTAGACACGGAGAAAACATGCCTCTGAAACTCGGAGTTATTGGCTGTGGCCTGAAGGCCGCTGGCTATGCGCGAGCATGGGTGAAAAGTCCGCTCGCCCCCACCTTCGTCGCCTTGACCGATACCAGCCCCGCTTCGGTCGAACGTTTTGTCGAAATCGTCCGTCAGGGTGGCGAGCCGAAGGTCTATGAAACGGCTGACGCGCTGCTGGCCTCGGAAGCGGCAAATCTCGACGCCATATATATCTCGACACCGCATGCCTTCCACGCCGGCTATGCCAAGGCGGCGCTGGAGCACGGGCTGCATCTGCTCCTCGAAAAACCGATGTCGCTCAATGCGCAGGAAGCGCGCGAAATTCTGGATGCCCGCGAGCGCGCCGGCCGCCAGGTCGTCGTGGCTTACCAGTCCTCGCTCTCGCCGCTCCTGCGGCGCATGCGCGAACGGGCTGATGGCGGTGAATTCGGTGCGCTGCTGGCGATTCACGGCGAGGTCTGGGAGAATTGGCAGAGCCGCTATGGCGCCAGCTGGAAGCAGGTGCCGGCCCTTTCCGGCGGTGGCTTCATCTTCGACACCGGTTCGCATCTTTTCAACGCCGTCCTGCAGATGACCGGACTTGGCTATCGGAGCGTTTCCGCAAGCCTCGATAATCGCGGCCGCGACTTTGAACTGACCGGCGGCGTTTTCGCCAGACTGGACAATGGAACGACCGTAAACCTGACTTTCTGCGGCGACACTATCCCCGGCTGCGAATCCTGCCTGACGCTCTTTTACGAAAAGGCCATTCTACGCGTCGATATCTGGGGCAAATGGTCGGAATTGCGCCAGGGGCAGATATCCACACGCGAAACCGCGGGGGAGGACCTGAACGCGGTCTTGGAAATCTTCGCTGAGACCTGCGCGGGCCGCCGCGCCAACCCTTCCACCGCCGAGCGCAGCCTGCATCTGGCAGAGCTGTGGGACCTCATCAAACAATCTTCGCAACAGGGCAGCGAGCGCCTGATGCTGCAAACCAGGCCGGGAGACCTGACATGACGAAACCAATCCGCATCACGATATGGAACGAGAACTGGCATGAAACCAAGCAGCCCGAAATCCGGGCCGTTTATCCGGAGGGCATACATGGCGCCATCGCCAGCGGAATAGCGGCGGAGGATTTCGAGATCAGAACGGCCACCTTCTTTGATCCGGACTTCGGCCTGACCGATGAGGTTCTGGCTGAAACCGACGTGTTGTTCTGGTGGGGCCACGTCGTCCACAAGGAAGTGCCCGACGAGCTCGTTACCCGGATACAGAAGCGGGTTCTCGACGGCATGGGCCTCGTCGTCCTGCATTCGGGGCATCACTCGAAGCTGTTCGGGCGGCTCATGGGCACTTCATGCAATCTGAGCTGGCGGGAGCATGAAGGCGGCGAGCGTGAGCGGGTGTGGATTGTCGACCCTGCGCATCCCATCGCGGCGGGTTTGCCTGAATCCATCGTCATTCCCCAGTCGGAAATGTATGGCGAACCTTTCGATATTCCCCAGCCTGACCATCTGGTTTTTGTCAGCTGGGTTGAAGGCGGAGAGGTTTTCCGATCGGGTTGCTGCTATCACCGGGGGCGTGGACGCATCTTTTATTTCAGCCCCGGTCACGAAAGTTTCCCGATCTATTTCATGCCGGAAATCCACCGGGTCCTCTCCAATGCCGCCCGTTGGTGCGCAGCGCCGCACGAAGATGGGACCCGCATGGTCAACAGGCATCGCCCCGTTCCACTTGAAATGATCCGGAGCGGGCAGGGGGAGCCGTGACGTCCGCCTCGTTCTCGGGCGTTGCCGCATGCTGCAGAAGCAATTGCAGTCGGTGGCTATCTGATTTTCCGGTCTGACGCAGCGTGGCAGCCGGCGTGTCCCGGCTCCCATAAGGTGCAACTGGAGAATGGTCCGAGAGGTGAGAATGTTGGGGGGCGGGGTGGTAGTGGCAAGCATCGCCAACACCCCGTCGGGTGGGTTTGCCCGGCCGCAGATACGCCGGCAATCAACGAACCTGCAAATAAACAATCCGGCTTGTCGCCGGATCGGTCGCCAGCGCCCTTATCGTATCCTTAAAGGCTACATGGCAGGAACCCGATATGCTCCAGCTCGCATGACATGCGATGGCTTTCTACCCCACAAGCAGGGCTGAGAACGGGAAGCTGGCCGATGAAATATTGATTTAATTTGGAAAACTGGAGCGGGCGAAGGGATTTGAACCCTCGACCCCAACCTTGGCAAGGTTGTGCTCTACCCCTGAGCTACACCCGCTCAAATCCACCGGTCCGGGG
>QFOL01000409.1 GCA_003241215.1 Agrobacterium fabrum
CAACCACTTTGAGGCAATTCCGGCCCGCGTGCCCTTGACGCCGCACCGGACGACGAAGCGCCCGCGCATCGAAGGCACGCAGGTGGCGATTGTCGCCGGTCCCCAAGGCGAGGAAATCCATCCCGATCAATATGGCCGTATCAAGCTATGGTTCCCATGGGACCGCAAGGCGAAGAAGGATGGCACGGATACGTGCTGGGTGCGGGTCAGCCAGGCATGGGGCGGCGGCACCTGGGGTGCGCAGGTCATTCCGCGCATCGGCATGGAGGTGATGGTTGCCTTCGTCGATGGCGACCCGGACAAGCCGCTGGTCATCGGTGTGGTCAACAATCCGGCCAATTCCGTGCCTTACGACCTGCCCGCCAACAAGACGCGTATGGTGCTGCGCTCCAACAGCCACAAGGGCGACGGTTTCAACGAAATTACCTTCGAGGATGAGGCCGGCAAGGAGAACCAGTTCTTCCACGCCCAGAAGGACCAGACGACGCGGGTATTGAATGACCGGACCAAGCGTATCGACCGGCACGAGGTCGCCTCGGTCGGCGGCAACCGCGCCGTTGAAGTTTCCGGCAACCAGAAACATGAGATCGGCGGCTCGGTGAACACCGTTGTCGGCGGCACGGGGCCGATGGCGATGATGGCCATGGCGGGCGTGCAGGCACTCTCCGGGCAGACGGCGGGCCTCCTTTCGCAGGCGGCGCAGATCGCCGGCGGCGGCGGCCCTGCTGTTGCGGCTTTCGCCACTACACTGGCGTCATCCGCTCTCGGCTTCCTCGGTGCCGGCGGCCTTTCAGCGCGTGAAGGCGTTGTCTCCGGCTCAAGCCCGCGTGCAGATGCGGGCACGGCACTCGCCGGTTCCGGCTCAGGCGTTGGGTCTGACGCCTCAAGTCTCTTTCCGCTGCCGGGGATCATGAATACAATCGTCAGCACGTTCAAATCCGATAGCGTCGGTGTGGCGCGGACTGAGCAGATCGGCGTGAGCAAGGTTACCAATGTCGGTCAGACGTCGCTGGAAAGCGTCGGAAAGTTCAAGAAAATTGCCGTCGGTGAAGAGTTTGTCATCGAATGTGGCGACTCCAAGTTCGTCATGAAAGCGAATGGTGAGGTCATTATTCTTGGCAAGACCTTCAATTTCGTGGCGACGGATCATTTTCAGCTTCGCGGCAAGCCGATCGATCTGAACTGACGGAGGCCAAGTCTTGGAGCTTCAGAACCGCCTGCCGTTTCCCGCCATGGCTT
Organism: Agrobacterium fabrum; assembly: GCA_003241215.1. Taxonomy (GTDB): domain Bacteria; phylum Pseudomonadota; class Alphaproteobacteria; order Rhizobiales; family Rhizobiaceae; genus Agrobacterium; species Agrobacterium fabrum_A. Next base: position 1,240 of record QFOL01000409.1, read on the forward strand.
TCCGCCAATTCGATGCCGAAGGCGGGCTCGATTGTATCGTCTCCGTGCGTGCAACATTCGTGCATGTGCAGGACGGTTCGCTCGATGTCGCAGCCGAGCAGGAAAGTTTCCAATGGGAGGATGCCTATGAGGGCGATCCGCACCAGACCGTCCTACTGCGTCAAAGCGATCTCACCCCCGACAAGCCCGGCACGGACATCAGCTTTCTCGGGGATACGTGGTCACCGTCGAAGGAGCCACAGAAATCCTGGCGTGCCTCCATCCGCGTTGGTAAGGTTTTCAAAGAAATCGAGGTTTTCGGCAGGCGCTTCTGGCAACCCGTCGTCAAGGAGAAATGGGCAGGTTTTTCCGCCAGGGAAGCCAAACGTGTCATAGCGGATTGGAAACTGAGCGATCCTGAACCGGCTAGAAACGTGGCCATAGACTGGCACAGTGCTTATGGCGGCGCGATCCCTCGCACAGGGAACGCCGGGACGGAAACACCGATTGACGTGGAGCGCCGCAACCCGCTTGGGTGCGGCATTGTCAATCTTGAGATGCCTGCCGATGCAGGGCCTGTTCCAGCTCCGCAGATCGCTGCCGTCGGTAAGCATCCCGATTGGCGCAGCCCGCCGGAACCGCAGGGACTTGGGCTCGTTTCGCCGTGGTGGCAATTCCGTCAGCAATATTCCGGAACCTATGACGACGGTTGGCGGGAGGAGAGGCATCCCCTCTTGCCGCGTGATTTTGATCCACGTTTCTGGCAGGCGGCCCATCCTGATCTCATCGCGACGCCTCACCTCAAGGGTGATGAGAACTACGAGCTTGCTAACCTCAGTTCGGAGCATCCTGTCGCGAAAGGCTCGTTGCCCGGCCTTACCCTCGGTGTCCATTGCCTTCGTGAAGATCGCGATGAATGGCATGTGCTGAAACTCGATGGTGTGCAATTCGACTGGCGCAATGACGGGCGGGTGCTGCTGACTTGGCGCATCAGGTTTCCTCTTCCCGATGCCGGTGACACAAAACTTATCCTGACGCGTGTTCGCCTGAAGTCTCCCGAAGCCGAAGCGGCTTTGACTGAGAGGGAGACTGCATGAGTATCCCTGGCGACAACTATATCGGTGAACCGCAGTATCCTGACACATGGGCCACGAAGACGCCGCGTGAGGGACTGCGTGACATCGATGAGGCGCGTATCGTCTCTTTGGCTCCGGATGTATGCCTGACACCCGTTGGCTCATCGGTGGTGCCCATTCCCTATCCGGTCGTGGATTTCTGCGGCCATGATAAAAACTACACGCCCTCCGTTCGCTTCACGGGCAAAAAGGCAATGGTGATGCGATCATGCACGACACATGTGCATGGCGATGCGCCTGGCAGCCGCAAGGGTGTGAAATCCGGCACGGTGGAAAGCATCTGTGAGCCCATCGGCCATGCAGACCAGGTGCGTGCCGAAGGTTCGCACGTCATTCGACACCTCGACCGTTTCTACATGAACAACAGAAATACCGAGGGCGAGGCAATCTTCGTCCGCAATACGCAAACCTATGATCCTCCCAAGGACGATGATCCGGTGCGGGGATCGCTCCGATGGCAGGACGGGTCGGACGAAGGCCGGGTGATGAGCGATGCGTCGCCTGAGCCGTTTAAAGAGGGCGAAAAATACGCTTATGCGGGATCGGCTGCCGCAGCGACGACTGGGGCTGCTCAAAACTCTGCGCAAACACTTCGCGGAGGAATGCCCGCAACAAGGCCGACTGTCCCCCAGACTGTTCCTCGTGGCCCGGGAAGGGTGATAACCCCGGGACCCGCCCGAGCGCCTCAGTGGTATCGTACCCCGCCTCACAGGGTTGTGAGCGATCTTGCAAAAGTTGGCCGTCTCGC
>QFOL01000410.1 GCA_003241215.1 Agrobacterium fabrum
TGCGCTTGGCGAGCTGGCCAAACGCGCCGGCACCGGCCGCTCCACCGCACATCGTTACATGCAAAGCCTCGTGCGGGAAGGACTGGTGATACAGGACCCCGCAAGCGGCAGTTACGATCTCGGACCCGCAGCGCTCGGAATAGGCATCAGCGCGCTCAGGCGAATCAATCCGGTCGAAACCGCCGGCCGCCGGATGAATGCGCTTGCCTCCAGGATCGGCGCCAGCTGCGGCGTGGCGATCTGGACCGAGCGCGGCCCGACCGTGGTGCGGTGGGCGAGAAGCGCCAGCTTTTCCATCAGCACCGTGGCGCTCGGCGATGTTCTGCCGCTGGACAACAGCGCCTGCGGGCTGGTTTTTCAGGCCTACCTGCCGCCGGACAGGATAGCCGCCGTTCGCAGGCTGCAACCGGCCGCCTTTCGCGGCACCCGCCCCGATGCCGGCATTCTGGAAACCATTCGCGAAGCGGGTGGCGCGGAACTCAATGAACATCTGTTCTCCGCCCTGACCGGCAAGGCTGCGCCGGTTTTCGACGCACAGGGCGAACTCTGTTGTGTCGTCACCACCGTATCCTTCGTGGCCACCGCCGAGACCGAACGGCATTTTTCCCGGCTGATCGAAGCCGCCGGACAGGCGACGGCCGAATCCGGCGGCGCGTAAGCCTATTCGGCCAGATGTTCCGCAAAGGTACGGCCGGAATAGGCCGTGCGGAAAAGCCCGGCATCACCGAGCTTCGGCAACAGCCGCTCCAGCACCAGCCGCATGGACGCCACCGAACCGCCGGGCACCGCGACGAAACCGTCTATCGCACCCGCAGCAGCCCATTCGCGGATGGCCTCAAGGGCATCTTCAACGGTGCCGATGATCTGCCAATGACCCGACCCCATCACTTCCGGACGCCGCAATAATTCCGCAACACTCAGCGTCTCCCGCTCGATCAGCCGGCGCAGCAGGCCGGCGTGGGTGCGGCTTCTCGGTGTCTCCGGCGGCGGCGGCAGGTCGGAGGCGGTGACGATCCGCGTGAGCGGCCAGTCCGTGAGATCAAGACCCGTCATATCGCGGATGGAGGCAAAGGCGCGGGCGCGGTTGGCGCGGGCATGGGTCTCCGCGAAGAGTTCCAGCGCCTCCCTGGCGGTCTCCGCGAGATAGAGGCTGAGGCCCGGCATCAGCTTCACCCCGTCGGGGTTGCGGCCGTGGCCCTCGGCACGCCGCCGCAAATCCGCCCGGAGTTCGATGGCCGCCTGCATATCCGGCGTCGAGGCAAAGACAGCGTCCGCCACTGACGAGGCGAAATCACGGCCCTCGGGAGAGGCGCCCGCCTGCACCAGCGGAATGCGGCTGGTATGGGCCGGCAGGTTGAGCGGGCCTTTGACGCTGAAGTGCCTGCCCTCATGCGCCACCGGCCGCACCAGCGAGGAATCGGCGAAGCGCCCGCTTTCCCGGTCGAGTTTCAGCGCTTCGTTGGGAAAACTCGCCCATAGCGCTTTCACCACCTGCGTGAATTCGGCGGCGCGCTCGTAGCGTTCCTGCGGCGAAGGCATCGCTTTCAGGCCGAAATTTTCGTGCCCCTCAAGCGCCGTGACGATATTCCACCCCGCCCTGCCATTGCTCAGCCAGTTCAGCGACTGTATCTGGCGGGCGACGACATAGGGCGGCAGAAATGTGGTCGAAACGGTGGACAACAGCCCGACATGGCTGGTTTCCCGCGCAATGGCCGCAAGAAGCATGGTCGGGTCCATGCTGGCAAATCCGCCGCCGGTCTCCAGCCCCTCGGTGCGCAGAAAAAGCGTATCCGGCCGGAACACGAAATCCACATGCGCCGCCTCCGCGCGCTGCGCCAGATCGACGAAATAATCGCTGGAAAAAACGCCATTTATATCGCTGTCCGCACGCCGCCATGCCTCGCCGCTGAGCCAGGTTGGGGCCAGCGACATGCCGACATGAAGCTTGGCTGCGACTGACATGATGTACCTCGACTGCAATAACCGGGAAGAAATCCGCACGCTGAATCGGCAAATTTCGATTTGTGGAGAGTTTTACTATAGTTTAGTGTCGCTTCAAGACCACACCGTCGCGCCTGCCGGAACGAAATGTCTTTTCCACTGGCTCGATGTTTAAATTCAAACACTTAAATAGCCCGCGCGACGCCTCGACGCATGGGTGCATGAACAACAGGAGTTGTATCCGGTGCTTGACGCCACGGACCTTCACGCCAGCTATGGCCATGTTCCCGTCCTGCGAGGGCTTTCCGCCCGTTTCCGGTCCGGCCGCGTCACCGCGCTGGTCGGTCCCAATGGCTGTGGCAAGTCGACGCTGCTGAAGACCGTCATGGGTTTTGTGCCTTTGTCATCGGGCGCGATAAGGCTTGGCGAGCGTTCGGTCAGCGAGATCGGACGCCGCGAACTGGCGCGGCGCATCGCCTATCTGCCGCAGGAGTGCCATTGCCCTGACTATATGACGCTCGGTGAGCTGATCGAGCTTGCGAGGCGCTGAAGACCGTCGGGCTGGAAGACAAGGCGAAGGCGCAGGTCAATAGGTTGTCCGGCGGCCAGCGCCAGCGCGCCTTCATCGCCATGGTGCTGGCGCAGGATACGGATGTGATCCTGATGGACGAGCCGGTCAACCATCTCGACATGAAATATCAATATGCCGTTCTCGGCCTCGTGCGCGAACTGACGGACAGGCATGGCAAGACCGTCATCGTCGTGCTGCACGATCTCAACCTTGCCTCCACTTTCGCCGATGATGTCATCATGCTGAAAGCCGGGCGGGTTCTGGCGTCCGGGCCGGTTGCCAGAACGGTCACGCCCGAAAATGTCGCCGAGGTCTTCGATCTCGAAGCCGATATCTTCTCCCGGCAGGGGCGGCTCATCTGCGTGCCCCGGCTGGAGCGGCAGGAACAGGCCATTCCGGCATGACACCGAAAATAACGCTGATTTTCGCCGCCGCGCTGCTGCTGGCCGCCATCCTCGCCATCAATCTGCTGGTAATGTCCGGCGACATGCCGCCTGCCGAAATCATGGCGACGCTCTGGCGCGGCGAGGCCGACAGCTATGAGCAGTCGGTGCTTCTCTATCAGCAAATCCCACGCTCGCTGATTGCCATCTATGTGGGGGCGACGACGGCCGTCAGCGGTTGTGTGCTGCAGGGGCTTGCGCGCAATCCCCTCGCCTCGCCCTCCACCCTGGGGCTGAATGCCGGCGCGACGCTTTTTGTGATTGCCGGCGCGCTGGTGTTCGATTTCTCTCCGGAAATACAGGGACTTGCCGCGCTCGCAGGCGCCGGCTTCGGTTTTGCCGCCTGCTTCATCGTCGCGCGCCTCGCCGGGCGGGCGAACGATCCGCGCGGCCTGTCGCTCATCCTTTCCGGCGCGCTGGTTTCCATGCTGCTGATCGGCGTGACCAACGCCCTGCTTCTCTCCAACCCCACACGCCGCGCCGAGTTCCTCAGCTGGGTGGGCGGCAATATCAACCACGTCTATGCCGAGCGCCTCACCGATTTCTGGTGGATCGGCGCAATTGCGCTCGTCATGTTGTGGGCGGTCGCCCGGCCGCTGACGCTGGTTCTGCTGGGCGCGGAAAAGGCCGCCTCCGCCGGTGTGAATGTTGCGCGTATTTCCCGGGTCGCGCTCTTCGCCACCATGCTGGCCTCGGGTTCGGCGGTGGCGATCTGCGGCCCCATCGGCTTCGTCGGCCTCATCGTGCCGCATATGATCCGGCCGCTGGTTGGCGTGAACTTCACGCTTGCCCTGCCGGCCTCCGCGCTTGTCGGCGCGGGCCTCTGCGTGCTGGCCGATCTTGGCGCGCAAACCCTGTTTGCGCCCTATGTGGTCAATACCGGGCTGTTCATGGACCTGCTTGGCGGCCTCGTCTTCATCGTCATCGTCAAGCGCTTCTATCTGTCGCCTTCGGCAAGGGGGCTGTCATGAAGGGGGCTTTCATGAAACGGCATTTCGCCACCGACGGCAAAGCCGTCCTCCGGCTGCCGAGCGGCCTGCAGATCGGCATCGGCAATCTGAAGGCCGGCCTTGCGCTGCTTGCGCTAGCGCTGGCGCTCGCCGCCCTGTCCGTCAGCCTCGGCAATACCGAAACCGGCCTCGCCGATCTCCTGCGCGGATTGGTGGGCGGGCACCTCGGCGACGATCAGGCCTATGCGCTGTGGACGGTGCGGCTGCCGCGCATCCTCATCGGTTTCATGGCCGGCTGGAGCGTGGCGCTGGCAGGCGCCATGCTGCAATCCGTCGCCCGCAATCCGCTCGCCGATCCCGGCCTGTTCGGTCTGAGCCAGGGGTCGATGACCACCATCATGCTGCTTCTGGTGCTGGTGCCGGCCGCACCCAAGACGCTGGTGGCGCTTGCGGCCGTCGGTGGCGGTCTGGCCGTCGCCTTCCTTCTCATCGCCCTCGTCGGACGGGAACGCTCGAGCGGCCTTGCCATATTGCTGATGGGCATCGCGATCGAATCCGCCCTCTCATCCGTCTCTTCCGTTCTTTTGCTCTACACGCCGGCCGAAACCTCGCTGTCGCTGGCTGACTGGATGGCGGGTTCGCTGTTTCAGGCCAGCTGGTCGACCATCCTCGTTTTCGCCCCCCTCTTTGGCGCAAGCCTCGTGGGCATTTTTCTCATCGGCCGGGCGCTCGCCGTCTTCGATCTCGGCAATGAAATGGCCATGGCGCTCGGTGAAACCGTCAGGCATTCGCGCCCGCTCGTCATTGTTTTTGCGGTCATCCTCAGCGCCTCCTCCGTTACCGCCGTCGGCCCACTGACCTTTCTCGGCGTTATCGCCCCGCATCTGGCCACCTTCGTTTCGCCTGCCGTCGGCCGCGCCAGGCTTTTCCTGTCGGGGCTTACCGGCGGCATTCTGGTCGTCACCGCCGATACGCTGTCGCGCGGGCTGGTGGCCGATACGCCGATGCCGATCGGCCTTGCTCTGACGCTGATCGGCGTGCCGCTTTTCATCCTCACGCTGCGCCTTCAGGCGCTGCGCAGAACCAATAGCCACTGAAGACATCGAATAAAGGGAATGCCATGCGAATTGCCATCCTCATCGCCGCACTTCTGGCCGCCGGAACGAGCCTCGCCGCCGAGCGCAGCGTGACCGATGCCGCCGGCCGCACCGTCTCCGTTCCGGAAAAGCCGCAACGCATCGTCGTCATGCACGAGCCGCTGCTCGGCGTGCCGCTGATGGATCTCGACGCCAATGTGGTCGGCGCCTATGGCCGCAACAGCGACGGCAAATTCGCCACCGCCGTCGACTTCGTCGACACCGTTCTCGGCGAAGGCCGCACGAAACCGAAGGGTTTCGGCGCGGTCGGCCAGATCGACCTCGAAAAACTGCGGGCGCTGCAACCGGACCTGATCGTCGCCACAGAAATGGATGGCGGCAAG
>QFOL01000411.1 GCA_003241215.1 Agrobacterium fabrum
CATGACGCAGCCCGCAGCCTCGCGCATGCTCTCGGAAATGGAGGCGATCGTCAAATCACCCCTTTGTCAGCGGGCCTCGCGCGGCGTGGTGCTGACGAAATTCGGCGAGGCGCTGGCGCGGCGGGCACGCACCATATTGCTGGAACTGCGCGAGGCGAGCCGCGAGCTCAACCAGATGAAGTCGGGCAGCGGCGGCTCGGTCTATATCGGCGCCGTCACCGCGCCGGCGATCAGCCTCGTGGTTCCCGCCATCAGGCGCGCCATGGACACCTATCCCGGCATCGAAATCAACGTGCAGGTGGAAAGCAGCAACGTGCTGGCCCGCGAACTGCTGGCGGCCCGGCACGATTTCATCATCGGCCGGATACCGGATGATTTCGATCCCGGCCTCTTCTCCATCCACGAAATCGGCATAGAGCGCGCCTGTCTGGTGGTGCGCGAAGGACACCCCCTGCTTCGCGGCGCGCCCGTGACCCTGCAGGATCTCTCCGGTTACGACTGGGTCTTCCAGCCGCCCGGCGCGCTTTTGCGCAGAACCATGGAGGATGTCTTCCTCACCCATGGCGTCGCCATGCCGCGCAACGTCATTAATACGCCATCCGTGGTGCTCACCCTGGCGCTTGTCTGCAACACGGACGCCATTGCCCCCATCGCGCAGGACATGGCCGAATTTGTCGCCGGCCAGCAGGCCGATATCGGCCGAACCCGGATATTGCCGACGGATTTCGAACTCGTCGTAAAGCCATACAGCATCATCACCACCAAGGGCCGGGTTTTGCCGCCCAGCGCCCGCCTGCTCTACGATCTGGTGCTGGATGAGAGCCGCAAGCTGACCGCCGCGTGACGCCGGCAAGCCAGACACCACCTTCATTGTTTATAGAAGCCGGATCGTTCAGACCGGCGCAGGGAACAGCCGCATGCTCTTCGGACAATCCGTCTTCCAATCGGTCGTCGACAGGCTGAAACAGGAGAAAGAACAGGAAGAGGAAGGTGGGGAGCCGCCGCCGCCCGCCGGTCATCGCATTGCCGGTTTCAGCTCGGGTTTCGTCCTCGACACACATATTGAGGCCCCGCCGCCGGCAAACGCCAATCTCGATGCCTATCTGGCCTTCCTGGCCGACCCCGCGCCATCGCCGGAGCCGGAACCGGATCCCGAGCCCGAACCGATGCCAGCCCACCTCGAAAAGACGTCGCTTGCCGATGTTTCGGAGGAGCTGGCGATCCACGACACCGACACGGCCGCAACACTTGCGGAAAAACGCCGCGCCTTTGCCCGCCGCAATCATCCCGACCGGGTGAAACCGCAGTTCCGGCAGAATGCGACGCTGCGCATGACGGCGGCCAATCTCCTGATCGACCAGGCGATCCGGATGCTGCGGACGCGGGAGCATTTCCGCTAGACGCGGCCGGCGGCCCTATCCCGGGACATGCATGAGCGAACGATAAGCGGCGCTTCAGCCCGCATCGTTTTTATCGGTGGGCGCGCTTTCGGCGGAAGTCTCGCCTGCGCCATCCTTGGCCGTAGCGTCGGGGCTCGCGGGTTTGAACTTCAGCAACAATTCATAGGCCGCATAAGCGCCGATACCGGCGACGATGGTTCCCCAGAAAAACTCCCGATTGACGAATTCGATGACGGCCCATGCGGCGCAAAAGCCGACGATGAGCAACCGGACCCACAGGGGACGATAAAGCGGGTGACTCGTATCGATATTCAGCATGGTGTTCCGGTCCCGGGCCTTTCCAGTCGATCACATGGTTGCGGCTCCCGCCCCGCAGGGCACGAGAATATCCATGCGTCTTGGCGGTTTCGCAGGAAAATTGCAATGTAATTTAACCCGACGCCGATCAGGCTGTCGTGAAAGGCCGGGGCTGGAAGATCGACCGCCACCGCGGGCGACGGGAAAACACGGCCACAGGACACGAGCATCTCTTGCGGCCGTCCCGCACCTGGATCGCCATTGTCGTCTTCGAGCGTCAGTCCCGCAGGCGCCCCAGCAGCGCCAGAAGCTGATCGCGGGCCTTCTTGCCGCCAATCCTGTCGATCAGTTTTTCCTCGCGGTCCCGCCAGCTATGGGAAAGCCGGTCGAGAAGGCTGCTACCCTCCTCCGTCATGTCGAGGAAATGAACGCGCCTGTCCTCCTCCGATTTGCGGCGGACAAGCAGCCCCTTCTCTTCCATACTGTCGACGATCGCGACGAAATTGGCGCGCTGTATGCCGAGCGCCTCAGCCACATCGCTCTGTTTCAGCCCCGGATTGCCGCCGACGATGACGAGAACGGAAAAATCGGCCGGCAGCAATCCCTGCTCCGCCAGCACATCGGCAAAGCCGTTTGCCACGGCAAGTTGAGAGTGCCGCAAATGATAGCTGATCGCCGTCGTCAGCAACCCATAGTCGATTGTCGTCATATGCGCGGCTACCGCGCTGCCGCTTTCGCCCTTTTCGGTCCGCGGCCCGTTGCTATGTGCCAGTCGCAAAGCCATCCGATCCCCCGCCTGATTCGTTCCTTTACCTTGCCGAAATCATAACCGACAACATTGAGAAACTGTATCCCAAATAAATGTAGGTGATACTAATATTGTATAATAATTTGACAGTTAATCGCCGGCAAAGCAAACCCGGACTCCAGATCATCACCCGACGAACAAAAAAAGTATGACTATTTACCCGCCAATTTTGAAGGGAAAAAATCGCTTCCCGCACCGAATTTCAAAGGCATTGCCGCGGTCCGTCCACCCTTTCGCAAGAGCAGCGAAACAACGGCACGGCGCAGCAATAACATACTACTTATAAGGGAAACCTATTCCGGAAAAAAGACAATACGTCAAACGACGGATTACCCCGCCGCCACCGGGAAGCCTGCGGCCATCCCCATAAGGCGCCACCACGCCCATCCCGCCCAAAAACCGACGGCGTTTCGCAAATCTCTGATTTTTAGACATTGATGCAAAAACAAAGCTGGGGTATGAACCAACCGCTGCACGCGATTCAAGCGTGACCGCTGCACCCGTAGCTCAGCTGGATAGAGTGTTGGATTCCGATTCCAAAGGTCACAGGTTC
>QFOL01000412.1 GCA_003241215.1 Agrobacterium fabrum
CCTTGGCCGGATCGTTGCTGCTGCCGAAATAGGACAGCGCCACCAGTACCAGCGAAAACCAGAATGTTCCTTTGATCAGAAACCACATTGTCAGACACCATGCCAGATGATCTTTGTTTTCTAAAGCCCCGCCCGGTTTCGGGTCATCGGCCTTTGTCCCGTTTTCGGGCTTGGGAAGAAGCTACAGGCGACCGGCGAACAGCCGATTGCAAAAAGCGAGGCAATTTAATTCAAATTGTATCTATTCTCCCCGTATCGAGACGCGCGCCATCAATTCCTTCGCATTTTAACAGTCCATGTTAAGCATAATTGCGACAGAGGCCGCGCGTTCCGGGCGAAAGCTGCGGCCCGCCTTGCCACAAAAGTTAACATGATGGCAAAAATGAAGCGAAATCCGTCGCTTACCCGTCATTAACCATGATTGGCAAAGCTTCGAATAAATGCCTCGTAATGGGACTGCGACGCATTTGACGGGCCTTTGGCGCCATTCTTTTTATCCATTCCTTAAGCCGCCGCCTTCTATTGTCGGAGCCGTTAGAACCGCCTCAGGGATTCGGTGTTGGTATTGCGTAATATGAGAGAAAAAGCGGTCGCATTGGTCGACCATGCCGCAGGCAGATGGCTTGCGCGCATGGAAGAGGACGCCGAAAGGCGCGCCGGAACCGTTGCGCGCCTGCGCCGGCTGATCGCTTTCAGCGCCGTCGGTCTTCTGGTCGTACCAGCCCTCTTCAGCCTTGTTTTCAGCCCCGCAATCGCGCTGCCCATCGGCGCGGCGCTGGTGCTGGCGCTGTTTCTGGCCTCCGCCGCGCTGCTGATTGCCTTCTCCCGCCCCGCGCGCGGTCTCTCTTCCTTTTCCGTGACCACGGGCGATGACGACATGATTGCCGCCACGCAGGTGCCGGGTCTCGTTCTCACCATCAATGAAGGCGGCGTCGTCGAGCGCGTCTCGGGTCGCGACCGCGACAGTTTCCCGGTCGATCTCCAGGCGAGCAGTGGCCACGTCCTTGTCGAATATGTCTATGTCTCCGACCGTATCGAACTGATGCAGGCCTTCGACCTGTTGCGTCAGGGCGAGGACAGGGCGACAGCCGAGCTTCGCTTCGAAACGGGCGCGAAATCGCGCCAGGCGCAGTTCATGCACGCCCGTATCGAAATGACGGCGATCCGCAGTTCCGCCGGCCGCCTGCGCCGCATCGTCGCCCAGCTGTCCGATATCACGGAGATGGAGCGACTGCGCCGCGATGTCGCCCGCAAGGCGGCCGAGGCGGAATCGGCCAATGATGCGAAATCGCGTTTCCTTGCCGCCGTCAGCCACGAGCTTCGTACGCCGCTCAACGCGGTCCTCGGTTTTTCCGATATTCTCGCCGGCGAATATTTCGGCCGGCTGGAGAATGACCGCCAGCGGGAATATGTCGGCCTCATCCGCCAGTCCGGCGCGCATCTCCTGTCCGTCGTCAACACCATGCTTGATATGAGCAAGCTGGAAGCCGGCCGTTACGAGCTGATGATGGAAAGCTTCCCGATTGCCGAGACCATTGCGTCCTGCGAGGCCATGCTTGGCCTGCAGGCGAAGGAAAAAGGCCTGACTCTGACCAGCCGCATCCAGCGCGGCATCGGCGAAATCTCGGCCGATCAGCGCGCCATCCGGCAGGTTCTGATCAATCTTGCCGGCAACGCCATAAAATTCACCGATGCCGGTGGTGTTGTGTCGATCGACGCCGCGCGCGAGGGCGCGATGCTGAAGCTGACGGTGAGCGATACCGGCATCGGCATCGCTTCCGACAAGATCGAGCTCCTGGGCCAGCCCTTCATGCAGGTTCAGAATGAATATACCCGTCGCTATGAGGGCACGGGTCTGGGATTGTCCCTGGTCAAGGGGCTTGTGGCACTGCATGGCGGCACTTTCGCCATCGCCAGCAAGCCCGGCGAGGGAACAGTCGTAACGATCACCCTGCCTGCCGACGGTTCCGGCATGGCGGGTGGCGGCGAAAGCGCCGAAGCCGAAAGCATGGTGGAATTTCCGCCGCGCATCCGGCAGCTCGGCGATATGGCCGCAATGATGAAAAAGGATGGTGACGATGGCCCCGCGAAAGCGAAAATCGCCTAAGAAAACAACGGCCCAGATTGGCGCCGGGCTTGTTTCCTTGGTGGTTTCGGCCATCGGGCGCGAAATCCTGCGCCGTCCGAAACTGGTCGGCGGCTCAGGCGCCTTTGCGGTCGTCTTCGGTTTTGTCGCCGCCAATGCGCTCTGGTATCAGCCTGGCGTTCACCCGTCTCCCTTCCTGCGCACGCGCGATGCGGAAAACCCGAACGGCATTGCCGGTTATCGCCCGGCCGAAACGCTTGGCACACAGGGCAACGTCACCACCTTCCGCATAGAGCGCCCCGCGGAAACGGAGACGGCGCAGCAGCCGCCGGCTGAAACGCCGACGCAACCCGTTGCCGAAAGCCAGAAGCCGCAGCAGATCGTTGCCGATATTCAGGCCGAACTGAAGAAACGCGGGCTTTACGAAGGCGACGCGGATGGCCGCATGGGCCCACGCACCGCAGCCGCCATCATGTTCTTCGAAGAAACGCTTGGCATGGAACAGACCGGCGAGCCGACGACCCGCGTGCTGGCGGCGCTCAGGATCGACGGCGCGACGGTTGCCGCAATCCCCAGGGACCGGCCTGCCGATACCAGCGGCGGCGTCGAGATCGACCCCGTGGCTGCCGCTATCCGCAAGGCGGAGGCGCCGCGCCCGAAGGCCGAACCGGCCTCGCTCAACAGCGCGGCCAAACCGGCAAGCCGCGATTTGATCGCCAAGATCCAGCAGGGGCTGATCAATATCGCCTATGCCGATGTGAAGGTGGACGGCGTGGTCGGCCAGCAGACCCGCAATGCCATCCGTGCCTTCGAGAAACACTATCGTCTGCCGGAAACCGGTGAGCCGAGCGAGGCCGTGCTGAAGAAGCTGAAGTCGATCGGGGCGCTCTAGATTTTGACAGCGGCTGAGGTGCGTGGGGCTTACCCCCCTCTGCCCTGCCGGGCATCTCCCCCTCAAGGGGGGAGATCGA
>QFOL01000066.1 GCA_003241215.1 Agrobacterium fabrum
CAGTCTTGGGTCGAGCATGTCCCGCAGCCCGTCGCCGACCATTTGCAGCGACAGCACGGAAAGAATGATGGCAAAGCCGGGGAAATAGGTCATCCAGTCCGCCTGGCCGATATATTGGCGGCCAGCGGAGATCATGGTTCCCCAGGTAGGTATCTCGGGGCTGACACCGAGCCCCAGAAAGGAAAGGCCCGCCTCGGCCAGCATGGCGCTGGCGAAGAGGAAGGTGCATTGCACGAGGATCGGCGAGACGAGATTGCGCAGCACGTGCCGGGTCATGATGTGGAAGGTGGAAATGCCGAGCGCCTTCGCCGCCTCCACATAGGGCAGTTCACGGATCACCAGCGTCGAGGCGCGCACGATGCGGGCAAGACGCGGCGAATAAACGACGGCGAGCGCGATGATGACAGTCGTCAGCGACGGGCCGAGTGCCGCCACCAGCGCAATCGCCAGCAGAATATCCGGAAAGGCCATCATGGCGTCGATCAGCCGCGCAATCGGCGTATCCAGCTTCTGGAAGAAACCGGCGAGCAGGCCAAGCGTAATGCCGATAAGCGCCGAGAGCGCCACCACGGCGGCCCCGACCAGAAGCGACAGTCTTCCGGCATAGATGGTGCGGGAAAAGACGTCACGGCCGAACTCGTCGGTGCCGAACCAATAGAGTTCACTCGGCGGTTTCAGGCGGTTCACGATCGACAGTTTCGACGGCGAATAGGGTGCGATCATCGGCGCGAAAACGGCAAGCAGCACGAAGACGAGCAGTACGATAAGACCGGCGGCAACCGTCTTGCGCTTCAGAAGACGCCGAATGAACAGGATGGTCGGGTTGCGCGCAGGCTGGGCGGTGGAAACAATATCGGCCATCAGTAACGAACCCTCGGATCGACCAGCAGATAGAGCATGTCGATTGCAAAATTGATGAGCACGTAAAGCCCGGCGATGACGAGAAGCGCGCCCTGGATGACCGGGTAATCGCGACGGAGAACGGCCGAGACGACAAGATTGCCGACGCCCGGCAGGCCGAAGACGGTTTCCGTCACCACTGCGCCGGAAATCAGCACGGCGGCGGTGAGCCCGAGCACGGTGAGGATGGGGATAAGCGCGTTCTTCAGCGCATGTTTCATCACCACCCGGCGCTCCTTGACGCCCTTGGCTCGGGCGGTGCGGACATAATCGTCACCGAGAACATCCAGCATCGAGGCGCGGGTGAAGCGCAGGATGAGGGCCGAGGAGACGAGGCCGAGCGCGATGGCCGGCAGCGTCAGGTGATACATGCGTTCAAGGAAGCTTGCACCCGGCCCGCCATAACCCGACACCGGAAACATATCGAGCCGCACGGCGAAGACCTGCATGAGGATGAGGCCGAGCCAGAAACTCGGGATGCTCGCCGCCAGCATCGCCACCGTGGTCGCGGCCTGATCCACGAAGGAACCGCGCCGGTAAGCGGCATAGATGCCGATCGGAAGGGCAATGATGCTGGCGATCAGCAGCGAAAAGATCGTCAGGAAGAAGGTTGGTTCCGCCCGGTCCAGCAGGGCCGATCCAACAGGCATGTTGAGAAAGATCGACTGGCCAAGATCGCCCCTCAGCAACTGGCCGATATAATAGAGATATTGTACGCCGAGCGACTGATCGAGGCCGAGCCGGGTGCGCAGTTCCGCAATATCCTGCGCCGAGGCATCCGGCCCCAGCATCACGGCAGCCGGATCGCCGGGCGTGACGCGCAGGATGACGAAAACGATGGTGACGACGAGGAACATCACCACGATCATTCCGGCAAGTCTCTGGAAAATATACCGTATCACGTACAAAAGCTCCAAAGCGCGTGATTGCCGCCATCAGGCGACGGTTGAACCGAGTTATCTGGAAGCCGACCGCTCATTTCCGTCATGCGGGACTAGTCCCGCCTCCAGCCACCGCGCGTCCGCGTGGTGAGAGAAACTCCCGCGATCAACGGCTTGATCGCACTGGACCCCGGCCAAAGGCCGGGGTGACGGCGTGCGGCGCCAGTCTTACTTCGTAACCGAGGCGTTCCAGAAATACGGCCAGGGAGCCGGATCGACGCCTTCCAGCTTGTTGGACTTGGCGGCAACGGCGTTGAAGTCACCGATCTTGAGGAGCGGCAGTTCGGCATAGATCGTCTTCTGCACCTCGGCCCAGAGCGCGATACGCTTGTCCGGATCGGCTTCAGAGGTGAAGGCGTCAACTACCGCCTTGCGTGCCGGCGTATCCCACCAGCCCGGCGAACTGGTGGACAGCGCACCCATCAGCGCCGGTTCCGGCAGGAAGGGGCTGTGACTGATGTAGATATCCCAGAGCTTCGGGTCTGCGCGCCGCTGCGTCAGCGTCGCCCAGTCCACCACCTGCATATCCACCTTGAAACCGGCGAGCTTCAGATATTCCGCCGCCACCTGCGCCATCTTGTAATGGAACTCATACTGGCGACTGGTGAGGATGCGCAGCGGCTCGCCATTATAACCGGCCGCCTTCAGCTTCTCGGCGGCGGCTTCCGGGTTGCCGATATTATAATTGCCCTCGACCCCGTCTTCCGTATGCCAGGAGAAATTGCCGGGGTAATAAGCGCCGTCGAGCGCGTAGAAGTCCGTGCTGCCGAAAGCGGCCGCCAGCATGTCCTCCATATTCAGTGCTTCGGTCACCGCCTTGCGGACCTCCAGCTTGGAAGACAGCCCCTCCTTGGTGTTGAACACGAAGACCGGATAACCGAAGGGCTTCAGCATCAACGGCTGCGAGGCGGAAGACGATTTCACCTTGTCGAAGGATTCCACCGGAATGGAATCGACATAGTCATACTGGCCGGAAACGGCGGCCTCGACGCGGGTATTCGGATCGGGAACCGGAACGAAGCGGATTTCATCGAGATATTGACGGCGGGCACCGCCATAACCGTCGCTTTCGCCATCGCGGGACTTGTAGCCGTCAAAGCGCACCAGCTGGATGTATTGATCCGCCTTGCGCTCCTTTAGCATGTAAGGGCCAGTACCGACAAATTCGGCCATCGGCTCCGCCTGTTTTTCCGCCGGAAGAATGATGGCCGCTGAGTTGTTGAAGGCAAGCAGCGAGGTCAGCGGCGCATAGGGCTGCTTGAGGGTGATCGTCACCGTTCCGGCATCCGGAGCCGAAATATTGTCGATGAAACCGGCCGCCTGTTTTCCGCGAGAGGCGATCTTCATCCAGCGGCCGAGCGAAGCGACGACATCTTCAGAGGTCATGTCGCTGCCGTCATGGAACTTGATACCCTGGCGCAGCTTGATCGTGTAGGTTTTGCCGTCCGCACTGATCTCGGGCAGGCTTTCGGCCAGAAGCGGCGTCACCTTCCAGCCCTTGTCGAAGGTGTAGAGCGTTTCGAAAATATGTTGCGTGACAATGCCGACCAGATCGGCGGTCGAAGCCATCGGGTCGAGTGTCGGCGGCTCGCCGATCGTCGCGACATTGATGACACCGCCCTTTTCCGCGGCCATCGTCACGCCCGGCGCCAGCATCAGGGCGGCGGTGGCAAGAAATGCAAGTTTACGTCTCATGGTCAAGCTCCCAGCTCTTCGTTCCAATTTTATTGTTCCATTATTATGTTATATGCATCTTTATAACAGAATATCTTGATACGACGCCTTGTCAATGACCTTGCCGGCCAATGATGGGTTTCCATGATCGGCGAAACGCAAGACAGGTCTTTGCGAAAGAAGACCGCGTCGTTTAAGGCAATGAAAAAACGGGAGTTTCGCAAAAAAGCGGCGCGCCGTAATACCCATCTTTTCCGGCTGGTAGAGCGGGAATGACGACTGGCGTTTGACTGCAAAGGAAGAAAGGGAATCAAGAAGGTTGGATATTTCGCATTTGCGAACAAAGTGCTATTAAAGAGCGGACTAACGCTAGGCCACCAAGACATACCCGCACATTCTTATTAATCGTTACGTTATTTGACGCCGCCAGCCGTATTTTCAAGGGCTGCAGACAGACCTGATATTCTATACCGCCAAACTTCATTCCATGGCGGAACATTAATTTTTATTACGTTGAAATTATTGAGGAAATTATGAAGACGGCAATCGTGCATGACTGGCTCACCGACAGAGGCGGGGCCGAAAAAGTGCTTCACAACCTTCTTGAAATTTATCCTCACGCGGATCTGTACTGCCTTGTCGATTTCATGAGCGAGCGCGACCGGGGATTTCTCGGCGGCCGCCCCGTCAACACCTCCTTCATCCAGAAGCTGCCTTTCGCCCGGAAAAAATACCGCTCCTATCTGCCGCTGATGCCGCTCGCCATCGAACAGTTCGATCTGAGCGGCTACGATCTGGTGATTTCCTCGAGTTATGCGGTCGCCAAGGGCGTCATTACCGGGCCGGGCCAGTTTCACGTCTCCTATATCCACAGCCCCATTCGCTACGCCTGGGACCTCCAGCACCAGTATCTCAAGGAAACCAGACTGACGCGCGGCTTTACCTCGTGGATCGCCCGCGCCATTCTTCATTATATCCGCATGTGGGACATCCGCACCGCCAATGGCGTCGACCTGATGACGGTCAACTCCAAATTCATCCGCAACCGGGTGCGCAAATGTTATGGCCGCGATTCCACCGTGATCTATCCGCCGGTGGATACGTCCCATCTTTCCCCTTCCGACCGCAAGGGCGACTATTTCGTTACCGCATCGCGGCTGGTGCCCTACAAGAAAGTGCACCTGATCGTGGAGGCTTTTGCAAAGATGCCCGACAGGCGGCTGGTCGTTATCGGCGATGGGCCGGACATGAAACGCATCCGGGAAATCGCCACGCCAAATATCGAAATCCTCGGTTTCGTCGGCAATGAAGAGCTTCACAAATACATGGCCGAAGCCAGGGCCTTTGTCTTTGCGGCCGAGGATGATTTCGGCATCGTGCCCGTCGAATCCCAGGCGCTCGGCACCCCCGTCATCGCCTATGGCAAGGGCGGCGTGCTGGAAACCGTCGTTCCTCTCGGTGCCTCCAACCATCCGACCGGCCTTTATTTCGGTGAGCAGACACCGGAAGCGATCTGCGCCGCCGTGCAGGAATTCGTCGACAATTCCGACCGCTTCGACAAGAACGCCTGCATCAACAACGCCGCCCGTTTCTCACGCGAGCGCTTCCTGCGAGAATTCGCGGACACCGTGAATTTCGCACTGGCCGAGCGGGCGTAATTGAGGAACGTCTCAACCAACATCCGCCCATGAAAACTTCGATTGAGTGCTTGCATGAAACCTAAAAAGCCGCGTGACAATAGTTATGATGTCGCCAAAGGTCTGTGTATAATCCTCGTTGTTTTCGGCCATGCGGAAAGAGGACTAAATGGTTCCGGCGCACCGCCGCACTTCAGCCTTATGGGCTTCGTCGACTATGCAATCTACACCTTCCATATGCCGTTTTTTTTCTTCGTGTCTGGGCTGTTCTTTTCCGGACAAGAAACAGCACCCAAGGATTTTTTCGCCAAGCTTGGGAAAAATATCGCTTATCCCTATCTATTCTGGTCAGTCCTGCATGGCAGCCTGATGGTCGTGATGGGGCGTTTGGGTCTTACAAACACGACCATCGATTTTACCAGGGTCCTGGAAATCCTGTGGAGCCCGATCAGCCCCTTCTGGTTTCTTTACTCCCTGTTTTTCTGCCAACTTGCCTCTCATCTATTCGTTTGGGTACCCGCCCTCGTCCGAGCAGCACTCGCGCTTATTCTGTTCATCTTCTTTTATCTGCACAGCCAACAGGTCCCATGGGACATTGCCTATGGGTTCATCTATTTCACGCTCGGCATTGTCGCCAAACAATACGGCTTTCAGCAGAGGCGATACACGATACGCTCATTTCTCGCGCTTCTGGCAGCCTTTGCGATTTTCACCTATTTCTCGTGGCAGATTGAAATCCCCGAACGGTTTCCTTTCTTGTCGGCAATGCTTGGCATAGGCCTGACAATCGCAATTTCTCAGGCGCTGGCCATTCGCGAAAACGCGATTTCATCGATGTTCAGGACACTCGGCCAGTTATCCGTCGGAATTTATGTGATGCATATCATCGCCATCGGCTTTGGCCGGGCGGTCGCGGTGAAGTTGCTTCACGTAACGGACATAGCTAGCCTGCTGGCAATCACGACGATCATCGGCGTTGCCCTGCCCGCCATTGTTCAGATGGCCGCAATACGCTTTGGGATACATGAATGGGTGGCTCTGCCCGCTTCGGCATATCGCCGATATAGTGCCAGTACCCCGCATAGCAGTCGAAGGCGAGATGACGAGCGTGGAGGCGAACCCCGCAATTCCGGAATTTAAGAACGGCTTGACGTCGCTGGGAAGCTTCTTCCTTCAGAAGATTCTACATTGAAATGAGGAAAATAATTTTGCAAAACAATTGATTAGGCTTCACGTCAATCAGGCGCAAAAGAAACCGCGCAAGCGTGACAAAACTGCACTAGCGCAATGCGGCAATCGAAGAGATTATGGCGGTCGACTGAATATTGAAGCGCAACAATACTGATACCATCAGGGGATACGAACATCGTGCCTTGCCAGGAATTTTTCAGCACAGTTGAGCGATGATGAACTTGAAGTATCGTCTGAAATTGGGCATATGCCTGATTGAAAACGTAGACATTTCCGAATGCGATTCCGCTGAAGGGATGTAATACCGGTTTGGACTTCCTTTACCGGTGTCATTTATGAAGTGCTTATTTTTAAAAACTTATACGATGTCCGGATTATTTCTGCTTTTCGGACGGCATTCATTTTGAGGACCAAATGCGTTTATTGAATGTTTCGATTCTGCTTGCCTCTGCAGCTCTGGCGGGTTGCACGGTTACGGCGGCCTCCGGTCCCGATGCAGCCTCGATCGAATCTAACGCTTCCGTGAAATTCGCCTCCAAGGACAAGCAGAAAACCGCAGGTGTTGACTACGCGCTGCTCGACATCAACAGCTCCGTTCTCAACTACGTCGGCGACACCACGACCACCACCCTGCTCGGCAGTTTCGGCGGCGGCAAGGGCGGCGTTCCGGCGCTGCCGATGGGTGTCGGCGACGTGGTGCAGGTGGCGATCTTTGAAAGCCAGGCCGGCGGCCTGTTCATTCCGAACGACGCGGGCAGCCGTCCCGGCAACTTCATCAGCCTGCCGAACCAGACGGTGGACCGGGAAGGCAATATCAGCGTTCCCTACGCGGGCAAGATTCGCGCCACCGGCCGCAACGTCGAGGATGTGCAGAGCGAAATCGAGGAACGGCTCGCCAACCGCGCCATCGAACCGCAGGTTCTCATCACCAAGATTTCCAGCCGCTCCGCACAGGCCTCCGTGCTGGGCGATGTCAAGGAGCCGACAAAGGTTCAGCTTTCGGAAGCAGGCGATCGGGTTCTCGACGTCATCTCCTATGCGAAGGGCCTTAGCGCCCCCAATATCGAATCCTATGTCACGCTGATCCGCCGCGGCAAGACCGCCCGCGTCAATTATAACCACCTCGTCAGCACGCCGTCCGAAAACATCTATGTGGTTCCGGGCGACACGATCATGGTGGAACGTGAGCGCCGCACCTACCTTGCCTTCGGTGCCTCCGGTCTCAACGGGCGGTTCGAGTTCGAGGATGCCGATCTCAAGCTTTCGGATGCACTCGGCAAAGCGGGCGGACTGCTCGATTCCCGCGCTGACCCGGCTCAGGTCTATATCTATCGTATCGTCAAGCGCGATCTTCTCGTGAAGCTCGGCATCGATACGTCGAAGTTTCCCGGACAGGACGTTCCGGTCATCTTCCGCGCCAATCTGCGCGATCCGTCGACCTTCTTCGCCGCCACCAAGTTCCCGATGCAGGATCGCGACATCATCTATGTCACCAACTCGCAGGCCACCGAACTTTACAAGTTCCTGGATCTCGTCGGCTCCGTTCCGGCAACGACCGGCAATGTCGCCGAAGACGTACTTGCGACCCGCAACGCCATCAGGGCGTTCTGATCGTCGGCCTCTCACCGCCGAACCAAAGCCGCCCCGGAAACGAGGCGGCTTTTCTTTGACCGGAACCAGCGCCGAACGGGAACATGGTCAGGCATGGCCTGCCGTATGAACTATACGCCGTCCGCTCCCCCCCTGAAAGACAGGGCATATAGCGGCGGTCATTGTCGCCGCCATTACAAAAGTTTAAGGTGATTTCGCAGCGCATTGGGTGTCTTGTGGGAGAAAGCTGCTCCCAAGGCTTACCGCACATGTTCGGGAAACATGTATCGCTCTCACTACGCGGAATCGTCAGATGAAACGTTTCTGGACCGCCCTCAGCGTTCTTGCCATCGCAGCCGCCGGCGCCTGGTATTTCAAGGATCGCCTGCCGCTCGATCAAGTCCCCTATCTCAAGCAATTTGCCAGCGTCTCTCCCAGGGTCGATACCGAAACGGCGACGCAGTTCTCCCAAAACGGTCAACCAGCCCGACAGCAGGGACAAAGACAGGGCGGAGGGCGGCGCAATGGCGCACCACCCACCGTCAGCACGATCGCCGTCGGCAAGGCGACGCTGCCGATGGATGCAACGGCGACGGGTTGGGCGGTTGCGGCCGACATTACCAATATCGCGCCGCTTCAGGCCGGCCTCGTCATGGAAATCGCGGCAAGGGACGGCCAGCATATCAAGGCGGGCGACCTGATCCTCAAGATGGATGATCGCATCGCCCGCGCCTCTGTCGACAAGGACAAGGCCAATATTGCCGCCGATCAGGCAACGCTGGAGCAGACGGAGGCGGCCTTCCAGCGCGCCGCCAACCTCGTCAAGCAGAGCGCCGAATCCCAGCAGGTGCTGGATCAGGCAAGGGCGGCGCGGGATAGCGCCAGCGCCAAGATCGACGCCGACAAGGCAACGCTTGCCTCCGACGAGGTGACGCTCGAACATATGGAAATCCGCGCCCCATTCGATGGGCGGCTCGGTGATATCAGCGTCAGTCCCGGAGCCTATCTCAGCGCCGGCGTCAATATCGTGACCATCACCAAATACGATCCGATTTCGGTCAGTTTCCGGCTTTCACAGCGCTATCTGCCGCAATTGCGCGAAGGCGTGGCGAAGGATACCGCAGTCGATGTCGACCCCGCGGCGACGGGGGGCGAACCGATGAGCGGCGTGCTGCGGTTCTACGACAATACGGTGGACCAGACCTCCGGCACGGTATTGGCCAAGGCGGAATTCAAGAACGATCGCGGTCTTTTATGGCCCGGCCAGTCCGTCAATGTCACGGCGCACTTCGTTTCGGACGATGAAATGATCGTCGTGCCGACGGTTGCCGTGCGGCCGGGGCCGAAGGGCAATTTTGTCTATACCGTCGATGGCGAGCATCGCGCCCATATGACGCCGGTGGAGGTCGCCCGCTCGAATGGCGATCTTACCGCCATCACAAGCGGCCTCAATGGCGGCGAACATATCATCGTCGAGGGTCAATCCGAGCTTGCCGACGGCCAGTTCGTGGTCGAGCAATTTTCCGACAAGGGCGGCGCGGCCGGCAATCTGGCCGCCAATATTCCGCAGGAACAGGTTGGCGGCCAATGATCCCGAATTTCTGCATCAACCGGCCCGTCGCCACCACGCTTCTCGCCATCGGCCTGGTGCTGGCCGGGCTTGCCGGCTTCCGCCTGCTGCCCGTCGCCGCCCTGCCGAAGGTGGATTTCCCGACGATCAACGTTTCCTCGTCGCTGTCAGGCGCTTCGCCGCAAACCATGGCCACATCGGTTACCACACCGCTGGTCAAGCAGTTCGAGACCATTCCCGGCGTCAGCGAAATCAGCGCCACCAATACGCTCGGCAACAGCTCGATCGTACTGCAGTTCGATCTCAACCGCGATATCGATGCAGCGGCAGCCGATGTGCAGGCCGCGATTTCGCGCGCACAGCGGCAATTGCCGAGCAACATGACGACGACGCCGAGCTATCGCAAGACCAACCCGGCCGATGCGCCGGTGCTGCTGCTGGCCGTCAACAGCAAGGAAATGCCGACCAGCAAGGTGGATGAAATCGCCGAGAACATCATCTCGCCGCTTCTTTCCACCATATCGGGCGTCGCGCAGGTGAGCATCTATGGCGCGCAGACCTATGCCGTGCGCATCGGCCTCGATCCGACACAGCTTCAGGCAAGGGGGCTCGGCGTCGACACCGTCACCACAGCCATCGCCCAGGCGAATAATCAGGTGCCCGTGGGCGCTCTCCAGAACGACAATCAGCGCCTGACGATCGAGGCCGATACCCAGCGCACCGATGCGGCCGCCTTCCGCTCGCTGGTCGTCTCAACAAGCAACGGCGCGCCCATCCATCTCGGCGATATCGCCAATGTCACAGACAGCATCGACAACACCAATGCCGGCAGCTGGTTCGACGGTGAACAGGCTATCGTTCTCGCCGTCCAGCGCCAGCCGGACGCCAATACGGTCGATGTGGTTGATGCCATCAAGGCCAAGCTGCCGGCGCTTCACCAGCAATTGCCGCCGTCCGTCAATATCAACGTCATGAATGACGCCTCGACCGCCATCAAAGACGCGATTTCGGACGTGCAGTTCACGCTGTTCCTCACCATCGGGCTGGTGGTTGCGGTCATCTATCTCTTCACCGGGCACCTGACGGCGACCATCATTCCGGGCCTTGCCGTGCCCCTGTCGCTCATCACCGCCTTCGGCATGATGTATGTTCTGGGCTACAGCATCGACAATATCTCGCTGCTCGGCCTGACGCTTTCGGTGGGGCTGGTCGTGGACGACGCCATCGTCATGCTGGAAAACATCCTGCGCCTGCATGAAAAGGGCCTGCCCATGCGGGAAGCAGCCCTTCAGGGCGCGGCGGAGGTCAGCGGCACCATTCTTTCCATGTCCGTGTCGCTGGTGGCCGTCTTCATCCCCATCCTGTTGATGGGCGGCGTCATCGGCAGGCTTTTCAACGAGTTCGGCATGGTCGTCACGCTCGCAATCATGGCCTCGGCGCTGGTCTCGCTGACGGTGACGCCGATGCTCGCTTCACGACTCTCCGGCCATTCCTCCAGACCACCGGCGATCATTCGCTGGTTCGATGCGGGTTTCGAACGGACGCTGCGCGGCTATGGCCGCGCCGTCGGCTGGTGCCTTTCCCATCACCGCATCGTTTTGGCGTCATTTCTCGCCTCGGTCGCGGCATCGCTCTATCTCTTCGAAACCCTGCCTTCCAGCTTCTTTCCCCAGGAAGATATCGGCCGTCTTTCGGTCTCCACACAGGCGCGTGAGGATATTTCCTATACGGCGATGCGCGATCTCCAGGCTCAGGTCGCCGATCAGATCCGCAAGAATCCGGCCGTGGTGCATGTCACCTCCATTGTCGGCGGCAATTCCCGCAATCCGCTGAACAACGGCTCGATGTTCGTGGAGCTGAAGCCCAAGGAAGAGCGCGCGCCGCTCAGCCAGGTGCTGGCGGAACTGGGGCAGGCCACATCGAAAGTGGCCGGCATCCGCACCTATATCAACCCGCAACAGAGCCTGCGTTTCGGCGGGCGCAGCTCCGCCAGCCAATACCAGCTCGTCGTTCAGGGCCTGAATGCCGACACGACAAATGAATGGTCGAACAGGCTGATGGAGGCGATGCGCCGCGACCACACCTTTACCTCCGTCACCTCGGACGCCCAGAACGGCGCAATCGCCGCAACGATTTCCGTCGACCCGGAAAAGGCAGCCGCCTTCGGCATCACCAATGACCAGTTGCGCAAGACGCTGGAAATGTCCTTCGGCGGTTATACGGCGGCACAGATCCAGTCGACCGGCGACAGCTACGACGTCATCGTGGAATTCGACAGTTCGAAGCCGTGGAATGATGATTTCCTCAGCGATATCAACATTCTTTCGGCTAAATCCGGCGTTCTGGTTCCGCTTTCAAACTTCGGCACCCTCACCCGCACACAGGCGCCCGTTACCATCAACCAGACGGGCCAGCTCGTCTCCACCACCATCTCCTTCAACCTGCCTGACGGCGTGGCGCTGTCCGATGCCACAAGCCGGATCGATCAGATCAAGAGCACGATAGGCCTGCCGCAGGATGTCTTCACCAGCTATGGCGGCACGGCGGCGATCTTCCAGCAGAGCCAGGGCAATACCGGCATTCTCATTCTCGCGGCGGTGCTGACCATCTATGTGGTGCTCGGCGTGCTTTACGAGAGCTTCATCCACCCGCTGACCATCCTGTCCGGCCTGCCGGCAGCGGCATTCGGCGCGCTGGTGGCGCTGAAGGTGATGGGCATGGATTTTTCGATCATCGCCCTTATCGGCCTGCTGATGCTGATCGGCATCGTCAAGAAAAACGCGATCATGATGATCGATGTGGCGGTGGAACTGATACGCGAAAAGGCGGAACCGCCCACCGTCGCCATTCACGAGGCCTGCGTGCGCCGGTTCCGGCCGATCATGATGACGACCTTCTGCGCGCTGCTAGGCGCGCTTCCCATCGCACTCGGCTCGGGCGCAAGTTCGGAACTGCGCCAGCCGCTCGGCATCGCCGTGGTCGGCGGTCTCATCGTCTCGCAATTGCTGACGCTGTTTATCACGCCTGTCATTTTCGTTGAAATGGACCGGTTCGGCAACTACCTCACCGGGCTGTTTTCGCGGCGTAAGACAGCGGAAAAACACGCCGAACCGCAAAAACCTGAAGGAACGGGTGAACCGGATTCCGTTGCCGCTTGATGCAGATGTTCGGGGCGCTCCAGCGCCTCGAACAAACTCGCTGCGACCCTGCCGCTTGAATGACCGCGATCTCCGTCAGAGAATGCGAAAATCCATCCGAGGCTTATTATTGCCGGGAAAACCGGCCAAAGGCTCCGCCCGAAAAGCACAGCGGGTCGCCATCGCGATGGGCGGCGCGCAGCACTTCGCCGACGATGATGGTGTGGTCGCCCGCATCGTGGGCCGCCGCCTGCCGGCATTCGAAACGGGCGAGCGTGCCGGGAATGACCGGCACGCCTTCGCCGTTCAATTCCCAGTCCAGATCATCAAAGGCGCGACCGTTGCGGGTGAAGCGGGCGCTCAGCACGTCCTGATCGGCGCTCAGCACATGGATGGCGAAATGCGTGGCGCCGCTGAAGGCCTGATAACGCGACGAGCTTTTTGCCGGCGACCACAACACCAGCGGCGGGTCGAGCGACACGGACGCGAAGCTGTTGACCGTCATGCCGATCGGGCCTTCCGGCGTCGTGGCCGTCACGACAGTCACACCTGTCGTGAAAGCGCCGAGTGCGTTGCGAAAGCTGCGGCTGTTTTCGCCGCCGGGAACGAATACATGCTCATTGGGCATTTTGATCACCTCTGCCACTGTCATCACGGCACCTCTTTTCCAAGCGCAAGGGTGTAGAGTTCGAACCACGTCTGGCGGTCCATCGTCACATTGAGGGCGTCGGCCGCCGTTCTGATACGCTCGATATTGTTGGTGCCGAGCACAGGCACGATCTTGGCCGGATGCCGCAAAAGCCAGGCGATCGCCACTGCCGTGGCATCCACGCCCTGTTCCTTGCCGATGCGCTGCAGGGCGGCCATGGTGCCACCATGAGCACCGGAGAACAGCGAGCCGCCGCCAAGCGGCGACCATGCCATTGGAGAAACACGCTTTTCCTGCAGGAAGGCCAGATCGCCATTGGTGAAGCAATCCGTGGCGAGAAGGCTCATTTCGATCTGGTTGGTCACGAGCCGGTTGCTCATGGCCGATTGCAGCAGGGAGAAATCCCACGGGCGGAAGTTGGAGACGCCGACGGCCCTGACCTTGCCGGATGCCACCAGCGCATCGAGTGCCTTGCCGGTTTCTTCCGCATCGATCAAGGGATCGGGACGGTGAATGAGCAGCAGGTCGATGTGATCCGTCCCCATATCGCGAAGCGACGCCTCGACCGAGGCGTTGATGTGGCCGGCCGTCGTGTCGTAATGTTTGACGCGGACGGCGGCGTGACGTCCGGCGGGTGCAACGATGCCGCATTTGGTGACGATTTCTATTCTGTCGCGCAGCCCCGGAGCGGCTTTCAGGCCGGCTCCCAGAATGGCTTCCGCCGTGTATCCGCCGTAAATATCGGCCTGATCCATGGTCGTGATGCCCTGCGCGAGGCAAGCCTCGATCTTGGCCTGCACATGGGCGGGCGAGGTATCGGCATCATCACCGATACGCCACATGCCGTAAACGATGCGGCTGAGTTCGAGTTTGTCGGAAAGAGCGATACGTTCCATCAGTGGCGTTCCCCGTTGCCGAGCGGCGTGGCCGGCGTTTCAGAAGGCACCCGGCCATAGGCATGCGGCAGGGAGCAGGTTTTCATCTGCGGCAGAACCTTGGTGCCGAAGTGCTCCGCCTCATCGAGATGCGGATAACCGGAAAGGATGAAGGCGCGAATGCCCATCTTCTGGTACTCCTCCAGCGCCGAAAGCACCTTGTCGGTGGAACCGACCAGGGCCGCACCGCAGCCCGAACGCGCCCGACCGATGCCGGTCCATAGATTGGGTTCGACATAACCGAACTTGTCGGCGAGTTCACGGGCGCGCGCCTGATGCGACACGCCGAGCGAGCCGCTGTCATGCGCGCGGTTGCGGATCAGTTGCCCATATTCGTCATCGAGCTTCGAGACAAGATGTTCGGCATATTCGCGCGCTTCCTGTTCGGTATCGCGGACCACCATGTGGACGCGCAGGCCGTAATCCAGCGTGCGGCCATGGGCGGCGGCGCGTTCATTTGCGGCGCGCATGCGGTCTGCAAGCTGGTCCTTCGTTTCCGGCCACATCAGATAGACGTCGCATTGCGCACCGCAGAGTTCCAGTGCATCCGGCGAGTAGCCACCGAAATAAAGGAGCGGTCCGCCATTCTGCTGATAGGGTCTTGCCGGCTCGGTGGAGACGCCCTTGAACTGGTAGATTTCACCGTCATGGTCGATGGTGTCGCGCGTCCAGGCCTGACGGAGAATCTCAACGACCTCATGGCTACGCTTGTAACGAAACGCGCTATCGGCCACTTCGCCGGGAAAATCGGAACTGATGACATTGAGAGTCAGCCGGCCCTTCAGCATGTGGTCGAGCGTCGCCACCGTACGCGCCAGCATGATCGGCTGCATTTCGCCGCAGCGGATAGCCGCCAGGAAATTGATGCGGTCGCTGATCGGTGCGCAGCCGGCCACAAAACTTAGCGTATCCTGCCCGACCTGATAGGACGAGGGGCAGAGAATATTGCGAAAGCCGAGTTCCTCGGCCTTTTTGACGATGTCGGAGCAATGGTCGAAACTGGAACGCAGGCTGCCGTCAGGCACGCCAAGATAGGCGTAGTCATCGGAACACAAAGCGGAAAACCAGGAGACCTCGGCAGCATCGAGATCAGCGGATGTAACGGGTACGACGGTCATGCAATTCCTCCTCAGGGCCGCT
>QFOL01000067.1 GCA_003241215.1 Agrobacterium fabrum
ACCGGGCTTCCGAACCGGCAGGTATTCCTCGACCGCCTGCAATCGATCCTCAACCTCTCTCCTGACAGCGAGGGTGTGCGGCCGACGGTGATGGCGATCGATATCGACCGTTACAAGCTGGTCAACGATACGCTGGGTATTGCCGCGGGGGACAATATTCTCATCGCGCTGACCCGTCGTCTGCGCCGTCTGTTGAAACCCCAGGATACGCTGGCGCGTCTCGGCGGCGACGAGTTCGGTCTGATCCTGACCTCCGAGCGCGATCCGCAGCGTGTGGCGGATTTTGCCGATGCGGTGAACAAGGCGATCATGGTGCCGATCAATTTCGCCAACCGCGAAATCATCCTCACCGCCTCCATCGGCCTTGTTTCGTGGATCGACCAGCAGGAAAGTGCGGCCGGACTCTTGAGCGATGCGGAACTCGCCATGTACCGCGCCAAACGCGCCGGCGGCAACCGCGTCGAGCCGTTCCGCCCTGCCTTCCGCACATCGGGCACCGACCGGCTGCAGATGGAAAGCGACCTTCGTCGCGCCATCGAGCGCAAGGAGCTGTCGCTGGCCTATCAGCCGATCGTCAAGCTCGATGATGGCGAGCTGGCCGGTTTTGAAGCGCTGATGCGCTGGGAGCACCCCAAACGCGGCAATATTCCGCCGAGCGAGTTCATTCCGATTGCGGAGGCCTCCGGCCTGATCGAGCCGCTCGGCATGTTCGCGCTGGAACGGGCGGCGACCGATCTGATGGACTGGCAGCACGCCATCGAGAAGATGCCGATCTTCATCTCCGTCAATATTTCCAGCGCGCAATTGCTGAACAACGAATTGTATAACGACGTGCGCGGCATGTTGACCCGCACGCGCTGCAATCCGCAGCAGCTGAAGCTGGAACTGACGGAATCCGTCGTCATGGAAAATCCGGAGCAGGCGCGGCTGGTGCTTTCCAAGCTGAAAGAAACGGGCTTAAGCCTCGCCATGGACGATTTCGGCACCGGCTATTCGTCGCTCGC
This sequence comes from Agrobacterium fabrum, assembly GCA_003241215.1. Taxonomy (GTDB): domain Bacteria; phylum Pseudomonadota; class Alphaproteobacteria; order Rhizobiales; family Rhizobiaceae; genus Agrobacterium; species Agrobacterium fabrum_A. The sequence goes on from QFOL01000067.1 coordinate 1,005, forward strand.
CTATCTCACCCGCTTCCCCTTCGATACGATCAAGCTCGACAAGGCGCTGGTGGCCAATACCAGCGACAAGCGCAACGTGCTGTTGCGCTCCGTCATCGCCATGGCGCGGGCGCTCGACATGCAGGTGGTGGCGGAAGGCATCGAAACGCCCGAGGATGCGGCGGAACTGGCGCGCATGAACTGCCATTTCGGCCAGAGCTTCCTGTTCGGCACCCCGGTTTCGGGCGATGCGGCGCTGAAGCTTCTGCGGGAACGGTTCCAGCCGACGAAACGGGCTTCGTAAAGAGGGTTAGTGCAGTAGCGCACTCCCCCGTCCCTCTATCTAACGCGAGGTCATCCTCGGGCTTGACCCGAGGATCCATTGTCGCAGGTGGTTGTGGATCCTCGGGTCAAGCCCGAGGATGACGTCGAGGGTAAGGCGTTGCTTACTGAACCGTCGCAACCTGCTGCACCGGTGTTGACGCATCCGCCGCCACCCTTCCATGCAGGAGGTCGTGAATGAATTCCATCTTCGCCACCACAGGCGGCGTCAGCACGAAGGGATAGAGGTCCGCCTCCCCCATGCTGCGCTGGATCGAGTTGATCGCGACGCTCAGCGGAATCCAGGCCTTGACCAGTTGCGCGGCGCTGCGGGCATTGTAGGGATCGAAGGTGACCTCCGCCGCCATTTCCTCGTGCCCGTCAGGATCGATAGCCACGCCGAAGGCCCGCGCCGTCTCCAGCGTATCGACGATATGCAGATAATGGGCGAAACATTCAGCGAAATCCTCCCAGGGGTGGACCGAGGCATAGGAGCTGATGAAACTTTCCTGCCAGTCGGGGCGCGGTCCCTGTTCGTAATTGCGTTGCAGCGCCGCACCATAATCCTCGCTGTCATCGCCGAAGACGGCGCGGCAGGCCTCCAGACGGTTTTCGTCGCGCACCAGCTTGTTCCAGATGAAATGACCGACCTCGTGGCGGAAATGGCCGAGCATCGTGCGATACGGCTCGTTCATATTGGCGCGCACCTGCTCGCGCGTCACATCGTCGGCCTCGGCCGCACGGATGGCGATCAGGCCTTCGTCATGGCCGGTCATGGCGGGAATGACGGAGCCGTCAGGGGCCACTTCATCCACCAGAAAGTCGAAGACGAGGCCGCCGGCCAGATCGGCATCGCGGTTTGGATGCGGTAGGCCAAGCCGCAGCATCGAATAGAACAGATGCCGCTGCGCCTGGCTGATGCGCCGCCATTGTTCGATGCCCCCATCCGTGGCAATGTCAGGCACCAGGCGATTGTGGCTGCAGGCAGGGCAAAAGGCGGTATCGCTTTCCGCCGGCACCGACCAGTTGCAGATGTCGTTCACCTCATTGGCGCAAAACCGCACCTGCTTTTGCGGGTCCGCGACAATCTGCCAGTTCGGCTCGCCCGCCGGCGCCAGCGCCTCCATGGAAAGCCGTTCCGGCACGAAGGCCAGCCGATGGCCGCAGGAGACACAGAAGCGATTGTCGAAATGAACAGGCTGGCCGCAGGATGCGCAGGAAAAAAGCTTCATGGATGAAACCCTAGCGATGGAACGGGTGAGGCAAACATAAGATGCGAACGTGAAGGCACAACGACCGAGCTGCCATGCGCCTCACACGACAGGAGCGCATGTGCGAGAACACATGCGCTCCAAGCGCCGCATCGTGGGAGAGGCGCAACTGTCATGCGACATTACATGCGGTCGACAGCGCCCTTGACGGCATCCTTCGCCTTGCCGATGCCGGTCTGAACCTTGCCCTTGGTTTCCTGGGCGGCACCCTTGGCGCGCAATTCATTGTTGCCCGTCGCTTCGCCGACGTTCTTCTTCACCTTGCCGGCAATTTCATTGGCTTTACCGGCGATCTTGTCAGATGTGCTACCCATGTTACTGCTCCCTAGTTGAGCCGTACTGTCCGTCCGGCTTTCCGGGTGGGTAACGTCAGGCGTCAGGATTTGGTTCCAGCCAAAACGGGCGGGCCCATGCGTCGTTCAGGCGTGCCCGGCATCCGTGGAGAGCATGCGCGCATCAACGCCCATCAGGGCCAGCGCCCGCTCGTATTTATTGTCCAGTCCTCGGTCGAAGATCAGCTCTTCCGCCGCCGGGCAATTCAGCCAGCCATTATTGGCGATCTCGTTTTCCAGCTGGCCCGGACCCCAGCCGGCATAACCGAGCATCATGGTGGCCCTCTGCGGACCGCGGCCGTTGGAAATGGCGCGGACGATATCGAGCGTTGCCGTCAATGAAATATCATCGCTGACCGGAATGCTGGATTCGCTTAAATAATCATCGGAATGCAGCACGAAACCCCGGCCGGATTCCACCGGGCCGCCGCACTGGATCGGAAATTCGCGGGTGCGGTTGGGCAACATGATGGCGTCGTTGCTGTCCACCAGTTTCAGGTGCAGCAGAATATCCGTAAACGTGATCTGCTGCGGCCGGTTGATGATGAAGCCCATGGCCCCGGCGTCCGAATGGGCGCAGATATAGATTACCGAACGGGCAAAATTGCCGTCGTCCAGCCCCGGCATCGCGATGAGGAACTGACCATCGAGAAAGCCACGTTCGCGTTTGTCCATCAGGGTTGAAAAGCTCACCGGCGCCTCCAGCAGACCGGATTCCGCCCTTCGACGGAAAACGGCGTTCGCACTTCGACAAAGGACAGGATGCGGCATCGCGCCCGATCAATCAACCGAAAATGATGAACCGCACGAATTCGTAACTGGTCCGCCGGGCGATGTTGGGTTAGACGGGAAGCATGAGCGCCAGGATATTCTTTCGATTTTCACATCTTCGTTTCGCGGCCGCATTTGCCGCCCTCCTCGGCGGCGTTGCCGTCGCCCGGGCCGACATTACCGACTGGGCCAGAAGCGAGGGCGGCCAGATGCGCGTGGCAAGCCTTGCGATGGATGCCGACGGTGTGCTGCGCGGGGTGCTGCAGATCGAGCCGAAAGACGGCTGGATAACCTATTGGCGCGAGCCCGGTGAAGCCGGCATTCCACCCCAGATCACGCTCGATCCGGCAGGCGGCGTCAGCCTCATCAGCATGGCCTATCCGGTTCCGAAGCGGATCGAAAACGGCGACATTACCGATATCGGTTATGACCACGCCGTCAGCATTCCCTTTCAGCTGAAGGCCGCCGACCCGGCCGCAACCGGGAAGATCGATCTCACCGCCTTTATCGGCGTGTGCCAGAATATCTGCATTCCCTTCGAAGCGAAGTTTTCAATCGACCGCGGCAATGCGGGTAACGATGACGGCCAGGAGCGCCGCCTTCTCGAAGAGGCGCGCGAAACGCTGCCCGAGGCGGCATCAGACGATTTCAAGGTCATCGATTTTCACATCACGCCAGACAAGACCATGCTGGGGGTGCAAGTGCAGCTTCCGGAGAATGCGCCGAAGGAAACCGAAATCTTCATCGCCGGTCCTTCCGGCTTTGCCTATTACGAACCGCAGAACCTGGTGCGCGACAAGCGCAAGCTCTCCTTCTACATGAACATCAAGGGCCTGCCGAAAACCTATCAGGTACAAGGCAACAGCTGGCCTATCCTGGTCAAATCCGGCGACCGGGCCATGGAAACGATGCTGAATTTCCCGAGGCCCTGAGCAGCGTCTCGGTGACGGAAATTAGCTCGAAAACCGCATGACAGATTTCATTTCCGCGCTCCGGATTCTATCAGGTTCATTCTGCATCTGACAGAATCCGGGGCCCTTGTTTTCGTTTGTCTCCTCGGGAAAACCGGGTTCCACTTTTCCCTGCCAAACTCTATAGTCGCGCGAACCGAACGGCCACAGGAGCACGGACATGACCATCAAGATCGGCGAAAAACTGCCTTCCGCAACCTTCAAGGAAAAGACGGCCGACGGCCCGGTGGAAACCACCACGGACGCGCTTTTCGGCGGCAAGAAGGTGGTTCTCTTCGCCGTTCCCGGCGCTTTCACCCCCACCTGCTCGCTGAACCACCTGCCGGGCTATCTCGAAAACCGCGACGCCATTCTCGCCAAGGGCGTTGACGATATCGCCGTCGTCGCCGTCAACGACTGGCACGTGATGGGCGCTTGGGCGCAATCGTCCGGCGGCCAGGGCAAAATCCACTTCCTCGCCGACTGGGATGCCGCCTTCACCAAGGCGCTCGGCCTCGACGCCGATCTTTCCGCCGGCGGTCTCGGCGTGCGCTCCAAGCGTTATTCGATGCTGGTGGAAGATGGTGTGGTGAAATCGCTCAACGTCGAAGAAAACCCCGGCCAGGCGACGGTTTCGGCCGCTGCGGCGATGATCGAGCAGCTTTGACGTTAAGAAGAAGGCCTCTTGGCCCTGGATAAGAGGTCATCCTCGGCCCTGTGCCGAGGATCTAACGCGTCCAATAAAATCGAGACGTTACAGATGCTCGGGATAAGCCCGAGCATCACGAGAGAGAGCGGCGGGAAACCGCTTTCTCAAACATTCATATCGAACACCAGAAGCCCGGCCAGACCGCCATCGGTGAGCGACACGAGACGTTCCCCCACTTCCATATGCTGCGGATGGGCAAGATAGTCGTCGCGGGCCTCGGGGCTCTCCAGCGTCACGATGAAGCCATCGACAAAACCGCCATTCAGCCCTTCGGGCGAGACATTCTGGCCGTATTTCACGTCGACGATGCCGGGTATCACATCCTTCAGGGCGGCGATCGCCTCGAATATCGCGTGTTTTTCAGAAGAGGCCGTGGCGGCCTTGAACCGTAGAAAGACACAATGCAGGATCATCCGAATGTTTCCTCCGCTGAAACGCCGTCGGGCTGTTTGACGACAAGATAAGTCGGGTTTCAGTTTTCACAACCCCCAATTGGGATGATGGGCCGTGGTCGTTGCACATCGGTCAGGCCCGCGGCGGGCAGGCGTCCGTTACCGCTGCTTGAAGGGCTCCATGCCCTTGCGCGCCAGTTCGTCGGCGCGCTCGTTTTCGGGATGGCCCGCATGGCCCTTGACCCAGTGCAGGGTAACCTTGTGGCGTTGCTGCGCCGCTTCCAGCGCCTGCCACAGCTCGACATTCTTGACCGGCTTGTTATCGGCCGTCTTCCAGCCCTTCTTTTTCCAGCCGAAAATCCACTTGGTGATGCCGTCCTTCACATAGACGCTGTCGGTATAAAGATCGACCTCGCAGGGGCTTTTCAGCGCATTGAGCGCCGAAATAGCCGCCATCAGTTCCATGCGGTTATTGGTGGTCTCGGCCTCGCCGCCGAAGAGCTCCTTCTCCACCTCGCCGTAACGCAGCACGGCGCCCCAGCCGCCCGGACCGGGATTGCCGGAACAGGCGCCATCGGTGAAAATATCGACATGTTTCATTCGCCCGCCAGCCCATATTCGCCGACATTGGCGATGGAGCGGTGGAACCGCAGCTTGCGCAGATATTCCAGCGGGTCCTTCTTCACCACCAGCGCGCCTTCCGGCGTTGTCAGCCAGTCATAAAGGCGGGTGAGGAAGAAACGCAGCGCCGAACCGCGCGCCAGAAGCGGCAGCGCCTCAAGCTCCGCTTCGCGCAGCGGGCGCACCGACTGGTAACCTTCCAAGAGCGCCTTGCCCTTGGTGACGTTGTAAGCGCCATCCTTTTCGAAGCACCAGGCATTCAGGCAGATCGACACGTCATAAGCGAGCAGGTCGTTGCAGGCGAAATAAAAGTCGATCAGGCCGGAAAGCTCATCGCCGAGGAAGAACACATTGTCCTGGAACAGATCGGCATGGATGACGCCGGCGGGCAGATCCTTCGGCCAATGGGCGGCGAGATAATCGATCTCGGGGCGAATCTCGTCTTTCAGGCCCTTCTCCACCTCGTCGGCGCGGGCTTCGGACTTGTCCCAAAGCACCTTCCAGCCTTCGACCGAGAGCGCATTCGGCCGCCTGATCTCGAAGCCTTCACCGGCCAGATGCATGGCGGCCAGCGCCTTGCCGACTTCGCGGCAATGTTTCGCTTCCGGCTTCCTCAGCCACATACCTTCGAGGAACGAAATCAGCGCCGCCGGCCGGCCCGACAGTTCACCCAGCAATTCGCCATCCTTGCGCGGCAGGGGCAAGGGGCAGGACAGGCCCCTGGCGGCCAGATGCTGCATGAGACCGAGGAAAAACGGCAGATCGTTTTTCTCCACGCGCTTTTCATAAAGCGTCAGGATCAGCGGGTCCCTGGTGGTATGCAGCAGGAAATTGGAGTTCTCGACGCCTTCGGCAATGCCCTTGTAGGAGGTGAGGCTGCCGACGTCATATTGCGTGAGGAAATTCCTCAGATCATCTTCGGTGATGTCCGTATAAACTGCCAATTTCAAATCTCTTGATGAAGGACGGAGTGGAAATCTCGAGAACGGACGACGCGGGTGGAGCGAGACCGCCCACATTCGGCGCCGTCCCGCTTCAAATGCCGGCGGCGGTTTTCGGCGGCAGCGCGTTGCTGGCATTGCCGTTGACAAAGGCCATGTCGTCGGTCGTCAGCTCGATGCTGCGCAGCTCGCGATTGACGAGGAAATGTTCCGTTTCCTCGACCGTCACGGCGAGATCGAGCGTCGTATCGAAACGCGCCTTGAAGGCTTCGATGATCTCATCGACGATAACCTCGGGAGCGGACGCGCCGGCCGAGAGGCCGACGGTGCGGATATCGCCGATTTCGTCCCAGTCGATTTCCGCGGCCCGCTGCACCAGCACGGAGCGCTTGGCGCCGGCCCGCAGCGCCACTTCCACCAGCCGCTTTGAATTGGAGGAATTGGGCGCGCCGACGACGATGAACAGGTCGCAGCCGGGGGCCGCCTGCTTCACGGCATCCTGACGGTTGGTGGTTGCGTAACAGATGCTGTCGGCGGCGGGCGCCTGAATGGCCGGGAAACGTTCCTGCAGCCTTGCAATGACGCCGGCCGTGTCATCGACGGAAAGTGTCGTCTGGGTAACGAAGCCGAGATTTTCGCGGTCCAGCGGTTCGTAACGATCGGCATCCTCCACCGTCTCGATTAGCGAGACGGTGCCTTCGGGAAGCTGGCCCATGGTGCCGATGACTTCGGGGTGGCCGGCATGGCCGATCAGCACCACATGGCGGCCAAGCCGCTGATGGCGCATGGCCTGCTTATGGACCTTGGAGACCAGCGGGCATGTGGCATCGAGATAAAAAAGGTTACGCGCCTGCGCATCCTCCGGCACGGATTTCGGCACGCCATGGGCGGAGAAAACCACCGGCTGCTCGCGGTGCTCGGCGGGAATTTCATGCAGTTCCTCAACGAAAACCGCGCCCTTGGCTTCCAGCCCTTCCACCACATAACGGTTATGCACGATTTCGTGGCGGACATAGACCGGCGCGCCATAGGCCTTCAGCGCCAGCACGACGATCTGGATCGCCCGGTCCACGCCCGCGCAAAAGCCGCGCGGTCCGCACAGCCTTATCGTCAAAGGGGGTCTGGAAACGGCGATGTTCATTCGTGCTCCTTGGCCGGCGCCTTGGTCCTGCCCGATAAACTGCCCTACCGGACGGCGCGCGCTTTATTCACCCTGCGCCTTACCGTTCCGGAAATAGGCAAAACCGGCGACGATGACAAGGGCCACCGCCAACCCATACCACGTTATCGCATATTGCAGGTGATTGTTGGGCAAATCTATCAGCGTCACACCGCCCTGCGGCCAACCGCCCGGGTTGGCCGCATTGTCAGCATCCACGAAGAAATGGATCAGCCGGTCGGGCGGGATATCGGCGCTGGACGCCATGGCCGCGAGATCCTTCCAGTAGAAGATGTTCTTGGCGATGTCATTATCCGGCAGCAGCGAGGACGGTTTTGCAACCAGCGGCGCGCGCGCCAGCCCTGTTATCGCGACCGTGCCGGAAACCTGGCCGTCAGGTCGTTTGGCCGGTTCCTTCATCTCGAACGGCACGAAGCCGCGATTGACGAAAAGGATGCGGCCATCGGCAAGCGTCAGCGGCGTATAGATGTAATAACCGGTCTGGCCGTGATGGGTGGCGAAGAAATGCCGTTCGCGGGCATGATCGAAAGTGCCGGACAGGCTGACCTTGCGATATTCGATATCGCCGCCGCCCTTCGCCATCGCCTCGATATCGACAATTGTGGCCGGGCTGGCGCTGCGGCGCTCCTCGATATCGGCAAGCAGCGCCTCTTTCCAGTAGAGCCGTTTCACCTGCCAGGTGCCGAGGCCCAAAAGAATGGCAAGCGCCAGCAGCACCAGCGGCGCGGCGAACCAGACCCGTCTTTCCGCCGCCTTCATGTGGGAAACGTCATTCACGATCAAGCCTGCCTTCGCTTGCATTGTTGCGGTATTGCAGCGCAATCATGATCCCCTTCAGCTTGCGCAGCAGCACGAGTGAAACAATCACCGTAAACGGCAACCACAGCATGACATGCACCCATACGGGCGGCGCAAAACGCTGATCGACCCACAGCGCCAGCCCAACGACCAGAAAACCGACGATCAACATCACAAAGACGGCCGGGCCGTCCCCCGCATCGGCAAAACCGTAATCCAGCCCGCAGGCGCTGCAGGCGGGTTTTATGGTCAGAAAGCCATCGAACAGCCGGCCATTGCCACAACGCGGGCAGCAGCCCCTGAGCCCGACCTTGATAGGGTCTACCGGTGCAAAGCTGCCATTTCCCGGTTCAGACATGAAGACCTCCCGCTTTGGGCCGGTTTAACCTCCGCCCGGCCCGCCTCCCTAAACACAAAGGGCGGCACATGCCGCCCTCCGCGTCAGAAAACAAACCGCATCATTCGGCCAGCGGCGCGCCCCAGCCACCCCAGATATAGATGGCGAAGAACAGGAACAGCCAGACGACGTCAACGAAGTGCCAGTACCAGGCCGCAGCCTCGAAGCCGAAATGCTGCTTGGGCGTGAAACCGCCGCCAATGGCGCGGAACAGGCAGACCAGCAGGAAGACCGTGCCGACGAAGACGTGGAAACCGTGGAAACCGGTGGCCATGAAGAAGGTCGCGCCATAGATCGAATTCTTGAAGTCGAACGGCGCGTGCATGTATTCGTAAACCTGCACGGTGGAGAACAGGATGCCGAGCGCCACGGTGAGAGCCAGACCGGTGATCAGGCCCTTGCGGTCATTATGCAGCAGCGCGTGGTGCGCCCAGGTGACGCAGGTGCCCGACAAAAGCAGGATCACGGTGTTATAGAGCGGCAGGTGCCAGGGGTCGATGACCTCGATACCCTTCGGCGGCCATTGCCCGCCGGTATATTCGAGGCGCGACGCCTGAATGGCCTCGTGCGGGAAGAGGCTGGCATCGAAATAGGCCCAGAACCACGCCACGAAGAACATCACCTCCGAGGCGATGAACATGATCATGCCGTAACGCAGATGAAGCGAGACGACCCGGGTGTGGTTGCCCTCATGGGCTTCCTTGATCGTGTCGGACCACCATGCGTACATGGTGTAAAGCACGATGACGAGGCCGATATAGAACAGCCAGGGATTGGCCAGTTCCGCGCCGAACAGCTTGAAGGAGCCGCCCGACAGGTAACGCATGTAACAGACGCCGCCGAAGGTCAGGATGAAGGCGCCGATCGAGGCCAGAAGCGGCCAGGGGCTTGGATCGATGATGTGGTAGTCGTGGTTCTTCTGATGCGTATCTGCCATTGCGACAATCCCCGAATGTCTCTTCCCTGATCCGGCCTCAGATAAAAGGCCCGATCTCCTCTCACAATTTGCTTTCGCCAGATGAAGTCTTTACCGGCAAGGACGCAACCGGTTTTTCGGTTTTGGCCGGATAAAACGTATAGGACAGCGTTAAAGTATGAATGCTCTTGGTTTCGCGCGCCGTGGTGATGTCAGGATCGATGAAGAACACCACCGGCATCTCCAGCGTTTCACCCGGCTGCAGCGTCGTTTCGGTGAAGCAGAAGCACTCCACCTTGTTGAAATAGGCGCCCGCTTCCATCGGCGTGACGTTGAAGACCGCCGTGCCCGTGGTCGCCACGGGTGAACGGTTCGTCGCCTTGAAAGTCACCTGCACCGTTTCGCCGATCTTCGGCGTGACCTTTTTGTCGACCGGCTGGAAATCCCAGTTGAGGCCGTTCGACGTGTTGGCGTCGAAGGTGACATTGATGGTCTTGTCGAGGATGACGTCGGAATATTGCTCGACGCGCTGGGTGGTGCCGTTATAGCCGGTGACGCGGCAGAACAGCGTATAGAGCGGCACCGCGGCATAGGCCATGCCGATCATGCCGCAGAAAAACACGAGACAGAGCACGAGGATGGAGCGATTGCTCACCCGTTGCTTAGCAGTCCCTGCCGCCTGTGTTTCCATATTCGCCATGTCCTCCACTCTCCTCCAGTCAGACCGTCAGTGCGAGCCGATCTTGATGATGGTGATGACGTAGAACAGCACCACCAGGCCGGCGAGCAAAACGCCGAGAGCGATATTGCGCCCGCGTCTCGATTTTTTCTGAGCCGCGCTCAGTTCCACCGTTTCCATTACAGGACTCCCGAAATCACGGCCTTCAGGGCCGGTGCGAAATGATCGGCCAGAAGGCCGGAGAAGATCGCGAAGAGATAAAGCACCGAATAGGCGAACATCTTCTTGGCCGGCAGCATCTTCTCGTCGCCTTCAGGCATGCGCCGGACGTCGATCGAACAGTAGATGAAGATCGCGCTCAGCACGGCGGCGAAAATACCGTAGCCGGCGCTCGCAAGGCCAGTGAAATAAGGCGCGACGGCAGCGGCCGCGGTCAGCACCGCATAAACGATCATCTGGTTCTTGGTGGAACGCTCGCCCGCCACATTCGGCATCATCGGAATACCGACGGCGCCGTAATCGCGCATCTTGAAAAGTGCCAGCGCCCAGAAATGCGCCGGTGTCCACAGGAAGATGATGAGGAACAGGATGATGCTATCAAGCGAAACGCCGCCGGTGACGCAGGCCCAGCCGAGCATCGGCGGGAAAGCGCCGGCAGCGCCGCCGATGACGATGTTCTGCGGCGTCGAGCGTTTCAGCCACATCGTATAGATGACAGCGTAGAAGAAGATGGTGAAGGCGAGCAGACCGGCGGAGAACCAGTTGACCGCAAGGCCGAGAATGACCACCGAAAAGGCCGACAGCGTCAGGCCGAAGGCCAGCGCCTCGCGCGGCGCAATACGGCCGGACGGGATCGGCCGCCTGGCGGTGCGGCTCATCACGGCGTCGATATCGGCATCGTACCACATGTTGAGCGCGCCGGACGCGCCGGCGCCGACGGCGATGCAGAGAATGGCGATGATGCCGAGCACCGGGTTGATTTCACCCGGCGCCAGCACCAGGCCGGCAAAGGCCGTGAAGACGACGAGCGACATGACGCGCGGCTTCAGCAATTCGAAATAATCGCGCGCGCCGGCTTCCGAAAGTTCGGAGCCCTTGACGCCCAGCATGTCGCGATTGTCGATAATGCTCATTTCCTGTCCTGTTTCCTTCGAACGCCGCGTGAAGCGACGTCCCCTGCAACGGCCCGAAAACGAATGTGATTTCCGGAATGCGCGATGCGTCAATTCATGGGTCCCGAACGTCCTGGCATGAGCGGCGCCGGGCAAAACCGATGCCATTTTCCGGCTTTTCACCGCACCCTGCCGCCATTCGTCTGCGCTTGCATTTCATAAAGGCCAGATTTGGCATTTATCACGTCCGGCGCATGTATCACGTCGGACGGCAGGCATCGCTTGGACAAAATGTCACGCGGCAGGAGAGACTGCCCGTTCGGGAAACGGCACGGACCGAACCGCGCCGTCCCTCTTTTTCAGCGCCGGGAATTCGCGGGCCCTGCCCGCGCCTTCCGGCCCGCGCATCAGCGAATGCGCGGCAGCTGTTCCCACTGGTGGTAGGGCGGCGGCGAAGACAGCTGCCATTCGAGCGTCGTCGCGCCTTCACCCCAGGGATTGTTGCCGGCGATCCGCTTCTTTGCGAAGGCTTCCCAGACGCAGAAGAGGAAGATCAGCACGCCGACGGCCGAGATATAGGAACCGTAGGAGGATACCATGTTCCAGCCGGCATAGGCATCGGGATAATCGATATAGCGGCGCGGCATGCCGGCAAGACCGAGGAAGTGCTGCGGGAAGAACACGAGGTTCACGCCCACGAACATGACCCAGAAATGCAGCTTGCCGAGGAACTCGCTATACATGTAGCCGGTGATCTTCGGGAACCAGTAATACCAGCCGGCGAAGATCGCGAAGACCGCGCCGAGCGACAGAACGTAGTGGAAGTGCGCCACCACGTAATAGGTGTCGTGCAGCGAACGGTCGAGACCGGCATTGGCGAGCTGCACGCCGGTGACGCCGCCGACCGTGAACAGGAAGATGAAGCCGATCGCCCAGACCATCGGGGTCGAGAAGGTCAGCGAACCGCCCCACATGGTGGCGATCCACGAGAAGATCTTGATACCCGTCGGCACCGCGATGACCATGGTGGCGAAGACGAAGTAGCGCTGCGCCTGGAGCGACAGGCCGACCGTATACATGTGGTGGGCCCAGACGATGAAGCCAACCGCACCGATGGCGACCATGGCATAGGCCATGCCGAGATAACCGAAGACCGGCTTCTTGGAGAAGGTGGACACGATGTGGCTGATGATGCCGAAACCGGGCAGGATCAGGATGTAGACTTCCGGGTGGCCGAAGAACCAGAACAGGTGCTGGTAAAGGATCGGGTCGCCGCCGCCTTCCGGCGAGAAGAATGCCGTGCCGAAGTTGCGGTCGGTCAGAAGCATGGTGATGCCGCCCGCCAGAACCGGCAGCGAAAGCAGCAGCAGGAACGCGGTGACCAGAACCGACCAGGCGAAGAGCGGCATCTTGTGCAGCGTCATGCCCGGGGCGCGCATGTTGAGGATGGTGGTGATGAAGTTGATCGCGCCGAGGATCGACGAAGCGCCCGAAACGTGCAGCGCGAAGATCGCCAGATCCACCGCCGGTCCCGGCATGCCGTTGGTCGACAGGGGCGGATAGAGCGTCCAGCCGCCGCCCACGCCATAGGCGCCCGCCGGCCCTTCGACGAAGAGCGACAGCAGCAGCAGGATGAAGGCCGGAACGATCAGCCAGAAGGAGATGTTGTTCAGGCGCGGAAAGGCCATGTCGGGAGCGCCGATCATGATCGGGATCATCCAGTTGGCGAAACCGCCGATCAGCGCCGGCATGACCATGAAGAAGATCATGATCAGCGCATGCGCTGTCGTGAACACGTTGAACATGTGCTTGCCGCCGTCAATGGCGGCATCGCCCTCGAAACCGTAAACCATGGACGCCAGACCGTGGAAGATCTGGATGCCGGGTTCCTGAAGCTCCATGCGCATGACGACGGAAAGCCCGCCGCCGACGATACCGGCGATGATCGCGAAGATCAGGTAGAGCGTGCCGATATCCTTGTGGTTGGTCGACAGGAACCAGCGGGCGAAGAAGCCCGGCGTATGGGAATGATGCACGTCATGCGAATGATCGTCATGAGCGTGGCCATCATGTGCGGAATGATCATGCGAGTGATGATCGTCGTGTGCGGAAGGTCCAGCCATTGTCCTCACTCCAGAATCAGTTGGTTTCGTTGGCGGCGACATCGACCGTGCGCGGCGCGCCGTCGACAGAGGCCATCAGCGCCCGGTTCGCACCGTTCAGATCGGAAGCGGCGGCGGCGAGCCAGGTGCTGTACTGCTGTTCGGAAACCACCCGAATGGCGATGGGCATGAAGGCGTGATCCTTGCCGCAGAGCTCGGAACACTGACCGTAATAAAGGCCTTCTTTTTCCGCCTTGAACCAGGTTTCGTTCAGACGGCCCGGAACGGCGTCGATCTTGACGCCGAAAGCCGGCATGGCGAAGGAATGGATCACATCCGTCGGTGCGGCGGTGACGAGCAGACGGACGGTCTTGCCGACCGGCACGACCATTTCATTGTCGACGGCGAGAAGACGCGGATAGCGGGCCTTGTCCTCCTTGCCCGCGGCGGCGCGATCCTGATCCTTCAGCATGTAGCTGTCGAAGGACACCGGCTCGGCGCCTTCGGCGGCCGTATATTCATAGCTCCACAGCCATTGCGTGGCGGTCGCCTTCAGCGTCACGTCGGGGTTTTCCGGCTGCGTGAGCTGCGCGTTCAGAAGATTGAACGAGGGGAAAGCAAGGAACAGGAGAATGAGAACCGGCGCCAGCGTCCAGACCACTTCAATTGCCGTGTTATGGCTGGTCTTGGAAGGCACCGGATTTTTCGCGGCGCGAAACTTCAGAACGACGACGATGAGCAGCGCAAGAACGAAAAGCGTGACCGGAACAATGAACCAGAGCGTATATTGTTCGAACCAGCGTATTTCGTGCATGATCGGCGTGGCGGCCTCCTGCATGCCCATTTGCCAATGCACCGGC
>QFOL01000413.1 GCA_003241215.1 Agrobacterium fabrum
GTCCCTGACAGACAGCGCGCTGATCGCTTTCGATAATCTGGCCGACCGTGCGAGCAACCTCACCCATCCGACATTGCGGCTTGGCGTCACCGGCCTGTCGCGGGCGGGCAAGACGGTTTTCATCTCTTCCCTCGTCCACAATCTTCTGAATGGCGGCCGGCTGCCGCTGTTCGAGGCGATGCGGTCCGGGCGCGTCTCGAATGTACGGCTGGAGCCGCAGCCGGATGACGCCATTCCGCGCTTCCAATACGAAGACCATATTCAGGCGCTGGTGCGCGACCGGCTGTGGCCGGATTCGACACGGGCGATCTCGGAACTCAGGATAACGCTGGATTACCAGAGCGCCAGCGGCTGGGGCCGATGGTTTTCTGCCGGCAAGCTTTCCATCGATATTGTCGACTATCCCGGCGAATGGCTGCTCGACCTGCCGCTTCTGTCGCAGGATTACAAACAGTTCAGCGACGCGACCGTAGCACTGGCACAAACCGGCATTCGCGCCGAACTGGCGCAGGAATGGCTGGCGATCGCCTCTTCGCTCGATATCAACGCACTGGCCGACGAGATGACGGCCCGACGTTTGGCCGAAAGTTTCGCAGCCTATCTGAAAGCCTGCAAATCCGACGAAAGATCGCTCTCGACCCTGCCGCCCGGCCGTTTCCTGATGCCCGGCGATCTGGAAGGATCGCCCGCGCTGACCTTTGCGCCGCTTCCGGGCCTGACGGATGAGAAAGCGCCCAAAGGCTCGCTGCGCGCCATGATGGAACGGCGCTATGACGCCTACAAGTCGATTGTGGTCAAACCCTTCTTTCGCGAGCATTTCGCCCGCCTCGACCGGCAGATCGTATTGATCGACACGCTGCAGGCGGTCAATCGCGGCCCTGAAGCCGTACAGGATCTGGAGCGGGCGCTGGGCGATGTTCTCGCCTGTTTCCGGCCGGGCACCAACAGCCTGCTGTCGTCGCTGATCGGCCGGCGTATCGACAAGGTGCTGATCGCCGCCACCAAGGCCGACCATCTGCATCACGAAAGCCATGACCGGCTGGAGCGGCTGACCCGCCGTCTGGTGGACCGCGCCATCACCACCATCGGCATGAACGGCGCCGGCATCGAGGTCATGGCGCTCGCTTCCGTGCGCGCCACCAGAGAGGCAAGCGTGCGACAGGATGGCCACGAGTTGCCCGTTATCGTCGGCACGCCAATGGCCGGTGAAACCATCAATGGCGAGACCTTCGACGGCAATCGCAAGACGGCGATCTTTCCCGGCGATCTGCCTGAGGATCCAGAATCGCTATTCCGCAGCATCGACCAAGATGGCGACAAGGCGTCGCTGCCCGATGTCAATGTCGTGCGCTTCCGCCCGCCGAACATTGATGAGCCGGGCAGCGGCGGCATCAGGCTTTCCGTTCCCCATATCAGGCTCGACCGCGCCATGCAGTTCCTGTTCGGAGACAAGCTCGCATGAAGCTTCCCACACAAAACGATCCGCAGGCGCGCCGTCCGGCCGCTTTCACGCTCGAAACCGAAGAGACGGCACGACCGTCCGCCGCACAGAAACGCGCGCCGCGCAGTTTCGACGCCGAGATTTCACTGACGCCCGACGAGGACGATCCGTTTCTGGCGCCTGAGGAGATCAATGCCGCCGCATTGCCGGTGGCGACGCCGAAGAAAAGCCGCTTCTCCTTCGGCAAGCTCGCGCTCGGTGCATTGGGCGTGCTGTTCTCGCTCGCCTTCGGGCTCTGGGCGGATCAGCTCATCCGCAATCTCTTCTCCCGCTCCGACTGGCTGGGTTATACGGCGACGATTGCGCTCATCGTCGCGCTTTTCGCCGTTCTCGCTCTCGTCGGCCGCGAATTCTTCGGTATCATGCGGCTCAATGCCGTGCAGTCGCTCAAGGCCGATGCCGAGGCGGCAAGCCTCGACAAGAGCCCGAAACCCGCACGCGCCATCGTCGCCCGCCTCAATGCCGTCCTCTCCCACCGGGCAGAAACGGCCAAGGGGCGTGCGGCGCTGAAGGAAACGGAAAGCGACGTCATCGATGGTCCGCATCTGATCGAGCTTGCCGAACGTGAGCTGCTCGTTCCGCTCGACAGGCAGGCCCGCGCCCTCATTCTCAATTCCTCCAAGCGCGTCTCCGTCGTCACCGCCGTCAGCCCGCGCGCGGTGGTCGATCTCGCTTATGTGCTGTTTGAAGTGACGCGGCTGGTGCGCGCCATGGCGGAGCTTTATGGCGGCCGCCCCGGTACGCTCGGCATGCTGAAGCTCCTGCGCGATGTCGTCGCCCATCTTGCCGTCACGGGCTCGATCGCCGTTGGTGACGGGCTTGCCCAGCAGGTTCTCGGCCACGGTCTTGCCTCGAAACTCTCGGCACGTCTCGGCGAAGGTGTCATCAACGGCCTGATGACGGCGCGAATCGGCATTGCCGCCATGGATCTCTGCCGTCCGCTGCCGTTCAGGGCGGTGAAGCGGCCGGGGATCGGCGATTTCATGTCCGACCTCACGCCCGATTTAAGCGGTGGAAAAACCGGCGAAAAAGCCTGATTGCTCGGGCCTGGGCGGCTCAAAAGGTTACGGACGAAGCCGCAAATGAGAGCGAAATAAACCAAGCATTAACCATTCCGCCGGTAGATTGCCGCCTATCGAACAGGCATCTTCGCCGGGGAAAGTATCATGTATTCGCGCTTCTTTTCGCTTGTGGGCGGGCTTGCCGCCATATTGTCCGTCAGCGGCGGTTTCGGCATGTCTGACGTCCATGCGGCATCGCGCGATCGCGACGACGTGTTCTTCCGCTCCGTGGCCGGCGTCTGGAAAGGCCCGGGCGAAATCGTCGCCGGCAAATACAAGGGCACGAAGTTCACCTGCGATCTGACGGGCGAGCCGCTCGACGACAAGCAGACCGGCATCAAGCTCGGCGGCACCTGCCGCGTCGGCGTCTTCAGCCAGCCCATGTCTGCCGTCATCAGCCAGAAGGGCAACTCTTACGAGGGCAAATTCCTCGACGGC
>QFOL01000068.1 GCA_003241215.1 Agrobacterium fabrum
CTCGTCAGCGGGCCGGATAAAAACATCTGGCGGGTCGGGTCGACAGACGTTCAGCCCCAGACGGGTCTTGACCGAGTCTCTTCTGTCTTTCTCTCCCAGATGCTTCAGTCCGGTCTTTTGCGATAGGCTCCGCAATTGTTGCGGGATGTTTGTCGACCAACTCCGGACCGACGCTGCCGGGTCGGATCTGACGATTTCAGCCGAGGAATTTCGTCATTTCAATCGAGGTCGTCCGATCATAACCCGCATGGGCATTTTCAGCGGTCCTGACGAAACCCCAGGCGGCAAATCTGGCGTGATTGGCGAGAAGCTCGATGCGTGTTTCCAGTCGCAGTGCAGGCAGCGCCAGTTCGCGAGCCAGCGCTTCGGACCGCTGCACAAGCATCCTGCCGACGCCCTTTCCCTGCGCCTGCGGGGAAACGCATAATTTGCCGACATAAAGACAGGCCGGCGGCTCCGGCCTGCAAAACAGGCAGCCCAGCAGCTCATCGCCATCAAGAGCCACGAAAGCGATCTCCAGCCTCGCCTTTTCCGCAAGGTTTTCCAATGTCAGGCGATGGGCCGAAGACGGCGGGTCGATAACGCCATCCATATAAGCGAAGGAGGCCATGATAAGCGCCAGCAATTCCGGCCAGCGATCGAACTCTTCCCCGATCCTGACGATCTCCATCATGGTTTTTTTCCCGCTGGCCGCCGCTTGTATCGCACGGTTTCGAAACGGGCCGACAGGGCGTCATAGAGGAGCAGGCGGCCGGTCAGCGGCTCGCCGGCACCGGTGACAACCTTGATCGCCTCCATGGCCATAAGCGTGCCGATGACCCCTGTCAGCGCACCGATAATGCCTGTTTCCGCGCAATTGGGAATGAGACCCTGCGGCGGCGGCTCCGGAAACAGGTCGCGATAGCCGGGCAGCAGAGCGCCCTCGGCGTTTGTCTCATAGGGCTTCAGCACCGTCACCGAGCCATCGAAGCGACCGACGGCGCCCGTGACCAACGGTCTTTTCGCAGCCTCCGCCGCGTCGGCGGCGGTATAACGCGTATCGAAATTGTCCGATCCGTCGACAAGGAGATCGAAGGATGGCAAGTGGTCATGCGCCCAGACCTGCGAAAAGCGCTCTTCATAAACAAGGGTACGCACATGCGGATTGAGCCGGGCGATGGCCTTGCGGGCGCTTTCCGTCTTCAACTCCCCAATCGTACCGGTATCGTGAATCACCTGTCGCTGCAGATTGGACAGGGAAACCACATCGTCATCGATCATGCCGAGCGTGCCGACACCGGCGGCGGCAAGATAATGGAGCACTGGTGCGCCGAGGCCGCCGGCCCCGATGACCAGCACACGCGCCGCCTTCAGCCGCTGCTGCCCGGCACCGCCGATTTCCGGCAGCAGGATATGACGCTTGTAACGTTCGATTTCTTCCGGGCTCAGCGGGTCCATGTCGCACTCCATCTCTTTGCCGTCATGCCGTGATGCTCCCGTGGGACACATTGAAGAACTGCGCCCTGTCGCCAAGGGCGGAGAACATGGCCGTATCCGTTCCGGTCATGAAGCTCTGGCCTCCGAGCGCGTGGATGAGATCGAATAGCGCCGCCCGCCGGCCCTCATCCAGATGGGCGGCAATCTCGTCCAAAAGCAGCACCGGCGCGTGACCGGTCATATTGGCGGTCAACTGCGCATGGGCAAGCACCAGCCCCACCAAGAGCGCCTTCTGCTCCCCGGTTGAACAGCGCTCGGCTTCCATGTCCTTTTCCGCATGGCGCACGAAGAGATCGACACGGTGCGGCCCATCCAGTGTGCGGCCAGCGGCCGCGTCCCGATACCGGCCTTCCCGCAGCATAAGGGCATATTCGTCTTCCAGATCGACGGCGGGACGGTTGAGCCTGTCATCCATGAAACCGGCAAGCGACAGCGCCGCCGACGGGAAGGCCGCATTGCCGGCCCGCCCCTCAATGAGGGCCTTCAACAGGCCGAGCATTTCATAGCGGGCAACCGCCATGGAAATGCCGAGTTCGGCCATCTGCTTTTCGATGCCGTCGAGCCAGACCGGATCGAAGCGGCCCTCCGAAAGCAGCCGGTTGCGGCCACGCATGGCCTTTTCGAAATCGCCTGCCCGCCGTCCATGCGCGGGATCGAGCGACAGCACCAGCCGGTCGAGGAAACGCCGGCGGTCCGATGATGAACCCGTAAAAAGGCCATCCATGGCGGGCGTCAGCCACAGAACCCGAAGATGATCGGTCAATTCATCGACAGATTTCACCGACGTTCCGTTCAGCCTCAGGCGACGCGAGACAACCTCGCCATCGCCTTCAATCCCGGTGCCGATGGCGACATCGCCATCCATACCCTCGACATCGGCGAAGATCGAGAAACCAGTGGCTTCGGCGCCCACGCGCGTCACGTCGGACAGGACGGCACGGCGCAAGCCGCGTCCCGGCGAAAGAAACGACACCGCCTCCAGAAGGTTCGTCTTGCCTGAACCGTTGTCGCCCGTCAGCACCACATGGCGGTCATCGAGCGCAAGCGCGGCCGCCGCATAATTGCGGAAGTCCGTGAGTTTCAGCCGTAAAAGCGACACCTTGTTCGTCATGTGTACGGCCTAAAACGAAGATGGACGGATAGCAAGGTGGGGAACGTCCGTCCGCACCGGAGACAGCCGCTAGAGTGCAATTCATTCTTCAGTAGCAACTTTTTTAGTCGCCGGTTATTTATGAGCCGGTCCTCATCACCGGTAGCCCATTCATGCGCCTGATCTTGTCTCTCTTTCTCACTCTCGGTCTTCTCTCCTCCTGCGCAGGCCGACCGGGGGCGGATGTGCTGGAAGCCGTCAACACCAGGACCCAGGACACGAAAATCGTGACCGCCTTCGTGGCGAGCACGCGGGAGAAAAACACGGACGCGAAAAAGGGCTTCGGCACGGCGCGGGCAATGGAGCCGAACTACGCCAGTTTCGATATTTCCATTCCGCCCACCCATAAAAGCGGAAAAATCGAATGGACCAGCGGCAAGCCCGATCCGAAAAAGGATTTCGTCGTCACCAGGGCCGATATGCTGACGAAGGCGCGCTTTAATGCCGACCTTGGCGACATAGCCCGCTCCGGCAAGCAGATCGCACTTTTTGTACACGGCTATAATTACAGCTATCAGGAAGCCCTGTTCCGCGCGGCGCAGATGGCGGCGGATGCCAATATGAACGGCGTGCCGCTGGTCTTTTCCTGGCCCTCACAGGCCTCTGTCGCCGGCTATGTGGCCGACAAGGAGTCCGCGACTTTTTCACGCGATGCGCTCGCTGCAATGTTGATCGATCTCACCCGGCAGACCCCGAAGAAGAGCGTCGTCGTATTCGGGCACAGCATGGGCGGCTGGCTGGTCATGGAAGCGCTGCGGCAATTGCGCTTCCAGGGCAGGAACGATGTCATCGCCAAGCTGCAGGTGGTGCTGGCTGCGCCCGATATCGACGCCGATGTCTTCCGCAAGCAGATCGAGGTTGTCGGCCGGCTCAGCCCACCGCTCACCGTTCTCGTTTCCAAGGACGACCGTGCGCTTAAAGCCTCTTCCATCCTCGGTGCCGACGTTACCCGTATCGGCGCGCTGGATGTCACCGATCCGCAGGTGCAGGAAGCGGCCCTTAAGGAGGGCGTGCAATTCGTCGACATTTCCAATCTGAAGGCATCGGACCCGCTCAACCACGACCGCTATGCGGCGCTGGCCTCCATGGTGCCGCAACTTGAGGCGAGCAGGCGCGGGGGTGACATCAACAGTGCCGGAGCCTTCGTTTTCGATGCGATCGGCGCCACCGTCGCCAGCCCCTTCCGCCTTGCGAGCCAGGTGGTGAACCCGCAATAGTTTTGCGGGTCCTGCCGACAAACCGGCCTCAGAAATCCCAGTCTTCGTCTTCGGTCGCAACCGCCTTGCCGATGACATAGGACGAGCCGGAGCCGGAAAAGAAGTCGTGGTTCTCGTCGGCATTGGGCGAGAGAGCCGAGAGGATCGCCGGATTGACCCGGCAGGCCTCGGCCGGAAACAGAGCCTCATAACCCAGATTCATCAGGGCCTTGTTGGCGTTGTAATGCAGGAACTGCTTGACGTCCTCCGTCAGGCCGACGCCGTCATAGAGGTCTTCGGTATATTTCGCCTCGTTGTCGTAAAGTTCGAGCAGGAGATCGAAGGCGAAATCCTTGATTTCCTGCCTCCGCGCCTCGCCAAGACGATCTAGCGCCCGCTGGAACTTGTAGCCGATATAATAGCCATGCACGGCCTCATCGCGGATGATGAGGCGGATCAGGTCCGCCGTATTGGTAAGCTTGGCGCGGCTCGACCAGAACATCGGCAGATAGAAGCCGGAATAGAACAGGAAACTTTCCAGAAACACGCTGGCGATCTTTTTCTTCAGCGGATCGCCGCTGTCATATTCGCGCATGATGAGCGCCGATTTGCGCTGCAGGAATTCGTTTTCCTCCGACCAGCGATAGGCGTCGTCAACGTCAGGCGTGAGGCACAGCGTCGAAAAGATCGATGAATAGGAGCGGGCGTGCACGGCCTCCATGAAGGAGATGTTGGAAAGCACCGCCTCCTCATGCGGCGTTGCCGAATCCTCCATCAGTCGCACGGCGCCGACACCGTTCTGGATCGTGTCGAGCAATGTCAGGCCGGTGAAGACACGGATCGTCAGTTTCTGTTCTTCCGGCTTCAGCGTTCCCCAGGAGGGGATATCGTTGGAGAGCGGCACTTTTTCCGGCAGCCAGAAATTCGAGGTCAGGCGGTTCCAGACTTCGAGATCCTTGTCGTCCTCGATGCGGTTCCAGTTGACCGCGCGGATGCGGGACGCGGGTTTTACGGCGATGTTCATTGTCTTGTCCCTCAATTCAGAGCGTGCAGGAAACGCAGCCCTGAACCTGCGTGCCTTCCAGCGCCATCTGGCGCAACCGAATGTAATAGATGGTCTTGATGCCCTTCTTCCAGGCATAGATCTGCGCCCGGTTGATATCACGCGTCGTCGCCGTATCGCGGAAGAACAGCGTCAGCGACAGGCCCTGGTCGACATGCTGGGTCGCGGCCGCATAGGTGTCGATGATCTTTTCCGGGCCGATCTCGTAGGCATCCTGATAATATTCGAGATTGTCGTTCGAGAGATAGGAAGCCGGGTAATAAACGCGACCAATCTTGCCTTCTTTCCGGATTTCGATCTTCGAGACGATCGGATGAATGGAGGAAGTGGAGTGGTTGATATAGGAGATCGAGCCCGTCGGCGGTACGGCCTGAAGGTTCTGATTGTAGAGACCCGATGCCATCACGTCCTGCTTCAAAGCCTTCCAGTCCTCCTGCGTCGGAATGGCGATACCGGCTTTCTCAAACAGCGCCTTCACCTTTTCGGTCGCAGGCAGCCATTCCCGATCGGTATATTTGTCGAAATAGTCGCCCGAAGCATATTTGGAGTTTTCAAAGCCCTTGAAGCTCTGGCCCCGTTCCACTGCCAGCCGGTTGCTGGCGCGGATGGCGTGATAGGTCACGGTGTAGAAATAGATATTGGTGAAATCGACGCCTTCTTCGGAACCGTAGAAGATACGCTCGCGCGCCAGATAACCGTGCAGGTTCATCTGGCCAAGCCCGATGGCGTGGCTGGCATCATTGCCCTTTTCCACCGAAGGAACGGAGGAGATGTGGCTCATGTCCGACACTGCCGTCAGCGCCCGGATGGAGGTCTCGATCGTCTTGCCGAAATCGGCCGAATCCATCGCGGCGGCGATATTCAGCGAACCGAGATTGCAGGAAATATCCTTGCCCATATGACTGTAGGACAGATCGGCGTTGAACTCGCTCGCTTCGCTGACCTGCAGGATTTCCGAGCAGAGATTGCTCATGCTGATGCGGCCAGCGATGGGATTGGCGCGGTTCACCGTATCCTCGAACATGATATAGGGGTAACCGCTCTCGAACTGGATTTCCGCGATCACCTGGAAGAATTCGCGTGCCTTGATCTTCTTTTTGCGGATGCGGCTATCGGCAACCATTTCCTGGTATTTTTCGGTGACCGAAATTTCGGTCAGCGGCACGCCATAGACCCACTCCACATCATAGGGCGAGAACAGGTACATATCTTCATTGTTGCGGGCGAGTTCGAAGGTGATATCGGGGATCACCACGCCGAGCGACAGGGTCTTGATGCGGATTTTCTCGTCGGCATTTTCGCGCTTGGTATCGAGGAAGCGCATGATATCGGGGTGATGGGCGTGCAGATACACCGCACCCGCACCCTGTCGCGCGCCAAGCTGGTTGGCATAGGAAAAACTGTCTTCCAGCAGCTTCATGACAGGGATGACGCCGGACGACTGGTTTTCGATCTGTTTGATCGGCGCTCCAAATTCGCGGATATTGGTCAAGGACAGCGCCACGCCGCCGCCGCGCTTGGAAAGCTGCAACGCCGAATTGATGGAGCGGCCGATGCTCTCCATATTGTCTTCCACACGCAGCAGAAAACACGAGACCAGCTCACCGCGGCTCTTTTTGCCGGCGTTGAGGAATGTCGGCGTTGCCGGCTGGAAGCGGCCTGAAATGATTTCATCGACCAGATTGCGGGCAAGCTGCTCATCACCGCGCGCCAAAGCCAGCGCCACCATGCAGACGCGATCCTCATAACGCTCCAGATAACGTTTTCCGTCGAAGGTCTTCAGCGTATAGGAGGTGTAATATTTGAAGGCGCCGAGAAAGGTCGGGAAGCGGAACTTCCGGGCATAGGCCTCGTCATAGAGGTCACGGACGAAATTGAAGGAGTACTGATCCAGCACCTCCTGTTCGTAATATCCCTCCGTTACCAGATAATCCAGCTTTTCCCTGAGGTTATGGAAAAACACCGTGTTCTGGTTGACGTGCTGGAGGAAATATTGCCGGGCGGCGAGACGATCCTTGTCGAGCTGGATCTTTCCGTTCTCGTCGTAAAGGTTCAGCATCGCGTTCAGCGCGTGGTAGTCCAGAGCCGCATCGAGCGGTTTCTGGGTTGCGGCTGCCGGCTGTTTGGCGTCCTTGCGCAGCGCGCCTGAGGTCAGCGTGTCCAAAATCGTTCCAATCCATGTTTGACGTTGGCGACATCTTCCTCCGTGCCGAGAAGCTCGAAGCGATAGAGAAACGGCACTGCGCATTTGCGCGAGACGATATCTCCGGCGGATGCGAAAGCTGCGCCAAAATTCGTGTTTCCCGCCGCAATGACGCCGCGAATGAGATTTCGGTTGGAGGGCTCGTTCAAAAACCGGATGACCGGTTTCGGGACAGCCCCTTTGGTGCCGCCGCCCCCATAGGTGGGGGTGACCAGCACATAGGGCTCGGACACATGGGGAACATCTTCCTCAACGCCAAGCGGCAGACGAAACAGACGCCGTCCCAGTTTCAGAAGGAAACGATGGGTGTTTTCAGAGCGGCTGGAATAATAGACGATCAGGCCCATCGCCCCGCCGCCTCAGCTGATCGAGCCGATCATATCCGGCCGGAAACCCGCCCAATGGCGCTCGCCGGCAACGACGACGGGAACCTGCATGTAACCGAGGCCACGGACGTGATCGAGCGCATCCGCATCTTCGGAAATATCGACAATCTCATAGGGGACGCCGATGCGGTCGAGAGCGCGATAGGTGGCGGTGCATTGGACGCAGGCGGGCTTGCTGTAAACGGTGACGGTCATGATTTCCTCTCTCGAAGCCGATTTCGGACACGGCTCAACATTGCCGATTGCAATTGCAATCGGGCGGCGATGGATCTGTCATTAGGGTGGGCGGCGCGGCTTTTAGCCGCGTAAAATCACTCTCTACGCCGACGAACGCAGCAACTCAAACAAATGCACTGGCATGACTTCACCCCGAAGCTTGTTCTGGAGGGGGCAGAAAAGGGCGCACGCAAATCATTTGCGTCATACACCTTCCTCCGGGCACCCCGCCCGTGGACGTTTGCGCTCAAGGCAGGTCTCCTGACTTGCGGGTCACAACATCTATCCCGGCCTTCCCGGAGCTCTCAGCCCCAGTGACCCAAATCGGAACGATGCTCGCCGCTTACAGTTGCGGG
This sequence comes from Agrobacterium fabrum, assembly GCA_003241215.1. Lineage (GTDB taxonomy): Bacteria > Pseudomonadota > Alphaproteobacteria > Rhizobiales > Rhizobiaceae > Agrobacterium > Agrobacterium fabrum_A. The sequence continues at coordinate 8,047 of QFOL01000068.1, forward strand.
GGCAGTTTCGGCCTTGCTCCGCCATGAAGGCGTTACGCACCGAATTCCCGTCTTAGCTCCCGACCCTTGCGAATCGAAAGAACCTCGAACACCACATATAGTATATGATGAAATTTTCGCGTCAACGGATAGACATGGGAAAGCCGCACCCTGTGGATCAAAAAGATTCAACACATGGTCAACAAAGGCTTAACAGCAAGTGCGCCTTGCCCCTCCAGCGCGGGAAAGCGTTAATCTATTCCCAGATATCGATACGGATATCGGCGGGGCGGGCGTTTTCGATCACCCTTTTTCCGTTGGGAAGATCGTTTTCGAAAAGTTTGGCGTGGATCGCGGCCGCATCGAGACCGTAACCCTGCCATCTGTCCCGCAGCCTCTTTTCCAGCACGTCGACGGATGGACCGACAAAGATGGTGAGGTCGAAGCTTTTGGAAAGCGTCGTCCACGGCGCCTCGTCCAGCAGCAGATAATTGCCTTCAGCGAGGATAAAGCGTGTTTCCGGCGCAATCGCCCGGGCAGACGCTATGGCGATTTCACGGGAGCGGTCGAAAACCGGAACAAGCACCTCCTGCCCGCCCTTGCGGACGGCGGAAACGATATCGAGAAAACCGCGCACGTCGAATGTTTCCGGCGCGCCTTTTCGCGGCAGCAGCCCCCGCTCTTCAAGGATGTCATTGTCCATATGGAAGCCATCCATGGGCAGGACGGCGGCCGTTTCGCCCCGTGCGAGCAAAGCATCACAAAGGGCATCCGCCAGCGTGGATTTGCCGGCCCCAGGGGGACCGGCAATAGCAGCGATAAAACGGGATTTACCTTCTGCCCGCCGAAGAACGTCTTCGGCGATCGTTTCAAGCTTCAGCGTCATGCGGCAAGCGTTTCCTTCGGCGCTTCCTTGGCGCCGGTCATGAAGGCGACAGCATCCGACATGGAGTAGTCCTTCGGATTGATAACGCACAGGCGCTTGCCGAGCCGGTGGATATGAATGCGATCCGCGACCTCGAAGACATGCGGCATGTTATGCGAGATGAGAACGATCGGCAGGCCGCGCGAACGCACATCCAGAATAAGCTCCAGAACACGCCGGCTTTCCTTGACGCCAAGCGCCGCCGTCGGCTCGTCGAGGATGACGACCTTGGAGCCGAAAGCCGCCGCACGCGCCACCGCCACACCCTGACGCTGGCCGCCGGAGAGGGTTTCCACTGCCTGATTAATGTTCTGGATCGTCATCAGGCCAAGTTCCGACAGTTTCTCCCGGGCGAATTTTTCCATGGCCGGGCGATCCAGCGCCCGGAACAGGCTGCCCTGAATGCCGGGTTTGCGGATTTCCCGGCCGAGAAACATATTGTCAGCTATGGAAAGCGCCGGCGACAGGGCGAGGTTCTGATAGACCGTCTCGATGCCCGCCTTGCGCGCCTCGATGGGCGAGCGGAACTGCACGGGCTGGCCTTCCAGCCGTATCTCCCCCTCATCGGGTGTCACCGCACCGGAAATCGCCTTGATGAGAGAGGATTTACCCGCACCATTGTCACCGATGACGGCGAGGATTTCGCCCGGATAGAGATCGAAATCGGCATGGTCGAGGGCGGTCACACGACCGTAGCGTTTGACGAGATTGCGTGCTGTGAGAATGGGTTCTTTTGCCATCAGCCTGCTACCTTTCTGATCCACTGGTCGATTGCGACAGCCATGATGATGAGGACGCCGATCAACAGATAGGTCCATTGCGGGTCTGTTCCGATAAGCCTGAGGCCGAGCGAAAAGACGCCGACGATCAGGGCGCCGAAAATCATGCCCATGATGGAGCCGCGTCCACCGAACAGCGACAGGCCGCCGATGACCACTGCGGTAATGGATTCGATATTGGCGAATTGACCGGCGGTCGGCGAAACCGAACCGATGCGGCCGATCAGGGCCCAGCCAGCAAAGGCGCAGATGAGGCCGGACAGCGTGTAAACGGTGGTCAGCATGCGCTTGACGTTGACACCGGCAAGTTCGGCGGCATCCGGATCGTCACCGACAGCATAGAGATGGCGGCCCCAGGCGGTGCGGTTGAGCACATACCAGAGCAGGGCGACGAGCAGAACCATGGCGATGACGCCATAGGTGAAGACCGCACTGCCGACACGGATATTGGCGCCGAAGAATTGCAGGATCGGCGCCTGCTGGGCGATATCCTGGGCTCGGATCGTCTCGTTTGCGGAATAGAGGAAGTTGGTCGCTAGTACGATCTGCCACATGCCGAGCGTGACGATGAAGGGCGGCAGGCGCATGCGCGAGACCAGAATACCGTTGATGAAGCCGCAAAATGCGCCGACAGCGAGGCCACAGAGAATGGAGAGTTCCGCCGGCAGACCGTAACGGAAGGTGAACTGTCCCATAATGACGGAGGACAGGACCATGATCGCGCCAACCGACAGATCGATGCCCGCCGTCAGGATGACCAGCGACTGCGCCGCACCGACAATGCCGACGATGGCGACCTGCTGCAAAATAAGGGTCAGCGTGAAGGCCGAGAAAAACTTGCCGCCGAGAAGCAGGCCGAAAACAATCAACGACAGCACCAGAACGATAAGCGGAACGGCCGCCGGGCTGGAATGGAGAAAGTGCTGCAGTTTTTCCAGCACACTCTTGTCATGCGTATCGAAAGCGGCGACCTGCGTCGAACTTCCCGAAAGCACTTTTTCAAATTCATTATGCGGCTGAGCCCGCACCGGCTGATCGCTCATGGATTTTCCTCCCGATCGCTCCATCACATCAGCCCTGATACCGGGCCTGCCTCCAAAGAGAATGATGTGTAGATTTCAAAGTGTTGTGAAGCGGCCTGTGCCATCCCCGCAGGACGCGTGACGCGCTCGTTTGTTCCTTTGTCCGATCCCCCGGATCGTGCCTGAAATCATTCTGGTCCAAGGGCGGGGGCACGAATGCCCCCGCGGGTTTCAGCGGCGAGGCATCAGCCCCAGCACTTGTTGAGACCTTCCTTCGTATCGATCGAGTCGAGACCCTTGACCGGCTTGTCGGTTACCAGCGTCACGCCGGTGTCGACGAAGTTCTTGCCTTCGGTCGGCTTCGGCTTTTCACCGGTGTCGGCAAACTTCTTGACGGCTTCCACGCCAAGCGCCGCCATCAGCAGCGGATATTGCTGCGAGGTCGCGCCGATCACGCCTTCCGCCACGTTCTTGACACCAGGGCAACCGCCATCGACGGAAACGATCAGAACATCCTTTTCACGACCAACCGCCTTCAGCGCCTCATAGGCACCGGCTGCCGCAGGCTCGTTGATGGTGTGGACGACATTGATGGTTGGGTCCTTCTGCAGCAGATTTTCCATCGCTGCGCGGCCGCCTTCCTCGTTACCATTGGTGACATCATGGCCGACAATGCGCGGATCGTTTTCATCGCCTATCTTGTTGATGTCCTTCACGTCGATGCCAAAGCCCTTCATGAAGCCCTGGTTACGCAGCACATCCACGGTCGGCTGGGAGGGGGTGAGGTTAAGGAAAGCGATTTTCGCATCCTTGGCCTTGTCGCCGAGGGTGCCGGCAGCCCATTTGCCGATCAACTCACCGGCCAGGAGATTGTCGGTGGCGAAGGTGGAATCGGCGGCATCGACAGGTTCGAGCGGCGTATCGAGGGCGATGACCAGAAGACCGGCGTCACGCGCCTTCTGCACGGCCGGAACGATGCCCTTGGTGTCCGATGCGGTGATCAGGATACCCTTGGCGCCATCGGCGATGCAGGTTTCGATGGCGGCAACCTGGCTTTCGGAATCACCGTCGATCTTGCCGGCATAGGATTTCAGCGTCACGCCCAGTTCCTTTGCCTTGGCGGTCGCGCCTTCTTTCATCTTGACGAAAAAGGGATTGGTGTCGGTCTTGGTAATGAGGCAAACCGAGGTATCGGCTGCAGATGCGGCGGAAGCGAAAGAAACGCCAAGCGCAAGCGCGCCCAGAAGAGCGGAAACAGTGGTCTTCATGAGATCCTCCCAATGGATATTTGAGCACCGTGACGGTTACCCGACGATCTCGTCTCCTCCGAGAACAATGATCGTTGACCCAGATGGAACCACCAAAGGAAACGGCTGTCAATAAATAAATCCGATTGAATTATTAATTCCGTATGGCATTCTAATATGCGGCAGGGAGGAATATCGCTGCGTCATTTAACGTTGCGATAGCAAGATTGCCATAAAGCCTGCTTTGTCGGTCGCGGCGGACATTGCGGGCGGGAGGATGACATTATGAGACAATCTGTCGAGACGGCGCCGCCAGCGCCGCTCACCACCATGGATATAAGCGGCGGCGCCAACCAGATCGGGGTGCGCGCTTATAACGAACGGCTCGTGCTGTCTCTCGTCCGCCGTCACGGCGGACTGTCAAAAGCCGAAATATCAAGACTTTGCGGCCTCTCGGCGCAGACCGTCTCTGTCATCATGCGTTCGCTTGAAAAGGACGGGCTTCTCATTCGTGGTGAAAGGCTGCGCGGCAAAGTCGGCCAACCGTCGACGCCGATGCGGCTTAATCCCGACGCTGTCTTTTCTTTCGGCGTGAAGATCGGCCGGCGCAGCGTCGATCTCGTGCTGATGGATTTTGTCGGCCGGATCAGGCTCAAGCTTCGCAGAACCTATCCCTACCCTCTTCCGGAATGGATATTGCCCTTCGTGATCGACGGTATAACGGAGCTAGAATCGAAACTCTCTCCGGCCGAGCGGGAAAAAATCGCCGGCGTCGGCATTGCCGCTCCGTTCGAATTGTGGAACTGGGCGCAGGAGGTGGGCGCTCCACAGATTGAAATGGAGCGGTGGCGGGGCGTCGATATCCGCTCGGAAATCGCCGAAAATGTCAGCTATCCCGTTTTCCTGCAGAATGACGCGACCAGCGCCTGCGGCGCCGAACTGGTTTTTGGCGCAGGCCAGAACTATGCGGATTTTCTCTATATATTTATCGGCTCCTTCATAGGCGGCGGCGTTGTGTTGAATTCGGCGCTGTTTTCCGGAAAGACCGGAACGGCGGGCGCGATCGGCCCCCTGCCGGTGCAAGGGCAAGATGGCAATACCGTCCAGCTTCTGAAAATCGCGTCGATCTTCGTTCTGGAAAACATGCTGCGCGAAAAGGGCATCGATCCGCGCCCGCTATGGTTTTCCCCTGACGAGTGGATCGATTTCGGCGAGCCGCTGGAAAGCTGGATCAGGAAAACCGCCGCAGCGCTGGCGCAGGCGGTTATCGCCGCCGCCTCCATCATCGATTTTTCCAGTGTGATCATCGACGGCGGTTTTCCCGACTGGGTCAGAACGAGAATCGTCGCCGCCACCCGCCTTGCCCTCAAACACCACGATTTGCAGGGTGTCACTATGCCGGACATCATCGAAGGCGCAGTTGGCAGCCAGGCGCGGGCGATTGGCGGCGCGAGCCTGCCGTTGTTCTCGCGCTATCTCATCGACCAGAACGTCCTGTTCAAGGATACGACGGGCTGAACCCTTTCCGGGCGCTTTCGGCTTTAATTATCCGGCTATTTATATGACTAGCTGCGGTCACGCCTCCGCGGCGTGCTGCATGATCGCCGCCAGGAAGGCCGGCCCGTAGCGCTCGAGCTTGGTATCTCCGACACCTGGAATCTCAGCCATCTCCTTCGCCGAGGCCGGCTTTACCATCGCAAGTTCGATAAGTGTCTTGTCGTGGAAAATCACATAGGGCGGGACATTCTGCGCGCGGGCGATTTCCATGCGCTTTGTACGCAGTGCTTCAAAAAGACTGCGATCGGACTCCGGTAAAACCGTCGATGCCGCGCGGCGCGGCGCCGATTGCCGTGCAGAACGGGGAGCGGACGGTATCCTCAGCATCAGGGCCGGTTTTTCGCGCAGGAACCGCCGTCCGTCTTCGGAAATGGACAAGCCGCCATGCCCGGACAGGTCGACGTCAATCATCCGCAAGGCAACCATTTGACGCAGAATGGCGCGCCAGGTGCGATTGTCATGTTCCTTGCCTATCCCGTAAGTCGTGATGCGGTCGTGCCCGAAGCGGGAAATCCGCTCATCCTCGATACCCAGCAGCACACGTATGACATAGGCCTGACCGAAACGTTCACCCGTGCGGTAGATGCAGGAGAGAAGCTTCTGTGCGGCGATGGCCCCGTCAAACAGGTCCGGCGGCTCGGCGCAGGTATCGCAATTGCCGCAGGGCTCACACCGATCGCCGAAATAGGACAGCAGAACCTGCCTGCGGCAGCTTGCAGTTTCTGCGAGACCGAGCAGCGCATCAAGCTTCTGGCGCTCCATGTATTTGCGCTGGTCCGCGGCGTCAGACTCTTCGATAAAGCGGTTGCGCAAGGCAATATCTTCGTAACCGTAGAGCATAAGCACATCCGATGGCAGACCATCACGGCCGGCCCGGCCGGTTTCCTGGTAATAGGCCTCGATGCTGCCCGGCAGATCGATATGAACGACAAAGCGCACATCCGGCTTGTCGATGCCCATGCCAAAGGCAACGGTCGCAACAATGATGACCGCCTCACCGTGCTGGAAGCGGGTCTGGTTCTCCTCGCGGGCGGCCTTGTCCATGCCGGCATGATAGGGCAACGCATCGCGCCCCTCCTCCCGCAGCCACGCAGCCGTTTCGTCCACCTTGCGTTTGGAAAGACAATAGACGATGCCGCTTTCACCATCGCGATCCTTCAGGAAGCGCTTCAGCTGCGCGCGCGGATTGTCCTTTTCCATGATCGCATAGCGGATATTGGGGCGATCGAACCCGGCGATGAAGGCGTCATCTTCTTTTATCCCCAGATGGCCGAGAATTTCCAAACGGGTGGGTTCGTCAGCCGTCGCCGTCAGCGCCATGCGCGGCGTGCTCGGGAAACGCTCGATCAGCATATCCAGCTGACGGTAGGGCGGACGGAAATCATGCCCCCATTGCGACAGGCAATGGGCCTCGTCGACCGCGATCAGCGAGAGTTCAACGGATTGCAGCGCGTCAAGAACATCCGGCTTGAGAAGGGTTTCCGGCGCGGCATAGAGAATATCGTGTCAATCGGCGTCGTAACGGGACCCCTTATCGGCTCCCAAAAGGGACCCCTGCCTCTAGTTGCATCGGGTCAGCGCGCGTAGGCCCGGGGCTCTCCA
>QFOL01000414.1 GCA_003241215.1 Agrobacterium fabrum
GGATCGACCGCAGTGGAAAACCCGGCCACAAGCAGAAGCCCAACAGCGATTCACCGCCTTTGTCGGTCTCGGTAAAAACCGGGGCCTGTCCCGAGCATCCGCAACCGATTGATTTCAGATACGTGGTTGGATCCTCGGCACAAGGCCGAGGATGACGTCGTATGCCAGGCAACCATCACGAAGCAAGCGCGGCCTTTATCTTCTCCGCATGGGCCTTCAACACCTCGCCATCGGCCATCACGCCGGAATGCGGCTTCAGCGGCTCGCCTTCCTTGCGCGGAATGACGTGGAAATGCAGATGGAAAACGGTCTGGCCAGCCGCCGGTTCGTTGAACTGGGCGATGAAGACGCCATCGGCATCGAAGGCTTCCTTGGCCGCCACGGCCAGTTTCTGCACGACGGGAATGGTCTTCGCCAGCACTTCCGGGTCGGCATCGAGCAGGTTGCGGGAGCCGGTCTTGGGAACCACGAGCAGATGGCCGGGGGCCTGCGGCATCACATCCATGAAGGCAAGCGTATGCTCGTCTTCGTAAAGCTTGTGGCTTGGAATTTCGCCGCGCAGGATTTTTGCGAAGATATTGTTGTCGTCATAGGCGCTGGCCGTCATCGTGATCTCTCCTCATGGCGGACTATACGTCCGGTTCCTGTCTCTCGCCCTTGCGGAAGGGCGTGTGTTCATCAAGATAATCGCCGATATGCTCGACTTCCTCGCGCTCGCGCTGAAGATAGTCGGCAATGGCGCGGCGCAGGCCCGGATGCACGATGAAATGCGCCGAGTGGGTGGTGACCGGCATGTAACCGCGCGCCAGCTTGTGTTCGCCCTGGGCGCCGGCTTCCACCCGTTTCAGTCCCCTGGAAAGCGCGAAATCGATCGCCTGATGATAACAGACCTCAAAATGCAGAAAGGGATGATCCTCGATGCAGCCCCAGTGGCGGCCATAAAGTGCATCCGAGCCGATGAAATTGATCGCGCCGGCAATATAACGCCCCTCGCGTTTCGCCATCACCAGCAGCACATCATCGGCCATGCGCTCGCCGATCAGCGAGTAGAACTTCCGCGTCAAATAGGGGCGGCCCCATTTGCGGCTGCCGGTATCCATGTAGAAGGCGAAGAACTGGTCCCAGATATCCTCGGTCAGATCGCTGCCAGTCAGCCAGTCGATCTCGATGCCGTTTTCCAGCGCCGCGCGGCGTTCTTTCTTCAGCCCCTTGCGCTTGCGTGAGGAAAGCGCGTCGAGAAAATCATCGTGGTCACGATAACCGTCATTGATGAAGTGGAACTGCTGGTCGGTCCGGTGCAGGAAATCGCGGGGCAGAAGGGCGGAGAGATCGTTCTCTTCCAGAAATGTGACATGTGCCGACGAGACGCCGATCTTTTCCGTCACCTGCGCGAGACCGGAGGCCAGGAGTGTTTTGAAACGTGTCTCGTCCTCGTTTTCGCAGACGAGCAACCGTGGTCCGGTTGCCGGCGTGAAAGGGACCGAACATTGCAGTTTCGGATAATAATGACCGCCGGCCCGTTCGAAGGCATCCGCCCAGCCGTGGTCGAAGACGTATTCACCCTGGCTGTGATTCTTCAGATAGGCCGGCACCGCGCCGATGAGAGTTCCGGAGGCGTTTTCGAGAAGCAGATGGTGCCCGAGCCAGCCGGTTTTGGCTGTCGCCGACCCGGACTCTTCCATGGATGATAAAAATTCATGGGAAATGAATGGATTATAGATTTTTCCTGATGTACTGCGCGAGGCTCCGGAAAGCCGTTTCCAGCTTTCCGGGTCGATATCCGCGAAGGATTGCGCAATGCTGATGGAATAGTCTTCAGTCATGCCGTGGCGGGTGGGTTCTCTCTCGGGTCGAAACCTTCGAATGTCATCTGGTCCGCATATTTATAGGTAGTCTCGCGCGCATTTTCATCCCTGACCGTCCAGGTAATCACCGGAAGCCCGAGTTTTCTTTGCGCCTCGATGAAGCTGTTGGGCAGATGACCCCAATGATAGGAGATGAAATCAAGCCCGAGCTGCATCGCTTCGTCATGTTTGAAGAAGTCTTCCGGCTTGTCGCCTTCGGCCGTGAGACCGAGCGGCCAGGGCGAACCCGCAGCCTTCAGATCCCTAAGCAGGTGATGGTCGAAGCTCATCAGCGCCACGTGACCCTTGTAACCCTCGAGGTCTTCCAGCACCGCCTCGGCAAAACCGTCGTCGACGCCTTCGCCGGAGCGGCCTTTCAGCTCGATGACCAGCGGCACCTTGCCGGCGCAGAGCGCCAGAAGCTGCTTGAGGGTAGGGATCCGGTCACCGGTCTGGCCGACCGCAAGCAGCGACAGCTCGGCCGACGTACGTTCGCGCACATCGCCCTTGATGCCGGTCAGGCGGGCCATGTCGTCGTCGTGAAAGATCACTGGTACGCTGTCGGCCGCCAGTTGCACGTCGCATTCGATGGCGAAACCGGCCTCGATGGCGCGGGAAAAGGCGGAAAGCGTGTTTTCCCAGACCGCCTTGTTGAGATCATGATAACCGCGATGGGCGACGGGCTGAGCCGTCAGCCAGGAAAGCTTGAGTGTCATGCGTCGATTTCCACGATGGCGTCGATTTCGACTGATGCATTGAAGGGCAGGCAGGCCATGCCGACAGCGGCGCGGGCATGTTTGCCGGGCTCGCCGAGAACATTGGCAATGAGATTGGAGGCGCCGTTGATGACGAGGTGCTGTTCCACGAACTCCGGAACCGACGCAACAAAGCCGTTCAGCTTGATGACGCGGCGGATTTTCGAGAGGTCGCCGTTCAAAGCGGCCTTGACCTGTGCGAGAATGTTGACGGCGCACAATTCGGCGGCGCGCTGGGCGCCCGCAACGTCGACATCGCGGCCAACAAGGCCGGTCACCGCAATCTTGCCCGATTCCATCGGCAGTTGACCCGATACATAAAGCAGATTGCCGCTGATGGTGAACGGAACGTAGTTTGCGGCTGGTGCTGCCGGCCTTCGATGACGTCCGACATTTTCGTCTCAGGTTTTGTTGTAAATCCTTCAAGAATCCGGCATTCAGAAGATGTTGATCCAAAAGCCGGGCGGTTGCTTGTACAATATGAGCGGCTAGTCCAACAGGAGATATTGCATGTTTGTCAGGACGCTTGGTTTCGTTGCCGCAACAGGGCTTATGACCGGCCTGTCAAACGCTGCCAATGCCTTGCCGGTCGCGGTTCCGGATCTCATTGCGCATCGCGCCGTCTACGACCTCGAACTCAAGGACGCGTCCGATCGCTCCGGCATCGAGGGCATGACGGGCCGCATGGTCTATGAATTCACGGGCTCGGCCTGTCAGGGCTACAAGACGGATTTCCGTTTCGTGACGCAGATCAACACCGGCGATGCCGTGCGCATGACCGACCAGCAGACCACGACTTTCGAGGATCTGGCGGCCAAGAAATTCACCTTCGAGACCAAGTCCTACACCGACGACAAGCTGGACAAGGAAGTGCAGGGGGCCGCAACCGACAGCACCGATGGCGTCAAGGTCGATCTGACCCGCCCGGATGCCCGTCAGGTCAGTCTCGTGGCCAGCGAATTCCCGACAGAGCACATGTTCCAGGTCATCGAACATGCGAAACAGGGAAAGCGCATCTTCGAATCGCGGATATTCGACGGTTCGGACGATGGCGATGAGAGCCTGATCACGTCCACGCTGGTCGGCAAGTCGCAGATGCCGAAGGATGGCGATGCCGAAGCCGGCAAGGTGGGGGAATTCGCCAAGGCCGCCTTCTGGCCGGTGACCATCGCTTATTACAATGACAAGACCGGCACCGACGCCCTGCCGATCTATCGCATGTCGTTCAAGCTTTATGAAAACGGAATCACCCGCGATCTGACGATGGATTACGGCGATTTCGTCCTGACGGGAAAGCTTGCGAAGCTCGATATTCTCAAGCCCGAGACCTGCGAAAACAAGCCTGTCCGCTGAAACGCGGCTGTTTCTGCGGTTTTTTCGCATAAATGCTTGCATTTTCATGCGGGCGACTGTATGCGGCTCACCATTCCACACGCGAAGCTTGGGATGTTCCGGGAGAAATC
>QFOL01000415.1 GCA_003241215.1 Agrobacterium fabrum
CGAGCGTCTCACCGCCAAAATTGGTAGAGTTAATCATTGCCATCAGAATTCTTCCCAATGCTCGCTGTGGAGGCCGGCGCAAGTGCACCGACACTTGCATATGCGGATTTGGCGTTCTGCCTGGTGCCTGAACAGCCGGAAACAATATTTCCGTCTTCAATGGAAGATTCGTAGCATGAGATGGTTTCGCAAACCTAAATGTGAACCGCCTCAATATTCCTTCTCGTAAAATATACCGGCTGCGCCTTCACCATCGCCGCCCTCCTCACCGCGCAGCTTCACACCACGCCCGACATCGAGGTTGATGATCGCCTTTGCGCCGGATTCGCCGCTTTGCTGCAGCTCGAGATAGGTTCTTTCGTTGAGATATTTGCCGGCGGAAACGCGGGCCTGTCCTTCGGAATCGGTCGAAATATCGAGATCGTCGACACCGAGATTGCTTCTGAGCTTGTCGAACAGCGAGGTGGAGCGCCCGCCGGCCAGCTGGGCGGCGGCATCGGCCAGCCTTGCGATCTGCAGAGCCGAGAGTTTCGACATGGACTGGCCAAAGATCAGCTGCGCCATCACCTCATCCTGCGGCAGGGCGGGCGCCGAGGAGAAAGCAAAGGTCGGATCGTTGGCATTGCCGGAAACGGACACGGTGATGGTCGTCGAGCCGACCGTCGAGTCCGCCTTCATGTCGAGAACCGGGACGAGGCCGCCGCCGAAACTGATATTGCCGGTGGTGAAATCGAGGCGGCGGGTGAGGATTTCAAGCCTGCCGCGACGCATTTCAAAGCCGCCGGAAATGACTGGAACGGCCGCCGTGCCGCGGATCGTCAGATTGCCCGTGAGTTCCGCATCGATGCCGCGTCCGCGTACGAAGATGCCGCTCGGGGCATTCACCTGCAGATCGAGATTGATGGTGGACGAACTGCCGCTGCCGCCCTGATCGCCGCCGAGCGCCTTGGCCTGGGCTCGGACCTTCGGCGGGGCGTTCTTGTGCTTGACGTCGATTTCCGTCAGCGAAGCCGGGAGTTTTTCGGGAATGGTGATGGCGCTTCTGTCCAGCGTCAGATTGCCGCCCAGTATCGGGGAATTCAGCAGTGGGCCTTTCAGCGTCAGCGTACCGCTCACCACCGTCGTCACCAGCGTGCCGTCATTGTAACCGGCGCGATCCAGCGTGATCGATATATCGGCGGGGAAACCCGAGCCGCCGGCAATACCGACGCTGCCGGTTCCGGAAATCGTTCCGCCACCGGCGAGCTTCCCGTTCAATCGGGAAATGACGGCGCGATCACGGTCGAAGGTGATTGTTGCGCCCAGGCCATTGATCGTCAGGTTTCGGCGCACATCCGTCAGGCGCGTGCCATCGGTGGTGATGCTGCCGGTCACGACGGGCGCGGAAGCGCTGCCGGATATTTTCACATCGATGGCCGCGGTGCCGTCCACATCGAGCCCCTGCGCTGCGGTTTGCGCTGCAACGGCGGAGAAGGGCAGCCTGCCGGAAAAAGCCATGGAAAGCGGGCGATTGCCGGCGATGCCGAGCGTACCGCCGCCGGAAAGCGACATGCCGCCCTGGCCGGTCACATCAGTGTCGATCTGCAGGTTACCGCCGGCAAAACGGCCGTTCGCCTTGATGCCGAGCGCGGCGAGCCCCGCGGCGCGTGTCTGCGCGACCTCAGCGTTGACCCAGTTCAGATTGTAATCGACAGAAGGGTCGGATGCCGCACCCTTGGCGCTGACCGTGCCGGAGATGTTGCCGGCGGCATCCAGCCCGGCGGCGAAGGCGTTTGCAAGACTGGCGGGGAGCGAACGGATATCGGCCCTGATGTCGAGTGTTGACCCAGCGGTGCCGTTGACCTCCACACGCCCGTCGCCCGTGACGATGGTCAGATCGGAGAGGCGGGCCGCGCCGTTCTGGATGGCGATGGTGCTTGGTTTTTCAAGCCGCACCGAAATGCCCTTGGGGGCGGCGGAAAAAGCCTCGACCCGCACCGTCATCGGCGATCCGCCTGTTTCGGCGCTGCCCTTCACCACCAGCGGCGCGTTGTCATAACGGCCGTTGACGTCGAACGCAGTCGTGGTGCCGGAATGGCCGATGGTGGCGTTCAGGCCTGATATCGCAGCGGCGCCGGCATTGACGCTGTCGGCGCTGACCTTGCCATTGATGGCGAGCGCCTGAAGATCATCGATGGAAATATCGGCGGCGAGCTTGGAGATCGTTGTTGTGCCCTGACGGATGCTGCCGCCATTCGCCTTTATCGTCGCGGCGATCCGGCTATTGGCGTTGCTCAGCGCGATATCGCCGGCAATATCGCCATCTGCCTGCTGCGCTGCAAGCGCGGCCAGCAGGGCGAGATCGGGGAAGTTGAAGGAAAGAGTGCCGCTCGGAAGGAATTGCTGCGAGAATTGCAGTTGACCGTTCAAAATATTGCGGCCCACCGCAACATGAAGTTCGGGTATCGCCGTGCCGTTTTCGGTCTGAACCACATTGGCGTTGGCGTCGATCTTCTGCCTGTCGAGGCTGCCGCTGGCTGTCAGCTTTGCCTGTGGTGCGGCCGGGTCGGCCTTGCCTGACGCATTGACCTTCAGCGCTTCAAGCGTTCGTCCGGCAAGGATCGCGCTTTCGGAACTCAGGGTGACGTTGAAATCAGGCGCGGTGAGCGCGCCGCTGGCTTCGATTGCAAAATCTGCAACACCTTTCGCCTGCGGCGTCAGCTTTTCGAGAGCCGGGAACTTGCCCGTCAGGCTGGCATTCAGTGCGTCGTTTTCGAGACTGACACTGCCTGCCGCTTCTATCGTTCCGGATTTCACGGCGAGGTTCTCAACGCTGGTGCGTCCGCCGATAGTCAGGTCGATATCGCCCTGGAGGGCAATGGTGGTATCGAATTTTTCCGCGAGCGCCGGCGGAAGAGTGGCGGGCAGCGCAAAGAGCTGCACACTCGATGTCAGGCGGCTGTCGGAGAGATTGAAACTGCCGTTCAG
>QFOL01000416.1 GCA_003241215.1 Agrobacterium fabrum
GCGCCACTCGTTTTCGAGACGGTCATAAACGGTCTGGGGGATTGTCGCTGTCATGGTGGCATTCCTCCTTGAATGGTTAACGCTGCAGGATTGCGCGGTGAATGGAGTTAGCGCGCTAAGGTTCCGGAATTCAAGGAATTTTTTACCCCAAAACCCCGGCGTGCGGATTAAAATCGATTAAGGTTTTTTCAAATCGATTTAGTCGCGACCGCTATCATGTGGAAAAACCGGGTGTCATATCGCCCATCATTTTCAGGAGCCGGCTATGGCCTATGACGAGGCGCGATTCTTCGCGTCGGCGCGGAGTTCCATCTTCGGCGGCCGCCTGCGCGTGGCCCAGCTTGCCGGCACGAAAACGATGCTGGCAGGGTTCGAAAAGGCGATGCCGGGCGGCGATCCGCGCTGGCTCGCCTATATGCTGGCGACGGCCTTTCACGAAACGGCGACGACCATGCAGCCGGTGCGCGAGACATTGGCGGCAAGCGATACCGAAGCGATGGCAAGGCTCGACCGCGCTTTTGCGGCGGGCAGGCTGCCCATGGTGCGCAAACCCTATTGGCGGCCGGACACCGAAGGTAAAAGCTGGCTGGGGCGCGGTTTCGTGCAGCTGACGCATCGGCGCAATTACGAGGCCATGTCGGCGCTGACCGGCGTCGATCTCCTGGAACGGCCCGAGCGCGCCATGGAGGCGGAGGTGGCCACCGCGATCCTGATCCACGGCATGGCGGGCGGCGGTTTCACCGGCCGCAGGCTCGCCGATTTCTTCAGCGACGGGCGCGAGGATTGGGACGGCGCCCGCGCCATCATCAATGGCAGCGACAGGGCGCGGCTGGTGGGCGGTTACGGGCGTGCATTTCATCAAGCGCTTGTCGCGGCGCGGATTGAACCCGGGCGGGCCAGATGATAACCCGTTACCCGGTGCCGAGAAGGCTGCCTTTGAAGTTTGCATGACAGGTGACACCGTGATCCGCCATATCGTCTTTTTCACCGTTCCCGAGGAAAACCGCGACGCCGTGCGCAGGGGGCTTTCTGGCCTGACCGCGATACCGCATTCGCTGAAGCTTGAAATCGGCGAGAACGTGAAGAAGGACCAATGGGGCAATTCGGTCGATTTCATCGTCTATGGCGAGTTCGAAAACGAGGCGGCGCTCGCCGCTTACAAGGCCGACCCAGCTTATGATCTTTCGACCCGCACGGTAAAGCCGCTGCGCGAGACCCGCATTGCCGCCGATTTTGACAGCGATACGGCGGTGAAAGCGCCGATCCGGTAGACGTCCGGTTTCGGCTGCGAAAGTGACCTGGATACGCAAGTAGTCTGCTGAGAGCGGAAGAAAACCTTTCCTCCGTCGCGGGGCTGAGGCCCCAGTACCCTCATTCCTGTGCTCGTCACAGGAATCCAGTCGACTCGCGTCTGCGCGGCGAGAAGAGTCTTTTCAGCCCAAGGACTTGGGCTGGCTGGATCCCTGTGACAGGCACAGGGATGAGGGCACCGGGGCCTGAGCCGCCATCAAAACAAGGACAACTCCATGCGATTTCCCTTTTCCCTGCCGTGGCTGCGCCCGGCGGATGGCAGAGCCGCGCCTGAAAGCCGGAAAATGGCCGATGGCTTCATGGCGGTTGCCGTGCAGGGCGGGCAGGCTTTCTGGTCGGGCCGGTCCTATGCCGCACTTGCCCGCGAGGGCTTCATGAAGAACCCGGTCGCGCACCGGGCCGCCCGCATGGTGGCGGAGACCTCGGCTTCCGTCAGCTGGCTGCTTTATGATGGCGAAGAGGAGCTCGCCGATCATCCGCTTCTGGCACTGCTTTTAAAACCGGGCGCCCATATGGGCGGGCCGGATTTTTTCGAGGCGCTTTATGGCCACCTCATGCTCGCCGGAAATGCCTATATCGAGCCGCTGACGGTGGGCGGGCGGCTGCGCGAGCTGCATCTTCTGCGGCCCGACCGGGTCAGCATCGTCGAAGGGCCGGATGGCTGGCCGGTGGCCTATGATTACCGTGCCGAGGGCCGCGCCTCCCGGCGCATCGCCGCCGAGCGCGACGGGCTGGGGCTGCTGCATCTGAAACTTTTCCATCCGCTGGATGACCGGGCGGGTTTTGCACCACTCGCCTCCGCAGGGGCCGCGCTCGATCTGCACAATGCCGCAAGCCAGTGGAACAAGCGCCTGCTCGACAATTCCGCCCGGCCCTCCGGCGCGCTGGTCTATCAGCCGAAGGAGGGCGGCAATCTCTCCACCGAACAATATGAGCGGCTGAAGCGCGAGCTGGAGGAAGGTTATCAGGGGGCGATGAATGCCGGCCGCCCGCTGCTTCTGGAGGGCGGGCTGGACTGGAAGGCCATGGGTCTTTCGCCGCGCGACATGGATTTTCTCGAGGCCCGCAATGGGGCGGCGCGCGATATCGCGCTTTCGCTCGGGGTGCCGCCGATGCTGATCGGCATTCCCGGCGACAACACCTATGCCAATTACCAGGAGGCGAACCGCGCCTTTTATCGTCTCACCGTCCTACCGCTCGTTTATCGCACGGCGGCGAGGCTCTGCGGCTGGCTTTCTCCGGTCTTCGGCTCTGGGCTGAGGCTCGAACCCGATCTCGACCGGATTGCCGGGCTTGCCGGCGAGCGGGATGCGCTCTGGGCACGCATCGGCGCGGCCTCGTTCCTGAGCGACGAGGAAAAGCGCGAAGCCGTCGGTTATTGATCGCCGCCGCGGCGGGATCGAACCCCCGGTTTCCCGTTCAATCATTTTCTGAAGAAGCGGAATCTCCCTGTGAGGTCTTCCGCCCAAGCGATTCCGAAGATTCGCAAAATCAACAGGCGCAGGCGCGCAAAAAACGCCCGCGTGCGACGCGGCGCGTCCGCCCGATAACCACATCCTAGAACGGAATGATTACCCATGTCTGAATTCGCCAATGAGGCCGGCATCTGGGCCGCCCGCATCACCGGCGCCGTGGCGGGCGCGGGTGTATC
>QFOL01000417.1 GCA_003241215.1 Agrobacterium fabrum
CGCCGGCATTCCGGTGGCGCTTCTTCTGCTTCTGATGATGGTCGTCGCCATGCTGATGACCGGCCTGTGGAACTGGGTGATCGAACGCGTCGCCTACCGGCCGCTCAGAGGCTCCTTCCGTCTCGCGCCGCTGATCACGGCCATCGGCATGTCGATCGCGCTGTCCAACTTCATCCAGGTGACGCAGGGTCCGCGCAACAAGCCGATCCCGTCGATGGTGACGGAAAGTTATCATTTCGGCGCCGTCACCGTGTCGCTGAAGCAGCTGATCATCATGGTCGTCACCTCGGTGCTGCTCTTCGCCTTCTGGTATATCGTCAACAAGACCCCGCTCGGCCGCGCCCAGCGCGCCACCGAACAGGACCGCAAGATGGCCGCACTGCTCGGCGTCGATGTCGACAAGACGATCTCCATCACCTTCATCATGGGTGCGGCGCTGGCCGCCGTCGCCGGTACGATGTATCTGATGTATTATGGCGTGGCCTCGTTCAGCGATGGTTTCGTCCCCGGCGTCAAGGCGTTTACGGCGGCCGTTCTCGGCGGCATAGGCTCGCTTCCGGGCGCGGTTCTCGGCGGCCTGCTGATCGGCCTCATCGAATCGCTGTGGTCGGCCTATTTCTCCATCGCCTACAAGGATGTCGCGGCATTCGGCATCCTGGCTTTCGTGCTGATCTTCAAGCCGACCGGCATTCTCGGTCGTCCGGAAGTCGAGAAGGTGTGATCCCATGACCAATATCGCTTCCGACAACGCTGCTTCCAGCCCGAGCCTGATGGCGACGGCCGTGAAGGAAGGCCTGATTGCGGGCCTCATCTCGTTCGGCATGTTCATTCTTTATGTCGGCATCGTCACCTATCAAGATATCAACAACCAGCTGATCTGGGGCACGCGCTGGGGCCTGCTGGCGATTTTCGTCGTCGTTGCCGCTGTCGGCCGCTTCCTCGTGGTCGGCTTCATCAAGCCGTCGCTGGATCGCCGCAAGCTGGCCAAGGCCAAGAGCGGCGTGCTGGAGATTTCCGAGGAAAAGGGCTTTTTCCACAAGCACTTCCTGAAGCTGGCGCTGGTTCTGCTGCTTCTCTACCCGGTCATCGCCGTGCAGCTTTTCGGTTTCCAGGGCTCGCTGAAATTCGTCGACAATTTCGGCATCCAGATCCTGATCTATGTCATGCTCGCCTGGGGCCTCAACATCGTTGTCGGCCTCGCCGGCCTGCTCGATCTCGGTTACGTCGCCTTTTATGCGGTCGGCGCCTATTCCTATGCGCTGCTCTCCAGCCAGTTCGGCCTGTCCTTCTGGGTGCTTTTGCCGGTCGCGGGCATTCTCGCCGGTTTCTGGGGCATCATCCTCGGTTTCCCGGTGCTGCGTCTGCGCGGCGACTATCTGGCGATCGTGACGCTCGCCTTCGGTGAAATCATCCGTCTCGTGCTTTTGAACTGGACGGATGTGACCAAGGGCACCTTCGGTATTTCCGGCATTGCCAAGGCCTCGGTCTTCGGCATCTGGTCCTTCGATGTCGGTGCGCCGAACAACTTCGCCAAGGTTTTCGGGCTTTCCATGTCCTCGGCCTATTACAAGATCTTCCTGTTCTACGTGATCCTGCTGCTGTGCATGCTGACGGCCTATGTCACCATTCGCCTGCGCCGCATGCCGATCGGCCGCGCCTGGGAAGCGCTGCGCGAGGATGAGATCGCCTGCCGGTCGCTCGGCATCGATACCGTCATCACCAAGCTCACCGCCTTTGCCACGGGCGCGATGTTCGGCGGTTTCGCCGGTTCCTTCTTCGCTGCCCGTCAGGGCTTCGTTTCACCGGAAAGCTTCGTGTTCCTCGAATCCGCCGTCATCCTCGCCATCGTCGTTCTCGGCGGCATGGGTTCGCTGACCGGTATCGCCATTGCGGCGCTGGTCATGGTCGGCGGCACCGAGGCGCTGCGTGAAATGGAGTTCCTGAAGCATGTCTTCGGGCCCGATTTCACGCCGGAACTCTACCGTATGCTGCTCTTCGGGCTTGCCATGGTCATCGTCATGCTGTTCAAGCCGCGCGGTTTCGTCGGCTCGCGTGAACCCACGGCCTTCCTTAAAGAACGCAAGGCCGTCTCCGGCAGCTTTACCAAGGAAGGTCACGGTTGATGGCTTCCGGAACGACGACAATGGCAAATGATACGATCCTCAAGGTCGAACATCTCTCGATGCGCTTCGGCGGCCTGATGGCCATCAACGACTTCTCCTTTGAGGCGAAGCGCGGCGAGATCACCGCATTGATCGGCCCCAACGGTGCGGGCAAGACCACGGTCTTCAACTGCATCACCGGCTTCTACAAGCCGACCATGGGCATGATCACCATGCGCCAGCAGAACGGCGAGGCGCATCTTCTCGAGCGCCTGCCGGATTTCGAAATCACCAAGAAGGCCAAGGTGGCGCGCACCTTCCAGAACATTCGCCTGTTTTCGGGTCTCACGGTTCTGGAAAACCTGCTGGTGGCGCAGCACAATGCGCTGATGAAGGCCTCGGGTTACACGATCCTCGGCCTTCTCGGCCTGCCCGCTTACCGGCGGGCAGTGGATGCCTCGATCGAAAAGGCCAAATACTGGCTGGAAAAGGCCGATCTGATCGACCGCGCCGACGATCCGGCCGGTGATCTGCCCTATGGCGCGCAGCGCCGTCTGGAAATCGCCCGCGCCATGTGCACGGGGCCGGAGCTTCTGTGCCTCGATGAGCCGGCCGCCGGTCTCAACCCGAAGGAATCGCTGGCGCTTAACACGCTCCTGCGCGGCATCCGCGACGAGGGCACGTCGCTGCTTCTCATCGAGCACGACATGTCGGTGGTGATGCAGATTTCCGACCATGTGGTGGTTCTGGAATATGGCCAGAAGATTTCCGACGGCACGCCGGACCATGTGAAGAACGACCCGAAGGTCATCGCCGCCTATCTGGGTGTCGAGGATGATGAAGTGGAAGACGTGCCTGATGTCCGGTGAACCGCTTCTGAAAGTCCAGGGTGTCGAAACCTATTATGGCAATATCCGGGCTCTGGCCGGTGTCGATGTCGAAGTGAAGAGGGGCGAAATCGTCAGCCTGATCGGCGCCAATGGCGCTGGCAAGTCGACGCTGATGATGACCATCTGCGGCAGCCCGCAGGCGCGCGCCGGCCAGGTGATCTTCGATGGCGAGGACATTACCCAGCTGCCGACCCATCTGATCGCCCGCAAGCGCATCGCCCAATCACCGGAAGGCCGCCGGATTTTCCCGCGCATGACAGTGCTGGAAAACCTGCAGATGGGCGCCAATCTCGATAACCTGAAATATTTCAAGGAAGACGTCGAGAAGAT
>QFOL01000418.1 GCA_003241215.1 Agrobacterium fabrum
ATCTGCGGCAGGATGATGAGCCGGAAGGTCTGCATCGAGGTCATGCCCAGCGAACGGCCGGAACGCGTCTGCGTATCGGGAATGGCTTTCAGCGCGCCACGGAAATTCTCCGCGAGATAACCGGCGTTGTTGAAGGCGATGCCGACCAGAAGCGCGGTATAGGGGCTGAGGTGAATGCCGAAATTGCCAAGCCCGAAATGGGCCATGTAAATCTGGAACAGCGCCGGCGTGTTGCGGGCGATTTCCACCCAGACGGCGGCGAAAGCGCCGAGAATGCGGTTGCCGGAGAGCCGGAACAGCGTCAGCACGATGGCGCAGGAAAGACCGATCACCATCGACAGAATGGCGATCTGCAGCGTCACCACCGCACCGTCCAGAAGCTGCGGCAAAGCCTTCAGCGCCTGATTCCAGTGGAATGTATAGTTGAACATGAAAGTCCCGCCTTTTCAGAAACGATCAACGGCGCGATCATCTCGACCGCGCCGTTCACGAAAATTCCTGATCAGCGATAAACGCCGTTGACGGTGAGCGAAGGCACTTCGCCGCCAACCCATTTTTCGTAGAGTTCGGCGTAGCGGCCGGTACGAACCTGCTGGTTGATGAAGAGGTTCAGGTAGTTGATGAAGCCGTATTCGTCACGGTTGGTGAAGAGCGCGACATAGTCGATGTCGTAAGGCGCCTTGCCGACAACCGAAATGCCGGCGAACTTGCCGCCCTTGACGTTGGACTGCGCGACCGTAGAGGTGGAAACGGTGGCGTCGATCTGGCCCTGGCTGAGCGCGAGGAACACGTCGGCCTGCGTCTGGTAAGGACGGAATTCGCCGGTGCCCCATTCCTTGACCGATTTTTCGAGCGCGATGGCTTCGAACGTGCCGGCGGTTGCGCCGACGGTCTTGCCCTTCATGTCTTCAAAAGACTTGATGCCGGACTTGTCGTTGGCGGTAACGGCCATTTCGAAGGCGAAATAAGGCACCGTCATGCCGACAGTCTTGGCGCGCTCAAGCGTATCCGAAGTAGAGGCAACGCCGACATCGACGCGGCCGGACATCAGCGCCGGAATACGCTCCGGGAACGGCGTCTCGACGATTTCAGCCGTGACGCCGAGCGCCTTGGCGAGATCGTTGCAATAATCGACATCGAAGCCGATCGGGTTGTTGGCGTCATCACGCGCGCCCATGGGCGGGAAATCGAGCACGACGGCGCAACGCAGCGTGCCGGACGAAATGATGTCGTCAAGTTTGTCGGCCTTGGCCGGGGTGATAGCGAAAGTGGCGGCCAGCAGGCCGGCGACGATGACCGATTTTTTCATTCTTTATTTGCTCCCACAATTGGTCTGCCCTTCAAGGCGCGGTCACTATTTCCCCAAGAAAGCGATAAATCAACATAAAAATACAACGAGTATACAAAAAGAATTTTTGCATCTGCGAAGAAGCGGCGTCTGTCCGGCGGGCCTGATCAAAAAATGCCGCGGGAAAAATGTTTGGCCATGCACGAAGGTACAACCTTGCCGATCCCCGTATCTGCCACGGGAAGCCGGCCGGTCCGCATCTCTGTGACGGCAAGATCTTTTTCAACCCAAGGGCTTGGGCTTGCCGGCCTCCCTTCACCGGCACGGGAGTGAGGGCCTGCCATGGGGCCACGAGTTTGTGGCTCACAATTTTTGATTTCAGCTTTCCGGGCAGCCCGACGAAAAGACACGTTGCAATAGCCTTGCCTTTGTATACTTTATGTATTCAAAATGTGCGAACCGACATCGGAGGAATATGATGAGCGATACGACCACCCTGAGCATCAACGGGCTTTCTGAGCGGGTCGAGGCGATTTTCCGCAGGGCGGGCCTCAACGCCGTGCAGTCGGGCGCGCTGGCGCGCGTCATTACCGCCGGCGAACGGGACGCCTGCAAGTCCCACGGCATCTACCGTATCGAAGGCGCGCTGCGCACGGTCAAGGCCGGCAAGGTGAAGCCCGATGCGGTTCCGGAAATCACCGAAGACGACGGCACGGCGATCGTCAAGGTCAACGCCAATGGCGGATTTGCCAACCCGGCCTTTGAACTTGGATTGCCGGTTCTGGCCGAGCGGGCGAAACGTCTTGGCATTGCCGCGCTCGCCATCAATGATTGCACGCATTTCTCGGCGCTCTGGCCGGAAGTGGAAGGTCTGACCGAAAACGGCCTCGCCGGCCTGGTGATGTGCCCCAGCTATTCCACCGTCGCCCCCACTGGAGGCAGCAAGCCGCTGCTTGGCACCAACCCCTTTGCCTTCGGCTGGCCGCGCAAAGAAAATTCGCCTTACGTCTTTGATTTCGCCACATCCGTTGCCGCACGCGGCGAAATTGAGCTGCACCGGCGCGCGGGCAAACAATTGCCCGAAGGCTGGGCCGTCGACGCCGAGGGCAACCCGACGACCGACCCGGAAGCCGCCCTTGCCGGCGCCATGCTGCCGTTTGGCGGCCACAAGGGATCGGCGATCGGCACCATGATCGAGCTTCTCGCCGGCATCATGATCGGCGATCTGACCAGCCCCGAAGCGCTGGAATTTCTCGGCACCACGACGCTTGCGCCGACCCATGGCGAATTGATCGTCGCCTTTTCTCCCGAAGCCTTCGCCAAGGGCCGCCCCGGCGATCCCTTCCAGCGGGCGGAAGTGCTGTTCGACGCCATTGTCGGCCAGGGCGCCCGCCTGCCCTCCGGCCGCCGCTTCGCCGCCCGCGTCAAATCCGAAAGCGAAGGCATTACGTTGACCGCCGCCGAAATGGCGGGGCTCGACCGGCTGCTGGAGAAGGGTCTGGACGCGGTCTCCTGATCGCGTTTGGATGTGGAAATGAAAAAGGCCCGCGATTGCGGGCCTTTTTTCATTTCCCCATCCAAATGGTCAGGAAACCGCGTCCAGCCCCTTTTCCAGCAGCCGGTCGAGCCCGGCCATTTCGGCGGCGGTAAGCGTGATGCCTTCGC